>NZ_JBHTCG010000018.1:0-154432 GCF_042665155.1 Sphaerisporangium rhizosphaerae | reverse complement strand
CCGCACCGGCAGATCCAGGAGATCCTGCGCTGGTCACGGTGGCGCCGTCGACACCAGCATCAAGCCAGACGATCCCACTACCAGCGGAGATCCCAACGCTGATCTCAAAAGGTCACTGGAGTACTAGACGTCCACTCGTGCGCGCGCACCGGACGAGGAGGCGCCCCTTGCGGAAATGTCGGTGAGGTCTGGTAGAGGTTGGTCATGGGCGTGAGCATTGAGGAGTTCCTGCTGATGCTGACCCGTCTGCCCGAGGTGAAGCAGGCGGACGGCGGCGACTGGACGGCGCTGAAGGTGCGCGGGCGGGGCTTCGGCTACCTGTGGGAACGCACCCGCACCGTCGGGCTGAAGGCGACGATCGAGGAGCAGATCGCCCTGGTGGCCGAGCGGCCCGAGGTGTTCGAGGTCCAGTTCACCGCCGGCCGGTTCGGCTGGGTCGTGGTCCACCTCGACAAGATCGACGCCGACGAGCTGTTCGAGCTGGTCACCGAAGCCTGGTGCCTGACCGCTCCGCAGCCCCTCCTCGAGGCCCACGCCGCCACCGGAGCCCTGCCCTTCACCCCCTGACTCCCGCCGGACGTAATGCCCCATATGCCGATTAGCGGGCGAAGCACTAATAGGGTCTCAATCTGACCGAACACCGCAAATGCCGCCAAAATCCCGGGTTCATATATCGATCAGATAACCGACCTTGGCGATCCAGCCCATGACCTGACCCGCTCGCGGGGTGGAAATCTAGACTCTGAGCACAGTGCATCGCGTCCTGGGGGCGTATGTGATGAGGCGTCGTGTTTTCTGGGGTACGGGTGTCGTGCTCGTTGTGCTGATCTTGGCGGCGGGAACGGCTTATTTTCTGGTGAGGCCCACCGACTCCGTCCGGCTGAATATCGTGGCCGACAGTGGGGTGGTGCCGCTCACGTTGCCGGGGGAAGCGTCGGAGTCGTGCGGTGAGCGGGTGTGCCGGTCCGTGCTGCGGGTCGACAAGAGTGACCAGGTCAGGTCGGTCAGCGCGACCCCGGACGACGCGCTGCCGCAGGGTGTGCGGCTCGCCTACTGGGGTTGCGGGGAGGGTCCGGGGTCCGCCGCCTGCACGGTGCGCCCGGACCGGGACACCACGATCTGCGTGACGACCACCGGCCCGGCCGATGTCGAGCGGAACGCCTGCGGCACCAGGCCCGGCACGCCGGTCGCCGAAGCGCAGGGCACGTTGTCCGTCATTTTCAACACGAAATGGAAGATCAAGCTATTCGGGAACTTCGACGGGTCCTGCGCGAGCGACGGCGCCCTCGGAAAGAGGTGCGAGATCAGCATCAAACCCGGCAAGATCTATTACCTGCGCGCCCAGTTCGAGAAGGCGGCCGACCCCTATCCACGGTCCGGCCGTTCGTGGGATTTCCACTATGTGACCTATGAGGGCTGCAACAGCGGCATGGGGCACGCCGACGCGATCACCTGCGTCGTCTTCGGCGGGTCCAAGCCCGCCATGGTCTGCGTGGCCTCCGGCGATCCGGCGGAGCAGAAGCCGGCCCGCGAGTGCCTCGCCTATCGCAGGGCGGGGACGTCGTGATCGGCCAGGTGGCCGTCGCCGTGGGATGCCTCCTCGCCGTCACCGCCTGCGGTGCGAAGGCGGGGAACGACGGCGCCGCCGCCCCCTCACCATCGAAAGCCTCGCCCACGGGCGTGCCGTTGGTGGTGCTCATGCCGACCGCGTGGAGTTCCGGGATCGGCTCCGACATCCCGGGCCAGAAGTTCTGCCCCGACATCCGCAAGCGCGGCGGGACGATGCCGCAGAACACGGTGTCCTGCAGGTTCGTGGCCCCCCGCGGCATGGTCGTCCACCTCACCGCCAAGGTGCGCAAGCAGCATCCCGTTCTGGTGGGTGAGAACGAGTCCATCCGGCTCAGCCTCTGCCGCAACGGGTCGTGGTCCGAGGCGACCCGCACGGTGACCTGCACGGTCACGGCGTCCACCGGCACCGTACTGTGCCTGGACGAGAACCAGTTCAGCTCCATGATCGAATGCCCGTGGGTCGAGCAGGGGTACGCGCGCCTACCGGCGACCGTGCCGCCCGGCTTCACTCCGGGGCCGCATGTGGCGGCGCGCCAGGACGAGCCGCTGAGCTGACCCGGTGAGCGAGGAGACAGAGCCGGAGCCCGCGGAGCCGAACCGCGACGAACAGTGGAACGGCGATGACGAGCAGGCCGACGGCGATGGCCGGGCAGTCGGCGCGCCGAGCGGCCGGTCCCGGTCGGCCGACGACGCACCCACGGGCGACAGCGGACTGGCGGAGCGGAAGCGGCGCATGGGGGCCGGCATGCGCAGCAGGCTGCGGCGTTGGGCGCGGGCGACCGGGGCCGGGGTGCGCCGGGCGACGCCGGTCACGATCATGGGGGTGCTGGCGGCCGGCTCGTTCGCCACGCTGCTCGGTCCACAGGTGGGCTGGGAGGTGCTGGCCGCGGTCGGCGGCAACGTGCTGACCGACGTGGTGAAGGGGGCCGTCGAACGCATCCGGCCCGGCGCCTCCCGCGAGCAGACGCTCGATGCGGTGCAGCAGCGGATCGTGGCGACGCTGGCCGAGGGCGGTGAGCGGGCCGCCGCGTTGCGCGCCGACATCGCGCGACTGCTGAAAGAGGTGGGCGGTGTCGACGAGCTGCTCCGCGAGGTGCTGGCGGAGCAGGAGGACCTGCGCTGGGAGCTGATCGAGGGCCTGACCTCGCTGAGCGAGGAGTTCGACGAGTTCCGGTTCCTGCTGTGGGAGATCCTGCGGGCCGTCCAGGACAGCGACGACCGGGACACCGCGCGGCACGAGCAGCTCCTGGACCGGTTGCACCGGCTGGAGCTCCAGGGGTACCAGGTGCAGCTGGCGGTCGAGGCGGGGCCGCGGCGAGCACCGAGCGAGCGGCCGCCGTCTCCGTACCCGCCGTGGCGGGGCGAACGCCCGTACCGGGGGCTGGCGGCGTTCCAGCAGGGCGATGCCGGGCTGTTCCACGGGCGGGCCCAGGCCACGGCGGAGCTGCTCGGCATCGTGGCCAGGGCCGTCGAGCCCGGCGCGCTGGGCATGGTGATGGTGACGGGCGCGTCGGGGGTCGGGAAGTCCTCGCTGCTGCGCGCCGGGCTGTTACCGGCGCTGGCGGCGGGAACGCCCGTGGCGGCGGCGCGCTGGCCGCGGATCGTGCTGACCCCCGAGCAGTACGGTTCGCCGCTGCGCGGGCTCGCGGTGGAGCTGGCGGCGCTGGCCGAGAAGTCCAATCAGCGTGCGCTGCTGGAGCAGCTCACCGCCGAACCGGGCGGCGCCGGGTTCCTCGTCGCGGAGGCCGTGCTGGCCGAGGCGCGGCGGAGCCCGGCGGGCCACCTGGTGGGCGAGGATCGGCGGCTCGTCCTGGTGGTGGACCAGTTCGAGCATCTGTTCGGCACGGACGGGCCGGGCGAGGCGGAGGCGTTCGTCGCGGCGCTGCACGCCGCCGCCGTGCCGCTGCCGGATGGCGGGGTCCCGCCGGCGCTGGTGGTGCTCGGGATGCGCGGCGATCAGCTCGACCACTGCGCCCAGTACGCCGTGCTCCGGCGGGTCCAGCAGGAGAACCAGTTCGTGCTCGGCCCGATGGAGGAGGCGGATCTGCGGCGGGCGATCGTGGGCCAGGCGACGGCCGCCGGGCTGCGGGTCGAGGACGGGCTCGTGCCGATGGTGCTGGACGAGCTGCGTTCGCGAGAGCTGGCCGGCTTCGGCGCGGGGACGCTGCCGCTGGTGGCCCAGGCCATGCTGCTCACCTGGGAGAAGCGGGAGGAGGGCTGGCTGACCTGCCGGGGGTACGAGCTGTCGGGGGGCGTGCGGCGGGCGGTCGAGAACAGCGCCGAGGAGGTCTTCGGGGAGCTGGAGCCCGAAGAGCGGGACGTCGCCACGCAGGCGCTGCGCCAGATGATGTTCGTGGGCGGGGACGGGCAGCCGGTCAGCCGCAGGGTGGCCCTGGAGAGCCTGCCCGCGTCGGCGCTGCCGACTCTGCGGCGGTTCGAGGAGAAGCGGCTGCTCGTGATCGGCGACGGCGCGGTGGAGCCCGCTCACCACGTGCTGCTGAAGGCGTGGTCCCGGCTGCGGCGCTGGTTCGAGGCCGACAGCGAGGAGTGGAAGCTGTACGGGCGGCTGGTCGACGACGCGGCCCGGTGGGCGCGGAGCACGACGTCATCCGGCTCGGGTTTCCTGTACACCGGGCGGCGGCTGGAGACGGTCAGGTCGGCGGAGCGGCGGTGGGCGGCCGACCCCGGGCGGTTTCCCGTGCTGGAAGCGCAGCAGCGGGACTTCCTGGAGGCCTCGGCCGCCGCCGACCGCCGGCGGCGCGTCGTCCTGTCGTCGATCGCGGCGCTGGTGGTGATGGCGCTGGTCGCCATCGTCGGGGCGGCGGTGGTGAGCGGCAGGTCGAGGGCCGAGCTCACCGGTGAGCTGTCCCGCAGGCTGGCGGCGAGCAGTGCGCGGGAGGAGGATCCGGTCGTCGCCGCGCTGCTGGCGGCCGCGGCCTGGCGGGTCTCCCCCACCGACGAGGCCCGCTACGGTCTGCGCGCCGTCCTGGCGGGCCGCCACCGCGGCACGCTGACGGTGCCCCTCGGATCCATCGAGGCGGTCGCCGTCAGCCGGGACGGCCGGATGCTGGCGACCGCGAGCAGAGACAGCCTGATCAGGCTGTGGGACCTGTCCACGCATCGCCCGATCGGCCGGCCGCTCGCCCTGCACGCCGGCCCCGTGACGGCGGTGGCGTTCGGCGCGGACGGCCGTACCGTGGTCAGCGCGGGTGAGGACCGCACCGTTCAGGTCTGGGACCTCGAGAGAGGGCGGCGGGCCGCCCCGATCACCGTTCCTGGCACCGGGCCGATCGTGCTCGGCCCGGATGGGGCGAGGTTCTTCACCGGGACGCAGTTGTGGGACCGTGGCCTGCGGCGGCCGCTCGGCGATCCGCTGGAGGTCGAGGCGAGCGGCGCGGTCTTCGGCCCCGACGGGCGGATGATGGCCACCTCCGACTCGGAGGGAGGCGTCCGGATCTGGGATACCTACCTCGACCACCAGTTCGGCCCCGTTCTCACCGGTGCGGTACGGCCGCTGGCCTTCAGTCGCGACGGGAAGCTCCTGCTCACCACGACCGGTACGGAGCGGCTGCGGCTGTGGGACGTGGCCGGCGGCGAGGCGCTGGGCGACCGGCGGGGCTGCGCGGCGGGCGGTGCGGCGCGGGTCGCGGCGTTCCGGGC
The DNA here is from genome assembly GCF_042665155.1 of Sphaerisporangium rhizosphaerae. Classification (NCBI taxonomy): domain Bacteria; kingdom Bacillati; phylum Actinomycetota; class Actinomycetes; order Streptosporangiales; family Streptosporangiaceae; genus Sphaerisporangium; species Sphaerisporangium rhizosphaerae. Next base: position 149,203 of record NZ_JBHTCG010000018.1, on the reverse strand, counting down.
GGACTACGTGATCGCCGTCGGCTGTGCGGGCGGAGCGGTGAAGTTGTGGACCGTGAGCGGCCGCGCCCTGTTCGAGGTGGACGGTCATGACGGGCCGGTCGCCGCGGTCGCGTTCAGTCCGGACGGAACGACGCTGGTCGGCGCCGCGGGCGGTCACGTCCGGCTGTGGGATGTGCGTGATCCGCTGCTGACCTTCGTCGGCGACCGGAACACCCCGGTCGCCGTCGACCGGAGCGGGAGACGGCTGGCGACCGCAGCGGGCCGCGACGGGAACGAGGGCGTGCTGCTCTGGGATCTGGTCACCGGGCGGACCGTCGCCCTCGGCGGGCATGGCGCCTGGCCGGGTGAACTGGTCTTCAGCCCCGACGGCCGCAGTCTGGCCGCTGGAGGTGACGGCAGGGTGCAGCTCTGGGACGTGGCGAGCGGAGAGGCGCGCGGCGTCCTCGGCGACGCCGGGCCGGTGCACTCGCTCGCCTACTCCGCCGACGGGCGGTCGCTGGTGACCGCGTCGGGCGGGGCGGGGTTCACGGTGCGCTGGTGGGAGATGCCCGGCGGACGCGTACTGCGGACGCTCACTCCGAAGGTCCCGCCGAGCGAGAACCTGCCGGCGTTCGGCCATCTGACGCTCAGCCCCGACCTGCGCGTGCTCGCCTCGGTCCAGGACGGGCAGTCCTTACGGCTGTGGGACCTCGCCGACGGGCGTCCCTTGGGCGAGCCGATGGGCGGGCACGCCGGCACCATCCGCGCCATCGCGTTCAGCCGCGATGGCCGGCTGGTGGCCACGGCCGATTCGGACGGCGTCCTGCGGCTGTGGGACACCAGGACCCGCAGGCCCGTCGGCGAGCCATGGACCGGGCACACCGCCGAAGTGGTGGCCGTCGCCTTCAGCGAGGATGGCCGCACCCTCGCCTCCGGCGGGCGGGACGGGACGGTCCGGCTGTGGGACGTCGCCACCCGCCGGCAGCTCGGTGCGCCGCTCACCGGGCCGTTCGAATACGCGGCGGGGCTGACGTTCCTGCCCGGACGGGGGACGCTGGCCGCCGCCGAGGACACCGGGACGCTCGACCTGTGGCGGGTCGGGGAACCGCCCGACCCGCTCGCCGCGGTCTGCGCGACCGCGGGGCGGGCCATGACCCGGGAGGAGTGGAAACGGTACGCGCCGGGCGCCGACTTCCAGACGGTGTGCGGCGACCAGGCCCCCGCCGTGTTCCCCTCGGCGAAGGACGTGCACCGGCCGCTCCCCGTCATCACCCCGAAGCCGACCGGCTCCGCGACCGTCCCGGCGACGGCCGCCCAGTTCGCCGGGCGCTACACCCTGGTACTCGACAACGACGAGACCAGGGCCGCCTTCCGCCGGGAAGCTCCGGCGCAGACCTACCCCCTCCAGCAGGACCTCGAGAACACGGCCGCCCGCCACCGCGGCGACCATCCGATCGCACTCGAAGCGACCTGCCCCGAGCGGTCCTGCGCCCTACGCCTCACCGGCTTCGCGTACACCCCTTCCCTCACCCTCTCCCCCACCCGAAACGGAATCTTCCGCGCCTCAGTCGGCCCCCGCACCTGGACCCTGCACGCCACCACCCTCACCGCCGACCGAGTGACCACCTTCACCCTCACCTACAAGATCACCGACCCCACCCACACCTACACCGGCGCCCTGGGCTTCCGCGGCGCCCGCCCCTGACCGGCGTCGCGGACCTTCCGACCGTAGAGATCATGCTGTGCACGGCGAACGTTCCATGCGACCCAGGGCCGCCCGACGGCGGCTAGGGCGGCGGCGGGCCGCCACTCGCCTGCTCGCGGGCGCTGAGGTAGGCGTCCAGGGCGGCGGCGCCCCTGAGCATGGCCCGGCCCCGGGCGGACAGGCGGGCACGCCAGTCGCGCAGCGCCGACTCCAGCGGGGCGACCCCTCCCGCCGCACGCACCTGGCCGATCAGCGGGGCGATCTGCTCCAGCAGGTGGCCGCCCCGCCTGAGCTGGTGGGCCAGCCGCGCGTCCCGCACGTCGGCCGCACTGTAGACGCGGTAGCCCGTGCGCGGGTCGCGGCGCGGCCGCACCAGCCCGGCTTGCTCCCATTTGCGCAGCGTGGCGGGCCGGACGCCGAGCCTGCGGGCCAAGGGGCCGATGAAGGTGTCGCCGCGCTCCTGCGGCACGGGCGCCAGGTCGCCGAGCGCGGCCTCGACGGCCTGCAGGGTGCGGCGGTCGTCCAGGAGCAGGCGGTGGCCCTCGTCGACCAGCCGCAGCGCCTCCTCGGTGGCGCCCCGGCCGACCGCCTGCATGATCGCGGTGGCCGCCTGGTGGCCGTGCCCCGGCACCAGGGCGAGGAACGCGCGCAGGGCGTGGGCGTGCAGCGCCGTGTAGGCGCGGTGGCCGTGGACGGTGCGCCCGGCGGCGGGCAGGATGCCGGCCTGCTCGTAGTTCCTGACCGCCTGGGTGGACAGGCCGTGCTCGCGTGCCAGGTCCACCGGCCTCATGGGTGCATCACCGTTTGAAGGTCCGTCGCGACAGTACAGGGCTTTCGACGGGAAAGTTTACACTGAGGGTTCAACGATACCGTTGAAGGAATGGACATCATGGACACGGCCCGGCCGCTCGACGGCGCGGCCGTCTCGGCGTTCCTGCGGTCGCTCCCGGCCGAGCCGCTGCTGCTCGGCCTGGGCGAGGCGAGGCACTTCGTGGAAGAGCTCGGCCGGTCGCGCAACGAGATCTTCCGGCACCTGGTCGAGCACGAGGGCTACCGGTCGTTCGCCATCGAGAGCGACTGCCTCAAAGGCCTGGTGGTGGACGACCACCTCGCGACGGGCGCGGGCGCGCTCGACGAGGTCATGGAACGCGGCTTCAGCCACGACTTCGGCGCCTCCCCCGCCAACCGCGAACTCGTGCGCTGGATGCGGGCCTACAACGAGGAGCATGACGAGAAGCTGCGGTTCTTCGGGATCGACGGCCCCCTTGAGTACTGGGCGGCCAGCCCGCGCGAGGCCCTCACCGCCCTCCACGCCCTCCTGGAGGGCCCGCTCCCCTGCACCAGGGAGACCCTCGACGCGCTGCTCGGCCCGGACGAGCCGTGGACCGACGAGGCCACGGTCATGGACCCGTCCCGGTCGATCGGCCGGTCCGCCGACGCGCAGCGGCTGCGGCTGCTCGCCGACGACCTGGTGACCCTGCTGGACACGCAGGCGCCGCGGCTGAGCCCGAAGGACAGGGAACGGGCGGAGCTGTACGGGCGCACCGCCGTCGGCCTGCTCCGCTACCACCACTGGATGGCCGACACCTCCCCGGCGCGGATATCGCGGCTGTCGGCCCTGCGGGACGCGATGATGGCCGACAACCTGCGCGCCGTCGCCGAGCAGGGACCGGCGCTGGTCTTCGCCCACAACCTCCACCTGCAGCGCGACGGCAGCGTCATGACCTTCGGCGACCGGCCGCTGGAGTGGTGGGGCGCCGGGGCGATCACCGCGACGCGCCTGGGCGACCGGTACGCCTTCCTGGCCTCGGCCCTCGGCACGGTCGGTGACGACGCCCCGCCCCCGGACACCGTCGAGGGGATGCTGTCGGAGCTCCCGTGGGACCACTGTCTCGTCGACGCCCGCCGCCTGGCCGATGCCATCGCCGACCCCGTCCCCCGTGTCTCTCACGATTTCGCTTATTTCCCGCTGGACCCCGCCCGGCTCGGCCGGATCGACGGCGTCGTCTTCGTCAAGCGTGCCGTCACGCCGGATCGGCCGGCCTGACGATCGCCGCCCGCGCCCGCCGCCGGCGCCGCGCGCCCATGGCGGCGCCGTGGGCCAGGCAGCACAGCAGGGCGGCCACGGCGTACCAGGCCAGGTCGGGAGGGTTGAAGGTCGTGCCGAGCACCAGACGGGCGACGGCGCTGTGGGCGGCCAGCTCGGCGGGGACGCCTGTGAGCTGGGCGAACTCCACCAGCCAGCTCACCCCGAGCGCCACGGCGGCCACCGTGAGCGGGCGCGGCCGCGGGGCCGCCGCGAGCACGAGGGTGTAGAGCAGCACCGTGTACAGCATGTCTCCGGCGTACTTGGCCGCGTCGCCCGCGAACACGCCCCGCACCGCCAGCCCCGCCGCCACCGTCACCGCGGCGGCGGCGCAGGCGACGACCCTCCGGCGAACCATGCCGCACACCCTATCGGCGGCCTCACCGGCGGCTGGTGCGGAACGGGCCCGCCATGACCGCGCTCGGGCCCGCCATGACCCGGACTCGAAGATCACGGCTTACAGTGTCCTGGACGTCCCCGCCGGGGCCTCGTCGCCTCCGGGCGGCACGACCTGGCGGGAGGCGGCCGTCGCTCCGTTCTCCCGTGGTTCGGCCGAGCGCGGGCGGCAGGGGCTTTTTGGTCGTCTCCCACAACTGGAGCGGCACAGCCTTCGTCGTCAGCGACATGGCGCCGCGGGCCGCCAGGGGGAAGGGTGAAGACTACAGGGGGGCCGCCGTCGTGACGGCGCGCACATCGTTGTCTACAGGAGGGCTCGGTCGGGTGTTCAGACGTGTCGCCATCGTCAACCGTGGTGAGGCCGCCATGCGCCTCATCCACGCCGTACGGGAGATCGCCGCGGAGACCGGTGCACCGATCGAGACCGTCGCGCTGCACACCGACGTCGACCGCGACGCCACGTTCGTGCGCGAGGCCGACGTCGCCTACGATCTGGGCCCCGCGTCAGCGCGCCCGTACCTCGACCTGAAGGCGCTGGAGCGCGCCCTGGTGAAGACCGGAGCCGACGCCGCGTGGGTCGGCTGGGGCTTCGTCGCGGAGGACCCCGCGTTCGCGGAGCTGTGCGAGCAGATCGGGGTCACCTTCGTCGGGCCGGGCCCGGAGGCGATGCGCAGGCTCGGCGACAAGATCGGCGCGAAGCTGATCGCCGAGGAGGTCGGCGTGCCTGTCGCCCCGTGGAGCCGCGGCGCGGTCGAGACCCTGGACGCCGCCCTGGCGGCGGCGGCCGAGATCGGCTACCCGCTGATGCTGAAGGCCACGGCGGGCGGCGGCGGGCGGGGCATCCGCGTGATCGCGAACGAGGCCGAGCTCGCCGACGCCTACGAGCGCACCAGCCAGGAGGCCGCGCGGGCGTTCGGCAGCGGCGTGGTGTTCCTGGAGCGCCTGGTGACCGGCGCCCGGCACGTCGAGGTGCAGGTGATCGCCGACGGCGAGGGCACCGCGTGGGCGCTCGGCGTCCGCGACTGCTCGGTGCAGCGCCGCAACCAGAAGATCATCGAAGAGTCCGCGTCGCCGGTGCTCGCCCCCGAGCAGGCCGCCGAGCTCAAGGCGTCGGCCGAGCGGCTGGCCCTCGCGGTCGGCTACCGGGGCGCGGCGACCGTCGAGTTCCTCTACCACCCCGGCGACCGGCGCTTCGCCTTCCTGGAGGTGAACACCCGCCTGCAGGTCGAGCATCCGATCACCGAGTCCACCACCGGGTTCGACCTGGTCAAGGCACAGCTCCACGTGGCGGCGGGCGGCCGGCTCGAAGGCGCGCCGCCGGCGGAGCGCGGGCACGCCGTCGAGGCCCGGCTGAACGCCGAGGACCCCGACCGCGACTTCGCGCCCTCCCCCGGCCGCATCGCGCGGCTGGACCTGCCCGCCGGGCCGGGCATCCGCGTGGACACCGGGGTGAGCGAGGGCGACACCATCCCGGCCGACTTCGACTCGATGATCGCCAAGATCATCGCCTACGGCCGCGACCGCGACGAGGCGCTCGGCCGGTTGCGCCGGGCGATGGCGCAGACCACGGTGATCATCGAGGGGGGCGCGACGAACAAGAGCTTCGTGCTCGACCTGCTCGACCGGCCCGAGGTGATCGAGGCCACCGCGGACACCGGCTGGATCGACCGCGTCCGCGCCGAGGGCGGGCTGGTCTCGCACCGGCACTCCGCCGTCGCTCTGGCCGCCGCCGCCATCGAGGCCTACGAGGAGGAGGAGCGCGCCGAGCGGCAACGGCTGCTGTCGACGGCCTTCGGCGGACGCCCGCAGGTGCAGTACATGAGCGGACGGCCACTGGACCTCAAGCTGCGCGGCGCCGGCTACCGCGTGCGCGTCGCGCGGGTCGGCCCTCATCGCTTCCGCGTCGGCGTGGAGGCCGGTGAGGACGTGCGCACCGCCGACGTCGAGCTCGACCGCTTCGACCGGCACACCGCGCAGATCATCGTCAACGGCGCCCGCTACCGCCTGCTCACCGGCACGCACGGGCCGATCCACCTGGTGGAGGTGGACGGGGTGGCACACCGCGTCAGCCGGGACGAGGGCGGCGTCGTCCGCTCGCCCGCGCCCGCTCTGGTGGTGGCCACGCCGCTCGCGGTCGGCGCCGAGGTCGAGGCGGGCGCGCCGGTGCTGGTGCTGGAGAGCATGAAGATGGAGACGGTGCTGCGGGCGCCGTTCAGGGCACGGCTGAAGGAATGCGCCGTCTCGGTGGGCAGCCAGGTGGAGACCGGGGCGCCACTGCTGCGGCTGGAGCCGCTCGCCGACGGCGGCGCCGTGGCCGAGGCCGGCTCGGCCGCCGGGTCCGTCGAGCTGGACCTGCCCGCCGCTTCCGGGGAGATCCCGGCGCGCTCACGCGCCGGGCGGGGCCTTGAGGACCTGCGCAGCCTGCTGCTCGGCTTCGACGTCGACCCGCACGACGAGGACCGGGTGCTGGAGGAGTACCTCGCCGCGCGCCGGGCGGCCATCGATGACGACCACCGGCCGCTGGCCGGGGAGTTCGAACTGCTCGGGGTGTTCGCCGACCTGGCCGAGCTGAGCCGCAACCGGCCGGCGGGCGAGGACGTCGGCGGCGAGGGCCACGTGCACAGCGCCCGCGAGTACTTCCACACCTACCTGCAGAGCCTGGACGTCGAGCGCGCCGGGCTGCCGGAGGCCTTCCAGGCCAAGCTCGCCAAGGCCCTCGGGCACTACGGCGTCAGCGGGCTCGACCGCTCCCCCGAACTCGAGTCCGCGGTGTTCCGCATCTTCCTCGCCCAGCAGCGCGCCTCCGCCGACGTCGCGGCGGTGACGGCGTTGCTGCGCGCCTGGTTGCGCGAGCCGCCGCCGGACGAGACGCTGCGCGAGCCCGCCGGTCTGGCGCTGGAGCGGCTGGTGGCCGCGACGCAGGTCCGCTTCCCCGTGGTCAGCGATCTGGCGCGCGGCGTGGTGTTCGCCTGGTTCGGCCAGCCGCTGCTGCGCCGCAACCGCGCCCGCGTCTACGCCGGCGTCCGCAGGCACCTGCGTCACCTGGACGAGCACCCGGACGCGCCCGACCGCGCCGAGCGCGTCGCCGAGATGGTGCGCAGCACCGAGCCGCTGGTGCGGCTGCTCGGCCGGCGACTGGTCCGCGACGACCTGGACAACGCGGTCATGCTGGAGGTGCTGACCCGGCGGTACTACGGCAACAAGGGGCTGACCGCCGTCCGCACCAGCGAGGTCGCGGGGTGCACGTTCGTGGTCGCCGAGCGCGCGGGCTCGTGCCTGGTCTCCTCCGGGGTGAGGTTCCAGGCGCTGGGCGACGCGCTGCGCGGGCTCGCCGAGCTGGCGAGCGGCGAGGACGCCGTCGACGCCGACATCTACCTGGCCTGGGAGATGCAGCCGGAGGACTCCGAGGCGATGGCCGCCGCGCTGCACGAGGTGATCAGCGCGCACCCGCTGCCGGGGCAGGTCCGCAGGATCACCGCCACCGTCGCAGGCAGCGGCGGCGCGGTGATGCACCACCACTTCACCTTCCGCCCGTCGGCCGCGGGGATGACCGAGGAGCGGCTGATCCGCGGCCTGCACCCCTACATCGCCCAGCGGATGCAGCTCGAGCGGCTGAGCGGGTTCGACCTCACGCGGCTGCCGTCGTCGGACGAGGAGGTCTACCTGTTCCGCTGCGTGGCGCGGGAGAACCCCGCGGACGACCGGCTCGTGGCCTTCGCGCAGGTGCGCGACCTGACCGAGCTGCGCGAGCACGAGGGCAGGCTGCTCGCGCTGCCGACGGCCGAGGACACCATCGCCACCTGTCTGGACTCCATCCGCCGCGCGCAGGCGCGGCGCCCGTCCAAGAAGCGCTTCACCACCAACCGCATCGTGGTCTACGTCTGGCCGCCGAGCGACCTCACCCGCGCCGAGCTGGAGATGCTCGCCGGACGCGTGCTGCCGACGACCGCCGGCGCCGGGCTGGAGGAGATCCTGATCATCGGCCGGCAGCGCGACCGCGAGACGGGCGAGCTGACGAAGATCGCCGTGCGGATCTCCTTCGACGCCGTCGGCGGCGCCGAGCTGACCATCGGCGAGCCGTCGGACGAGCCGGTCGAGCCGATCGACGACTACCGGCAGAAGGTGCTGGTCGCCAGCAGCCGCAACACGGTGTACCCGTACGAGCTGACCGGCCTGCTCGGCGACTTCGTCGAGCACGACCTGGACGAGGACCACGCGCTGGTGCCGGTCGAGCGGCCGAAGGGGCGCAACACCGCGGCGATCGTCGCGGGCGTGGTGACCACGCCGACCCCGCGGCACCCGCAGGGCGTCACCAGGGTCGTGCTGCTCGGCGACCCGACCAAGTCGCTCGGCGCGCTGTCGGAGCCCGAGTGCCGCAGGGTGATCGCCGCGCTGGACCTCGCCGAGCGCATGCGGGTGCCGCTGGAGTGGTACGCGCTGTCGTCGGGGGCCCGCATCTCCATGACCTCGGGCACGGAGAACATGGACTGGGTGGCCGCGGCGCTCAAGCGCATCGTCGAGTTCACCCAGGACGGCGGCGAGATCAACATCGTGGTCACGGGCATCAACGTCGGCGCGCAGCCGTACTGGAACGCCGAGGCGACGATGCTCATGCACACCAAGGGCATCCTGGTGATGACGCCGGACTCGGCGATGGTGCTCACCGGCAAGCAGGCGCTGGACTTCTCCGGCGGGGTGTCGGCCGAGGACAACTTCGGCATCGGCGGTTACGACCGGGTGATGGGCCCGAACGGGCAGGCGCAGTACTGGGCGCCCGACCTCGCCGGGGCGCGCGGGGTGCTGATGTCGCACTACGACCACACCTACGTCGCGCCCGGCGAGCGGGGGCCGCGGCGGGCGACGACCACCGACCCCGTCGACCGTGACGTCTCCGACTTCCCGCACGCCGTGGCGGGCAGCGACTTCACCACCGTCGGCGAGATCTTCTCCGCCGAGGTCAACCCCGACCGCAAGAAGCCGTTCGACATCCGGACGGTGATGCGGGCCCTGTCCGACCAGGACCACCCGGTGCTGGAGCGCTGGGCGGGCATGGCCGACGCGGAGACCGCGGTGGTGCAGGACGTGCATCTCGGCGGCATCCCGGTGTGCCTGCTCGGCATCGAGTCGCGGTCGGTGCAGCGGCGGGGCTTCCCGCCCACCAACGGCCCGGACGCCTACACCGCCGGCACGCTGTTCCCGCGCTCGTCGAAGAAGGCCGCGCGGGCGATCAACGCGGCCAGCGGCAACCGCCCGCTCGTGGTGCTGGCGAACCTGTCGGGCTTCGACGGCTCGCCGGAGTCGATGCGCAAGCTGCAGCTGGAGTACGGCGCGGAGATCGGCCGCGCGATCGTGAACTTCCGCGGGCCCATCGTGTTCTGCGTCATCTCGCGATACCACGGCGGCGCGTTCGTGGTGTTCTCCAAGGCCCTGAACCCGAACATGACGGTGCTCGCGCTGGAGGGCTCGTACGCCTCGGTGCTCGGCGGCGCCCCCGCCGCCGCGGTGGTGTTCGCCGGCGAGGTCAACGCCCGCGCCGCGGCCGATCCGCGCGTGCGCGATCTGGAGGCCCGCGCCGCGGCCGCCTCCGGCGCCGACCGCGCCGCGCTGACGGCGGAGCTCGACGAGCTGCGCTCGTCGGTCCGGACGGAGAAGCTGGGCGAGGTGGCCGCGGAGTTCGACCGCGTGCACGACATCCGGCGCGCGGTCGAGGTCGGCTCGGTCGACGCCGTCATCCGCGCCGCCGAACTGCGCCCGCGCATCATCGAGGTCATCGAGTCCCGCCTGGGCTGACGCCACGTGCCCCCTGGCGGCCGGCCGCCAGGGGGCACGGGCGTTCCGCCCATGATCACTTCCACCCCTGCGCCGGCCACCGGACGGGGGCCTGGCCCCTCGCCCCCGCCCGGTCCCGAAGGCGTCGCCGCCGGCATGGACACCTACAAGAAAGCACGTAATGCTGTAATCATGATCTCCCTCTTCGAGCACGCCGGCGGCTGGCAAGGGCTGCGACGCTTCATCGACGTCTTCTACACCAGCGTCCTGGCCGATCCCCTGCTCCACCCCCTGTTCGGCCAAGGACGGCCCGAGCACGTCACCCACCTCACCGCCTTCACCGCCGAGACCTTCGGCGGACCGGACGACTTCACCGCGAACATGGGCGGATTCCCGCACATCATCGCCGTCCACCGCGGCCTCAAGATCACCGAAGAGCAGCGCAGCCGCTTCGTCGAGCTGTACATGGCCGCCGCGGACACCGCCGGCCTGCCCGCCGACGCCCCCTTCCGTGAGGCCCTCCGCTCGCACGTCGAGTTCGGATCCCGCGTCGCCCTCCAGAACTCCCACGCGGAGACCGACGACGCGCTCCATCCGCTGCGCGAGGTACCTCTCTGGACCTGGCCGGAATGACGGGTGCCGGAGGGTAAGGACGCACCACGCGGGGTGGGAAGGCGCACATCTCCGGCGGGCCGCGACGCCGCGTGCGGTTCCATAGCTTTCAGGTGATCGAAAGTTGGTCGTTGACGGAGATTTATTACCTGTTATTCATGGGATTTGTCAGGAAGTTTCCACCCAGTCGTACCGCCTGACACGGGGGATCCGCATCCCAACCCCTAGGAGGACGCGCATGGCGCGCAGCCAGTCCGCCGACCCACCCCGTGACCTGCTCGGCCCCGTCCAGGGCGAGGTGTCCTGGTTCTGCTGCGGCTCGGCCTGGGGGCCGTGCAGCAGCGCCGGGCACGGCGCCTGTGGCACCTGCAACTCCGGCAGCATGCAACACGCCTGGCCCAACACCTCCGACGCCTGCCTGTCGATCACCCGGCCGGACAGCTGCGGCGTCAGCCTGTCCCGCCGGACCTGCGGCTTCACGCACCGGACGACGGCGCTGTGCACCGGCACCAGCGTCGTCACCTCGATCGCCGACTGCGGCCCGCAGACGGACCTGTTCTGCGGCGAGCGCAGCTGCTGCGGCGCGACCTGCGCCAGCAACCGGCTGCTCGACCTCACCCCCGCCGCCTTCAGCAAGATCGCCAGCCTGTCGGCGGGCCTGCGGCCGGCCGAGATCTCGGTTCCCTAGGAGTCCGCCGATGACCAGCAGAAGGCAACTGCTCAAGTCCGCCGTGCTCGGCGGCGGCGCCGGAGTGCTCGCCGCGACCGCGATGGGCTCGCTCGGCCCGGAGGCCGCCTTCGGCGCCGCCGCGCCCGACATCGTGCCCGGCGCGCCCGACCCGAACTTCGCCGAGGGCCGCATCCGCTCCGTCAAGGACAACACCCTGTTCGTGCTGGGCTCGAACATGGTGTTCCACCGCATCCGCGTCGTCGACGGAACGAGCCTGTGGAAGCTCGGGCCGGTCGCCTTCGACCAGGCCCGTCCCGGCGACGGCCTGTACGCGCGGGGCGTCCGCATGCCCGACGGCGTGCTCGCCGCGGAGTCGGTGTGGCTGAACATCGTCAACATCAAGGGCCACGTCCGCAACATCACCAGCGAGCGGCTGCACCTGGACCACAACGGGCAGGAGATCGTCTGCCACCAGGTGCCGGGCAAGTCGGTCGCCGTCTACTCCGACGCCCCGCCGTCGGCCGATCTCTCGCTGCTGCGTGTCGGCCAGCACGTCCAGGTGCTGGGCGCCTGGCGTCCCGACACCAACCAGGTCGACATAGCCACCGTCTTCTCCCCCCACTAGGAGCGCCTGTGAACGGGATCGCCGCGCTGCAGCCGTACGTGATCGGCCCGCTCCTCGTCTGGGCGGCCGTGCTGAAGCTCTTCGGCCGCCGGACGCGGGCGCAGGCCGGGCGCACCGCCCTGGCACGCCTGGTCGGCGCGGCGCGCGCGGTCCCGGCACTGCGCCTGGCCGGGGTGCTGGAACTGGCGGTGGCGGCGGCGCTGCTGCTGCCGCCTGCCGTGCCCGCGGAGGGCGCGGCCGCCGCGGCCCTGTCGGCCGGGTTCCTCGCCTATCTCGCCTACGCGCGCCGCGCCGCGCCGATGTCGTCCTGCGGGTGTCTCGGCGCGCACGCAAGGCCGGTCGACCTGCGCGGTTTCGCACGCGCAGGCATGCTGCTGGCCGCGAGCGTCGCGGCGGTCTGGGCCGGCCCGCATCCGGTCGACGCGCCTCTGGCCGGCCTCGGCATCGCCGAGGCCGCCGCGCTGCTGGCGCTGTCGCCCGAACTGGACCACGCCTGGCTGATGCCGCTGCGCCGGCTGCTGGTGCGGCTGCGCAGGCCGCTCGCCGTCCCCTCACCTGCGGAGGTGCCGCTGGAGGTCACCCTGCGCCTGCTCTACCGCAGTCCCGCGTACTGCTCGGCCTCGGCGCGGCTGAGCTCGGACGTGCGGGAGACCTGGGACGAGGAGGGCGTGCGCTTCGTGGTGTACGCCGCCCGCGGGCGCGCCGCGGTCTTCGCGGTCCCCCTGGGCGGCGAGGACCCGGCCGCCGTCCGCGTCGCCCTCATCGACGAGCCCGCGGTCGCCTGACGCAGGCCGCGCTCGGGTCCGCCTCCACGTCGCGCCTTGGCCGCGAACCCACCGCGCGACCCGGACACCGGGCCGATTATGGTGACAAGGAGCCGGGTGGAGGACGGGGAGGCGAGCCTGTGACGGAGCGCAAGCCGCGGGGAGTTCCGTTCGAGACGTGGGTCGACCGTCAGATCCGTGAGGCCTCCGAACGCGGCCTGTTCGACGACCTGCCGGGCGCGGGCAAGCCCCTGCCCGGCCAGGGCGAGCCGCAGGACGAGATGTGGTGGATCAAGCGCAAGCTGGAGGAGGAGAACCTCAGGTTCCCGCTGCCCGGTTCGCTCGCCCTGCGCAGGGAGGTCGAGGACGCCCTGGCCGCCGCCGCGCGGGCCCGCTCGGAGGCCGAGGTACGCGAGATCATCGCCGGCATCAACGCGAAGATCCTCGACGGCACGAGAAAGGCGCTGTCCGGCCCGCCCCTGAACCTGATGCCCTTCGACGTCGAGGAGGTCGTCGGTGACTGGCGCGAGCGCCGCCCTGCAGAGCCCGCCCCGGACGCGCCGGCCGCCGCCGAGCCCCCGGACGAACCACCCGCCGGGACACGGTCCGGGTGGCGCTCCTTGTTCCGCGGGCGCCGCTCCACGCCCTGACCCGGCCGTCCGAGGTTCCCATCGCCGCACCGCGGGCCATGCCGGCGGGGCGTCCGCCGGACCGGCCGCCCCGCCTGTGACGGGCGGCGGGACGGCCGGCGGCGAGCCGCCCGCCGATCCGGGGGCGTGAGCCGGACCGGCGGGGGCTGGTCATCGGGAGGCGGGCGGCGGGCCCGGACCTCACCTGGATGGTGGCCGGCGGGCGGTCAGGGGTGGGTGGTGAAGCGGCCGAAGCGGCCCTGGTGGTAGAGCAGCGGGTGGCCGGGGTGGTACACCCCTGCCTCGGCGACCAGCCCGACGACCAGCACGTGGTCGCCCACGGTGAAGGTGTCGTAGGGCAGGCACACCAGGTGCGCCGAGACGTCCTGCAGCAACGGCGCGCCCAGCGGCCCGGGCCGCCAGCGCGTCGGCTCGGCGAAGCGGTCGACGCCCTTGCGGGCGAACCGCGCCGCCAGCTCCGCCTGGTCCCCGGTCAGGATGTTGACGGCGAAGTGGTCGGCCGAGCGCAGCCACGGCCAGGTGGTGGACTCCTGAGCGACGTAGAAGGACACCAGCGGCGGGTCCAGGCTCACCGAGGAGAAGGAGGTGGCGGTCAGCCCGACCGGCACGCCCTCGCTCTGCGCGGTGATCACCACGACGCCCGCGGCGTGCACGGCGAGCGCCTGCCGGAACGTCTCCTCGTCCACCGACCCCGGCGCCGTGCCATCGGGGCGCGCGGACACCGGGCCGGTGGGCGGCGTGCCGTCGTCCCGCCTGGGGAGGCGGAACGGCGGGCGCTGAGCGGGCACCGTCTCCGTCATATCTCCGCCCTCTCCCGCGGCGTCGCGGCCACCTGGGGCGCGACCCGGTCGGCCCACCCGGCGAGCGCCGTCTCCAGATCGGGGATCTGCGACTCCAGCAGGGCCAGACCGGGCGTCGGCACCTGCGCGCCGAGCTCGGCCAGCACGGGGCGCAGGTGCAGCTCGACGGCCAGCGCGTGCCGGGGGTCGCCCATGACGAGCAGGGGCAGCGCCACCGTCCGGGACAGGGCGCCCGGGGGGAGGCGGTCGAGGAACACCTTCAGCAGGCCGGTGTAGGTGGCCTTGTAGGTGGGGCTGGCCACCACCAGCACCCCGGCCCCGGCCACCGTCTCCAGCGCCGCCTCCACCTGGGGCGAGGGGCCGGTGAGCAGCAGCGGCGCCAGCTCGGACAGGTCCACGACGCGCGGGGGGCCGTCGTGCCCGGTCCGCCGTCCGACCGCCTCGGCCGCGGCGACCGCCGCCGTCAGCGTCCTGGACGCGGGGCGGGGGTTGCCGACCAGCGCCACGGGGACGCTCATGACGCCACCGCCACGCCGAGGCGCTCGCCGGCGTCGCCGGCCGCGTGGCGGGAGGCGGGCCGTGCCAGGCCGTAGTTGCCGCGCAGGGTGCGGCCGTCGTAGGCGGTGCGGAACAGCCCTCTGGCCTGCAGTTCCGGCACGACGTGGTCGACGAAGCGCTCCAAGCCGTCCGGCAGGATCGGCGGCATGATGTTGAACCCGTCGGCCGCGCCGTTCTCGAACCACGTCTGGATCTGGTCGGCGATCTGCTCCGGGGTGCCGGTCACCACGCGGTGCCCGCGCCCGCCCGCGAGGCGGCCGAGGAGCTGCCGCACGGTCAGCTCCTCGCGCCGGGCGATGTCGATGACGAGCTTGCGGCGGCTCTGCGCCCCCTCGGTCTCGAGCGGGACCTCCGGCAGCGGCCGGTCCAGCGCCTCCTCGGGCAGGTCGATGCCGACCAGGTGCGCGAGCTGCGCCAGCCCGTAGGCGGGGATGATCAGCTCCTCCAGCTCGCGCTCCAGCCGCCGCGCCTCCTGCTCGGTGGAGCCGATGATCGGCGAGATGCCGGGAAGGACGAGCACGTCCTCGGGACGCCTGCCGTGCCCGGCGACGCGCGCCTTGAGGTCGGCGTAGAACTCCTGGCCGTCGGCGAGGGTCTGCTGGGCGGTGAAGACGGCCTCGGCGAAGCGGGCGGCGAACTCCTTGCCGTCCTCGGAGGACCCGGCCTGGACCAGCAGGGGGTGGCCCTGCGGCGAGCGGGAGGTGTTCAGCGGGCCGCCGACCCGGAAGTGGACGCCCTGGTGGTCCAGCGCGTGGATCTTCCCGGTGTCGGCGTAGGTCCCGCTGTGCCGGTCGCCCACGACCGCGTCGTCCTCCCAGCTGTCCCACAGCTTGGTGACGACCTCCAGGAACTCGGTGGCCCTGGCGTAGCGGTCGGCGTGCGCGGGCCGTTCGATGCCGAAGTTGCGGGCCTCGGCCTCGCTCGCGGAGGTGACGATGTTCCATCCGGCCCGGCCGCCGCTGATGTGGTCCAGCGAGGCGAACTTGCGCGCGACGTGGAAGGGCTCGTTGTAGGTGGTGGACACCGTCGCGATCAGCCCGATGTGGTCGGTCACCGCCGCCAGGGCCGCCAGCAGGGTGAGCGGCTCCAGGCCGCCAAGCGCGTTGTGCCGGACGTTCCCCTGCAGGGCCAGGCCGTCGGCGAGGAACACCGAGTCCAGCAGGCCGCGCTCGGCGATGCGGGCGAGCCGCTGGTAGTGGCGGACGTCGGTGAGGCGGGCGGGGTCGGTACGCGGGTGGCGCCAGGCCGCTTCGTGGTGGCCCACGCCCATGAGGAAGGCGTTGAGGTGGAGCGTGCGGGCGGTCATGCGGAGGTCCTCCAGGTCGAGAAGCGGCGCTCCACGGTCAGCAGGAGCAGGTTGAACAGCACGCCGAGCACCGAGATCGTGATGATTCCCGCGTACATGTCGGGGATGCGGAAGCTGAACTGGGCGTCCTGGACGAGGTAGCCGAGCCCGGCCTTGGCGCCGACCATCTCGGCGAACAGCAGCACGAGGATGGAGTAGGCCCCGGCCAGGCGGACGCCGGTGAAGACGGCCGGCACGGCGGCCGGCAGGATGACCTTGCGGAACAGGCGCAGCGGGCCGAGCCCCATGGAACGGGCCGACTTGATCAGCAGCGGTTCCACGGTGCGGACGCCTCCGATGGTGTTGAGCAGGATCGGCCAGGCGCAGGCGTACAGGATGAAGGTGATCTTGGAGGTCTCGCCCAGGCCCAGGATCAGGATGAACACCGGCAGCAGGGCCACCGGCGAGGTGTTGCGGAACAGCTCCAGCACCGGGGTGAGGAAGTCGGCGACCGGGCGGTACCAGCCGATGGCCAGCCCCAGCGGGATGGCCAGCACGATGGCCAGGCCGAACCCCGACACCGAGCGGATCAGCGACGCCTGGAAGTGCTCCAGCAACTGCCCGCCGGCCAGCAGGTCGTACCAGGCGGCCAGGACCTCCGACAAGGGGGGCACGAAGACCCGGTCCACCACGCCCGTGCGGGGCAGCAGCTCCCAGGTCGCGGCGAGCAGCACCAGCGCCAGCGACCGCCGGGCCAGCAGCGCCACCCGCCCGCCGCCGGCCCGCCGCTTCCGCGCAGGCGCCGGCGCGGCGGGGGCCGTGATCTTGGGTGTCACCCGCGGGGTGGCGCCGGGGGCCGGGTTCTGGGACGCCGCCCGCGGGGTGGCGCCGGGGGCGGCGAGGGTGTCAGCCAATGGTCCGCTCCTGCTCCTGAGCCGCCGCGACCTCGTCGCGCAGCAGGGTCCAGATCTCGTGGCGGTACTCGCCGAACCGCGGGTCGGCGCGCAGGTCGCCCTCGCGCGAACCGAACGCCACGTCGATGATCTTCTTGATCCGGCCGGGCCGGGAGGTCATCACCGCGACCCGCCGCCCCAGGTACACCGCCTCGTCGATGCCGTGGGTGATGAAGACGATGGTCTTCCCGGTCTTCTCCCAGATGTGCAGCAGCTCCTCCTGCAGCGACTCTCGGGTCTGGGCGTCCAGGGCGGCGAACGGCTCGTCCATCAGCAGCACGTCGGGGTCGAAGGCCAGGCTGCGCGCGATGGCGACGCGCTGGCGCATGCCGCCCGACAGCTCGTGCGGGTAGCGCTGCGCGAACCCGGCGAGCCCGACGAGGTCGAGGTAGTGGCGGGCCCGTTCGCGCCGTTCCCTGCGCGGCACGTCCTTGGCCTCCAGCCCGAACTCGACGTTGGCGAGGGCCGTGCGCCAGGGGAACAGGGCGTACTGCTGGAAGACGATGCCGCGGTCCAGGCCCGGCCCGGTCACCGCGCGGCCGTCGATGACGACCTGTCCAGTGGTGGGCGCGGTGAGACCGGCGATCAGGTCGAGCAGCGTCGACTTGCCGCAGCCGCTCGGCCCGACCAGGGTGAGGAACTCGCCCTCGCGCACGTCCAGGTCGATGGCCTCGATCGCGGTGAACGGCTGGTCCGATCCTCTGACCTCGAAGGTCTTGCCGACACCCTGGATCTCGATCTTCGTCCGGGTGCGGTCCTCCGTGGCGGGGGCGGTCACGGCGTCCGTCACGGCGACGGAACGGCCGGCCGGGCTCATGAGGCGCTCCCGCTCGCGAACGGGTTGTACTGGTTGGTGTAGAGGTCGGCCGCCTTGACCTGGCCCGGCTTGATCTCGCCCTCGCGTTGCAGCCAGTCGATCCAGGTCTGGAACTCCTTGGCGTCGATGACGCCGCCCTTGTTGGCGACGCCGCTGCTCTTCCAGAACGCGACGCCGCCGGCGTCCTCGTTCCTGCCCCGGGCCGCGATGATCTTCTTGTACTCGGCGATCACCTCCTCGCGGGAGTGGGTCTGGGTCCACTCCACGGCCTTGGCGAAGGCGGCGACGAACGTGCGGGTGGTGTTCGGGTTGCGCTGGATGAACCGCTCGGTGAGCACGACGCTGCCCGCGGTGAACGGGCCGAACAGGTCGATGTCCTTGAACAGCGGGCGGATGCCGCCGCGTTCCAGGGCCTTGTCCCGCAGGATGCCCGACAGCGCGGCCACGTCGATCTGCCCCTGGCGCAGCGCCTGCTCGGTGTTGACCGGCGGGACGACCACCAGTTCGACCTTGGCGATCTCCTGCGGGGTGAGGCCGCCTCGCTTGAGGTACTCCTTGACCACGGCCTCCAGATGGGCGCCGAGGGTGTTGACGCCGATCTTCTTGCCGATCAGGTCGCGGGGGCCCTTGATGGGCGAGCCGCCGGCGACGTAGTAGCCGACGTAGCTGTCCTTGTCGCTGCCGTAGTAGCCGACGACCGCCTTGATCGGGGCCTTGGCGGCGGCGAGCTTGACGATGGCGCCGTCGAACGCGCCGCCGAAGTCGGTCTGGCCGGTGGCCGCGGCCTGGATGTCCTGCGGGCCGGAGATGGTGTTGCCGATCCACTTGAGCTTGATGGGGGCGAGGTAGCCGAGCTCCTCGGCCAGCTCGGGGAAGCTGACGGCCCCGACGCTGCCCTGGTAGCGCAGTTCGGTGAGCTCCAGGCCGCCCGGCGTGGCGGCGCCGGAGGCCGAGCCGCACGCGGCCAGGGTCGTGGCGAGGAGAACGGGGAGAAGGGCGTGTCTGCGTCTGATCACGGAAGGCCTCATGGAGGAAGGGCATGCTCGCGCGAGGCCGCGCCGCGTGCGGGGCATGCCGGAAGGGACGGTCGTTCGGAGGTGACACGGGTGGTGGAAGGCGTGGACACCGTCGGCCACGCGGAGGCGCGAGGTGGGATCGCGGCGGCACCTTGGCCGCACGCGCCCCTCGCCGGTGTGGGCGGGTGTGAAGGATGCCCGCGATGCGCGATCAGCGACACTGCGCGCTGGCGAGGTGGCCGAAGTCGACGTGCGAGCGCCGTGTGAGGTAAAGCCCTTGGCCCATAGATCGAACCTACGACGGCGGGCCGACCAAGTCAATATTTCCTACCGGATATACATAGAAATGCGGGCCGGAGGGACTGTACGTCTCCGCGCTCGGCGGGGCGGACGGCCAGGAGGGCCCCGGCGGCATCGCGGTCCTGGACCACCTGTCGTTCGAGGTGCTCGGCCGGTGGGAGCGCGACCGCGGGCCGCAGTACCTGGCCTACGACTTCTGGTGGCACATCAACCACGACGTGCTGGTCACCTCCGAGTGGGGCACCCCGTCGATGATCGAGAACGGCGTCGTGGGCGAGCTGCTCCTCGGCCGCCAGTACGGCCACAAGCTGCACTTCTGGGACCTGCGCAAGCGCCGCCACGTGCAGGAGGTGGACCTCGGCGACCAGTATCAGATGGCGCTCGAACTGCGCCCCGCGCACGACCCGACGCGGACCTACGGGTTCGCCGGCGTCGTGATCAGCGTCGAGGACCTGTCGGCGTCGGTGTGGACGTGGTTCCAGGAGGACGGCCGCTGGCAGGCGCGCAAGGTGATCGACATCCCGGCCGAGCCCGCCGACCCCGAGGACCTGCCCGACCTGCTCAAGCCGTTCGGCGCCGTGCCGCCGCTGATCACCGACATCGACCTGTCGGTGGACGACCGGCGCCTGTACGTCTCCTGCTGGGGCACCGGGGAGATCAAGCAGTACGACGTGAGCGACCCCTTCAAGCCGGTCGAGATCGGCTCCCTGCGCATCGGCGGCATCGCCCGCACCCAGGCGCACCCGGCCGCGCCGGACGTCCCTCTGCGGGGCGGCCCGCAGATGGTCGAGGTGAGCCGGGACGGCCGGCGCGTCTACCTCACCAACTCCCTGTACGGGGCGTGGGACGACCAGTTCTACCCTGAAGGGGTGGGCGCCTGGATGGCCAAGATCGATGCGGGGACGTTCGCCTTCGACGAGCGCTTCTTCCCGCACGGCGACGACTTCCGCGGCCTTCGTCCCCACCAGGTGCGGCTCCAGGGCGGCGACGCCTCCTCCGACTCCTACTGCTACCCGTGACCATCACCGCGGCGCTCCTGCTCGGCGCCTTCCACGGCCTGAACCCGGCGATGGGATGGCTGTTCGCGGTGGCCCGCGGCCTGCAAGAGCACAGCAGGGGCAGGCTCGCGTGGTCGCTGCCGGCGATCGCGGCCGGCCACCTCGCCTCGGTCGCGCTGGTCGCGCTCGCCGTCGCCGTCACCGGCTCGCTGGTGACGGCGACGGCGCTGTCGATCGCCGGGGGCGCCGCCCTGGTCGTCTTCGGCCTGTGGCGGCTGCTGTCCAACCGGCACTTCCGCTGGGTGGGCATGCGGCTGTCGCTGCCGCAGCTCGCCGCGTGGTCGTTCCTGATGTCCTCCGCGCACGGCGCGGGGCTGATGCTCGTCCCGCTGTTCACCCGCGTCCAGACCGGCCAGGACGCCCACAGCGGCATGCCCGGCATGCCCGGCATGTCTGGCATGAACGGCGTCAACGGCGTCAACGGCGTCCACGGCGTCCACGGCATGGACGGCGTGACGGGCGGGTACGCCGGGCATCTGGCGCACGCGCTGGCCGGCGATCTCGGCGTGGCGGCGCTGCACACGCTGGCCATGTTCACGGTCGCCGGCGTGGTGGCGCTGGTGGTGTACGAGGTGGCCGGGCTGACGGTGCTGCGCCGCGCCTGGTTCAACGTCGACCGCATGTGGGCGGCGGCGCTCGTCGGCGCGGGGCTCCTGACGCTGGCCCAGGCCTGAGGAGCCGCTCACGCGGGCCCCGCCTCCGAGAGGGACCGCCGGCATATTTCATGTATTCCCTATTGACTTATAGGGAAAAATGACACAAGGTCGATGTACCGGCCCCGCACCTCACCGCGCCGGTCCGCGACCCCGGGCCCGCGCCACCAGAGCTCATGGAGGCCCACGCTCATGCCATCGACCACCACCCTGGACGTCCGCCGCGTCGCCGGGCGCATCGGCGCCGAGATCCGGGGGATCGACATCTCCCGACCGCTCGACCCCTCGACCGTGGCGGAGATCCGCCAGGCCCTCCTCGCGCACAAGGTCGTGTTCTTCCGCGGGCAGACCCTCGACCACGCGGCCCAGATCTCCTTCGCCCGGCAGTTCGGCGACCTCACCCACGCCCACCCGCACGAGGACGCGCCGCCGGAGGAGTTCCCGCAGATACTCACCATCGACCCGCGCCGGTACGAGGAGCGGTACGGCAAGCAGTACCGCGAGCTGTACCGCACGCGGCAGTACTCCTACTACTCCGGCTGGCACACCGACGTCACCGCCGCCGTCAACCCGCCGGCCGCGTCGATCCTGCGGGCCGAGACCGTCCCGGCCTTCGGCGGCGACACCCAGTGGACCAACCTGGTCGCCGCCTACGAGGGCCTGTCGGACCCGCTGCGCCGGCTCGCCGACGAGCTGCGCGCCGAGCACCGCTTCCTGGCCGGTCAGCAGGCCGCCGCGGAGGACGGCAGGCTCCTCAAGCGGATCAACGACAACCTGCTGGTCTCCGTGCACCCCGTGGTCCGCGTCCACCCCGAGACCGGGGAACGGGCCCTGTTCGTCAACCCCGGCTTCACCGACCGCATCGTCGGCCTGTCCTCCCACGAGAGCCGCCGCGTACTGGAACTGCTGTACGAGCAGATCACCCGCCCGGAGTACACCGTCCGCTTCCGGTGGGAGCACGGCAGCGTCGCCTTCTGGGACAACCGCGCCACCGCCCACCTCGCCCCCTCCGACCTGGACCACCTCGACGTCGAGCGCACCCTGCACCGCGTCACCCTGATCGGCGACCGGCCGGTCGGGCCGGACGGCTTCGTCTCCGAGATCGTCGCCGGCCGCGAGTTCACCGCCGAGGCGCTCGTCGTCGCCTGACCGCCCTCCCCCACCGGGCGCCTGGGCGCCGTCCCCGCCCCGGACTCCTCGTCAGGAAGGCCCATGACCAAGCAGATCCACCTCGCCGCCCACTTCCCCGGTGTCAACAACACCACCGTGTGGTCCGACCCCCGCTCCGGCAGCCAGATCGACTTCGACTCCTTCCGCCACCTCGCCCGGACGGCCGAGCGCGGCAAGTTCGACTTCTTCTTCCTCGCCGAAGGGCTGCGGCTGCGGGAGATGAAGGGCCGCATCCACGACCTGGACGTGGTGGGACGGCCCGAGTCGCTGACCGTCCTCGCGGCGCTGTCGGCGGTCACGACCCACCTCGGGCTGGCCGCCACGGTCAACTCCACCTTCAACGAGCCCTACGAGGTGGCGCGGCGGCTGGCGTCGCTGGACCACCTGAGCGGCGGCCGGGCCGCGTGGAACGTCGTGACGAGCTGGGACGCCTTCACCGGCGAGAACTTCCGGCGCGGCGGCTTCCTGGCCGAGGGCGACCGGTACACCCGGGCCGCCGAGTTCCTGCGGACGGCGCGCGAGCTGTGGGACTCCTGGGCGCCGGACGCGGTGGTCGCCGACCCGGCCTCCGGACGGTTCCTGCGGCCGGGCGGCGTCACCCCGTTCCGGCACCGGGACCGCCACTTCGACATCACAGGCCTGTTCAACGTGCCCCGCCCCCCGCAGGGCCACCCGGTGATCATCCAGGCCGGCGACTCAGAGGAGGGTCGCGAGTTCGCCGCCTCCGACGCCGACGTGATCTTCAGCAGGCACTCCCGGCTGGAGGAGGGCCGCGCCTTCTACGCCGACGTCAAGCGCCGCCTCCCGGCGTACGGGCGGCGGCCGGAGGATCTGAAGATCCTCCCCGCGGTGACGTGCGTCCTCGGTGACACCGACCAGGAGGCGCGCGAGTACGCCGCCGAGATCCGGCGGGCGCAGGTCGGCCCGCAGACCGCGATCGCCTTCGTCGAAGCCGTCTGGGGCCGGGACCTGTCGGCGTACGACCCCGACGGCCCGCTGCCCGACCTCGAACCCGACCTCGGAGAGGAGGTGTCCAAGGGCCGCGCCCAGTTCCGCCGCGACCGGGGCGAGCTGGCCGCCAAGTGGCGGGCTCTCGCGCAGGAGAAGAACCTGTCGATCCGCGAGCTGGTCATCGAGGTGTCCGCGCGGCAGACCTTCATCGGCACGCCGCGGACCGTCGCCGACGCCATCGACACCTTCGTCCAGACCGACGCCGCCGACGGCTTCATCTTCGTGCCCCACCTGACCCCGGGCGGCCTGGACGACCTGGTGGACAAGGTCGTCCCGCTGCTGCAGGAGAAGGGCGTCTTCCGCGCCGACTACACCGGACCCACCCTGCGCGACCACCTCGGCCTGACGAAGGAGACCCGATGACGCTGCATCTCGCCGTGGCCCTGGACGGCGCCGGCTGGCATCCGGCCGCCTGGCGGGCCGAGGGCGTCCGCCCCGACCGGCTGTTCACCGCCGGCTACTGGGCCGAACTGGTGCTGGAGGCCGAAAGCGGCCTGCTCGACTGGGTGACCTTCGAGGACTCCCTGGCGCTGCAGTCCTCCCGCTTCGACGGGCAGGACGAG
Organism: Sphaerisporangium rhizosphaerae; assembly: GCF_042665155.1. Classification (NCBI taxonomy): domain Bacteria; kingdom Bacillati; phylum Actinomycetota; class Actinomycetes; order Streptosporangiales; family Streptosporangiaceae; genus Sphaerisporangium; species Sphaerisporangium rhizosphaerae. The sequence continues at coordinate 125,763 of NZ_JBHTCG010000018.1, read as the reverse complement.
CGCCTGGACCAGGTGCGCGGCCGGCTCGACGCGGTGCTGCTGGCCTCCAGCCTGGCGCCGCTGACCTCCCGCGTCGGGCTGGTGCCGACGACGAGCACCACCCACACCGAGCCGTTCCACGTCGCGATCGGCATCGCCTCACTGGACCACGTCAGCCGCGGACGGGCCGGCTGGCGCCCGCGGGTGTCGGCCCGCCCGGACGAGGCCGCCCACTTCGGACGCCGCGTCTTCCCCCCGCTGGACCTCGTCGACCCGGCGGTCACCGCGCACGTCGGGCGGCTGCTGGAGGAGGCCTCGGACGCGGTGGAGGTGGTCCGCCGCCTGTGGGACAGCTGGGAGGACGGCGCCGAGATCAGGGATGTGCCGACCGGCCGGTTCATCGACCGCGACCGGCTGCACTACATCGACTTCCAGGGCGAGTGGTTCAGCGTCCGCGGCCCGTCGATCACCCCGCGCTCGCCGCAGGGCCAGCCCCTGGTCACCGTGCTCGCCCACGACACCCTGCCCTACGAGTTCGCGGCCCGCGGCGCCGACGTCGTGTACGTCACTCCGCGCGACCGCGAGGACGCCGAGGCCGTCGTCGGCCGCGTGCGGGCCGCCGAGGCGGCCGTGGGCCGCACCGGGCCGGCGCTGCGCGTCCTCGCCGACATCGTGGTCTTCCTCGAGGGCCCCGGCGCCGGTCCGGGACGCAAGGAGCGGCTGGACGACCTCGACGGCGCCGAGCTGGAGTCCGACGCCTTCGTCTTCAGCGGCACCCCCGAGGCGCTGGCCGACCTGCTGCTGGCCTGGCGGGAGGCCGGCCTGGACGGCTACCGCCTGCGGCCGGGGGTGCTGCCCCACGACCTGACGGCGATCACGCGCGGCCTGGTGCCCGAGTTGCGGGCCCGCGGCGCGTTCCGCGGCGCCTACGAGACGGCCGACCTGCGCGGGCGTCTCGGCCTGACCCGCCCGGCCGGCCGCTACGAGCGGGCGTCATAGCCCGCGGCGCCCTGTGCTCCCGGAGCCGTCGCGACACCCGCGTCCAGATCCGACGGAGACCGGTGGATCCGGGTGATTTCCAAGGAAGCCGCGGATCCGGGCGGTTCCGGGGTGGCGAGAGATCCGCGGATCCGGGCGGTGCGTCAGAAGCCGGGCCGGCCGGTACGGGAGCGGACCTAGTGCCCGGGGTCGCCGGCCCTGGGCATCGGGGGGAACAGCGGCGTCCAGGCCCTCACCTACGCGCACGAACCCTCCGGGCAGCGCCATCTCGCCCTCGAACGGCTCCTTGCCGCGTTCGATCAGCAGAACCTGCAGATCATTCCGCCCGAGCGTGAAGATCACCAGGTCGACGGTCACCGCGACCGGCGTGCCGCCGTCGTACTTCGACGCCCGATCATGGATCACGTTCCCACCCTATAAGGTCGCCATGACCGGAAAAGGCCCGCCGCTGGAGCCCCCGGTGATCACCGCAGGGCGCCGGCGGCGACCCGCAGGTCCGCGACCAGCCCTGCGTACATCGCCTCGCGGTCCTGCACGCGCAGGACGGCCGACGGGTGGATGGTCGCCAGCAGCAGCGCCTCCTCCGGCGCGAACGCCCCCTCCCACGCCCCGGCGCCGTCGCCGGTCGGCGGGAAGGGCAGCAGCACACCGCGCTCCTTGGTCACCCGGAAGGAGGGGCCGAGCAGCGCCTTGCCGGCGGTCGCGCCGAGGGCGACGACGACGTCGGGCCGCAGCACCCGCAGCTCGGCGGCCAGCCACGGCCGGCAGGCCGCCATCTCGCGCAGGGTCGGCGGCTTGTGGATGCGCTTCTTGCCGCGGTCCTGCGCCGTGAACTTGAAGTGCTTGACCGCGTTGGTGACGTAGGCGCGGGTCCTGTCGATGCCGGCCTCCTCGAGGGCCCGCGTCAGGACGCCGCCGGCCGGCCCCACGAAGGGGTGCCCGCGCCGGTCCTCCTGGTCGCCCGGCTGCTCCCCCACCAGGACCACGCGCGCGCCGGGGTCCCCCTCACCGAAGACGGTCCGGGTGGCGTCCCGGTACAGCGGGCAGCCCCGGCAGCCGGCGGCGGCCTCGCTCAGGGCGCGCAGGTCGTCCTCGCCGGGCAGGTACGGCGAGGCGTCGTAGCCCTCTCCGTCCCGGGCGGCGCCCTCTGCGCCTTTGGCGTCGGCACGGCCCGTCACGGTCTTCCCCTTCCCGCGTCCGGAGAGCCCCCGCCCTCTCACTCCCTTCGCCTACCCGCCGCGGGCCGCGCCATTCAGGACGGCGTGCCGCACCGCCCGCCGCGGCGCCGGTTGTAGGTTGGATCACTATGGGGAAGGGCACGGGTGACGCGCGAGGTCCCGGCCGCGCCGGCCGGCTGGTGACGCTGGCCGCGGCCGCCGCGGTGGCGCTGGCCGCGACGACGGGATGCGGGCGGGCATCGACCGCTCCGGACGCCGCCTCCCCGCCTCCGTCCGCCGCCGGCGCGGCGACGCCGTCCCCGGGCGCGACCACGGCGTCGAGCACGCCGTCCGGGCCGCCCCGCCCGGACGCCGCGATCCCGCACGACCCCCGCAAGCTGGCGCGCGCCCTGGACCGGACCACCCGGGCGATGCGCGCGGCCATCGGCTCCTGGACCAAGGACGGCGACCCCGGGCACGGCCGGCCGCCGGAGGACGTCGTCCTGCTCACCCTGTACCACCAGCGCCTGTGCCGGTACGCCGCCCGCCATCCCGACATCGCCGAGCGCGCCTTCGCCGAGCTGCCCCCCTCGGTCGCCGCCCAGGCCCGCGACGACGCCACGGCCGTGCGCGAGCTGCTGTCGCTGGCCCACCCGGTCACCGGCAAGGTGAGCTTCAAGCTGCGCGAACCCCTGCCGGCGGACGTCCTGCTCGGCCACTTCAAGAAGGCCGGGCGACGCTTCGGCGTGGAGTGGGAGGTGCTGGCGGCGGTCATGCTCGTGGAGACCAAGTTCGGCCGGGTGCGCTCGGCGAGCTCCGCGGGCGCTCAGGGCCCCATGCAGTTCATGCCGGCCACCTGGCGGGCGTACGGCATGGGCGGCGACATCCACGACACCGGCGACGCCGTCGCGGCCGCCGCGAACTACCTGCGGGCCTCCGGCGCGCCGGGCGACTACCGCAAGGCGCTTCACGCCTACAACCACTCCCAGGCGTACGTGGACGCCGTGCTGCTGCACGCCCGCGCGATGAAGCGCGACGTCCGCGCCTACTACGCCTACTACAACTGGCAGGTGTTCGTGCTCGTCCCCGGCGGCGAGCGCCGCCTCACCGGCCCCGGGCTCGCCTAGGCCGTGTCCTGAGGTCGGATATCGGTTGCGGTGGAAAGTGTCGTCTCTTACGGTGCCAGCCATGTCGAGCGCCGCGGAGACCGTGTCGTCATATCCGCCGTTGAACCTGCGAGTGCGCATGCGATGACGTCGAACTCGCCGGCGTGGCCGCGTGTCTGCCGGTCCTCGTGATCAGACGCGATGATCGATCGGCGGGAGGCGGCACCCTGCCGATCTCGCCGGCTTGCTGAGCGGGCATGATGGTCTTCTCCCTCGCGACCAGGAAAGGGGAGGACCCGTGCCGGACGAGTTCGATGTGATCGTGATCGGCGCAGGGCCCGCCGGTGAGAACGCCGCCGGGCGGGCCGGGCGCGGCGGCCTGAGCGTGGCCATCGTCGAGGGCGACCTCGCCGGGGGCGAGTGCGCCTACTGGGCCTGCGTGCCCAGCAAGGCGCTGCTGCGCCCGGTGGAGCTCGCCGCCGAGGTGCGCCGCATGCCCGGGCTGGAGGTGGGCCCGATCGACGCCGGCGCCGTCCTGGCCCGCCGCGACGAGGCCGTCTCGCACTACGACGACGCCGGGCAGGTGCACTGGATCGAGGGGGTGCCCGCCACGTTCGTGCGGGGGTGGGGCGGCCTGGACGGGCCCCAGCGCGTCCGGGTGGCCGAGCCCGGGGGCGGGTCGCGCCTCCTGACGGCCCGGCACGCGGTCGTGCTGGCCACCGGCAGCTATGCGGCCGTCCCGCCCGTCCCGGGGCTGGCCGAGGCCGAGCCGTGGACCAGCCACGAGGTCACCGCCGTCAAGGCCATCCCCGAACGGCTGGCCGTCATCGGCGGCGGCGTGGTCGCCTGCGAGATGGCCCAGGCCATGCACGGACTCGGCGCTGCCCGCACGACCATTCTGGTGCGCGGCGACCGCTTGCTGCCGCGCATGGAACCGTTCGCCTCCGACCTGGTCGCCGAGTCCTTCGCCGCCTCGGGCATCGAGGTGCGCACCGGCACCGGCGTCGTCCGGGTCGAGCGGCCGGTCCCCGGCGGGCCGGTCACCGTGCACCTGACCTCGGGCCCGCCGGTGGAGGCCGATGAGCTGCTGGTGGCCACCGGCCGCCGCCCCGCCACGGACGGCCTCGGCCTGGCGTCGGTGGGCCTGCCCGCCGACCGCGTGGTGGAGGTGGACGACAGCATGCGCGCCACCGGCGTCGACGGCGGCTGGCTGTACGCCGTGGGCGACATCAACGGGCGCGCCCTGCTGACCCACATGGGCAAGTACCAGGCCCGCGTTTGCGGCGACGTCATCGCGGCCCGCGCCAGGGGCGAGCGCGACGACCTGCCCTCACTGCGCGACACCGCCGACGCCTACGGGGCGCCGCAGGTGGTCTTCACCGACCCGCAGGTGTGCGCGGTGGGCCGCACCGAGGCGCAGGCGCGCGCCGAGGGCTTCCCCGTGCGCGCCGTCGAGTACGACCTGGGCGCGGTGACCGGCGCCTACCTGCTCGGCGACGGCTACCGCGGCCGGGCCGGAGCCGTGGTGGACACCGAGCGCCGCGTGCTGCTCGGGGTGACCTTCGTCGGGCCCGGCGCCGCCGATCTGCTGCACGCCGCGACCATCGCCGTCACCGCCGAGGTGCCGCTGGACCGGCTGTGGCACGCGGTCCCGACGTTCCCGACCGTCAGCGAGATCTGGCTGCGCCTGCTGGAGACCTACGGCCTGTGACCCGCTCGCGGCGGTGAGGCGCCCGCGACCGGGAAGGTCGCAGGCGCCTCACCGCGCGGATCATGGCCAGGTGGCCGGCCGCGGGCGCGCTCGGCGGGTTACCGGGCCGCGGGCAGGTGATCGGCGGTGGCCGGGGCCGCGAGGGTCCTGCGGGCGGCGGTGGCCGGACGGGTGTCCGGGCCGGGCAGGTCGCCGCTGAAGGCGTAGACGACGGCGGCCGTGGCGATGGCGCCGGTGTTCAGGGCGAGGGCCTTGTCGTTGATGTTGGCGACGGTGTCGCATGCCTGGTGGTAGCAGGAGTCGTAGGGCTGTCCCGCGGTGCCGCCGAACTTGGCCTGCTCGTCGGTCGTCTTCACGCCCTCGGCGCCGGTGAACAGCCCGCCGGCCGGGACGCCCGCCTCGATGAACGGGCCGTAGTCGGAGCGGCCGTCGAAGTCGGTGCCGACGTGCCCCTGGCGCAGGGTGTCGAAGTACTTCTCGAAGAGCTTCTCGATCTCCGCGGACCCCGCCGGGCCGGCGGGCGCGCCCGTGGCGTCGGAGTCGTCACCGTCGTAGATCTTCAGCGCGTAGTTCGGCGAGGCCACCATGTCGAAGTTGAGGTACAGCTTGATCTTGGCCAGCTCCGCCGGGGCCAGCGAGGCGACGTAGTGCTCGGAGCCGAGCAGCCCGAGCTCCTCGGCGCTCCAGAACGAGAACCGCAGCTTGTTGCGCGTCGGGATCTTGCCGAGCACCGAGGCCACCTCGAGGATCGCGGCGCTGCCCGAGCCGTTGTCGTTGATGCCGGGCCCGGCCACGACGCTGTCGAGGTGGGCGCCGAACTGCACGACCTTGTTCGCGTCGCCGTACTTGGAGTCGGCGATGACGTTGTGCGTGGTGCGGTACTCGCTGGTGGTGTCGGTCTTCAGCCGGACGACCGTCCCGGCGGGCGAGGAGAGCTCCTGGCCCACCGCGAAGCTCACGCCGACCACCGGGATGGTGAGCGGGGTGCCGAGGGTGCCCTGCAGGGTGGCGGTGCGGCCCGGCTGGCCCTCGTTGAAGATGATCGCGGCCGTCGCGCCGGCGGCCTGGGCGTTCTGGGCCTTCACCCGGAAGTCGCAGGTGCCGCGCTGGAGCAGGGCGATGTTGCCGGGGGTGAACCCGGCGAAGTCGCTCGCCTCGCAGCCGGAGGTGGAACTCGGCGACGGCGCGGGCGGCAGGGTCAGGTCGACGTTCTGCAGGGTTCCGGTGACCGCGCCGGAGCCGGAGTAGGTCATCGTGGCGAACTCGCCGACCCCGCTGCCGTTGGGCGGGGTGGGGGCGTAGACCTTCGGCTCCGGGGAGATCTGCTCCAGCAGGGCCGTGGAGTTCTCCTTGAAGAACGGGAACTCGAACGGCTGGATCGTCACCTTGTAGCCGGCCTTCTTCAGCACGCCCGCCACGTAGTCGCGCGAGGCGTCGTGGCCGGGGGTGCCCGCGGCCCGGGTGCCGCCGTTGGCGTCGGCGATCTGCTGCAACTTCTGCAGGTGCCGCTTGACCGCCGGCCCGTTCGCGGTCTGGGCCAGCCGCGCGGGATCGGGATCGGCGGCGGCGGGCCCGGCCGCCGCCATGGGCAGGACGAGCGCGACGATCGCCAAGGCGACGCCTGTTCCCCCGCGGAGGGTGATGCGCATTCAGCTTCTCCCTTGTGCCGTGACAGGACTTCCCGAGATGGTGCTCCCCGGCAAGCTAGCCGCAGTTCTCCCTTCCGTGAAGGGCCCCCGCCGGGATGCTCCGCGGTTCGCTTGTCAGCGGTCCCGCTGAGCCGATCGAGCCGGAATTCCGGACATCGCTCGAACCTTCGGCATAACCGACTGGTCATGGGCGCTCCACCACGGCGGCGCCTCCGACGGCGACTTGACCGCCGGGGCGGGCGGCCCGACGCTGTACGGGCTCGGCGCGGTGGGCGAACCGCCGTCTCGGCTTCCTCCTGGACGGCCGCGCCGGGAAAGTTCGGTTCTGGTGGTGGTAATGGGCAGGCCTGTATTTGGTGTGGATATGGGGCCTTCATTGCTTGATCAGCAGTTCGACGGATACCGTCGAAGTTGACCTGACCTGGGCTTTTACATTACGTGAGGGAGGCCACCCCTTGGAAGCCAGGCGGCTGTCGCTTCTCCCGGCGTCGATGCGGGCGCGGTCCACGCTCATCATCGGCAGCGCGTGCCTGATCTTCCTCGCCATCATCGGCGCCGGCATCGACTTCCTGGTCACCGACAGGATAGAGGCCGGCGTCTTCCGGGACGCGCAACGCACCGCGACCAACTGGGTCGGCTCCATGGCGCCCGGCCAGATCCCCCGGCCGGCGCCCGAGGGGCGCATCGACCTGCTGCAGCTCGTCGACGACCACGGGCGCGTGGTCATGGCCAGCCCCGCCGCGGCCGGTCGTCCTCCCCTCGGCACCATCCGCCCGCCGAAGGACAACCGCATCCAGGACGGGACCGTGTGCCGGCCGGGGGGCGGCTGCGTGATGTTCACCGTCATCCGCCTCCCCCCGCTCGACACCAGCGAGATCTTCGGCGGCGAGTCCCACTTCGTCTACAGCGGGACGACCCAGCCGAGCATCCTGGCCGGTCACCGCCTGGAGCTGGTCACCACCACCGGTGTGCTGCTGGCCAGCGCCCTGGTCGCCTGGGGCAACTGGTGGGTCGGCGGCCGCGCCCTGCGCCCGGTCGCGGCGATCCGCGCGACCATGGCCGACATCACGGTGAGCGACCTGAGCATGCGGGTGCCCGAGCCGCCCGGCCGCACCGAGTACGCGCTGCTCGCCCGCACCGCCAACCAGACCCTGGCCCGGCTGGAGGAGGCGGTGAGGCAGCAGCGCCGGTTCGCCTCCACCACCTCCCACGAGCTCAGGACGCCCCTCACCGGGCTGCGCGCCCGGCTGGAGGAGGCGGTGCTCTACCCCGGCGACGTCGACCCCCGGCAGACCATCCGCGACGCCCTCACGCTCACCCAGCGGCTGGAGACGATCGTCGAGGACCTGCTGGTGCTGGCCAGGCTCCGCTCGGGCATCCCGGCCCAGCACGAGCCGGTCGACCTGGCGATGCTCGTGCGGGAGGCCATCGCGACCCTTCCGGCCGACGGCGTGCCGATCTGCGTCCGCGCCCAGGGCGACATCACCGTCCACGGCAACCGCGTCCAGCTCGTCCGCGTGCTGGACAACCTGCTGGCCAACGCCCGGCGCCACGCCCACGGCAAGGTCGAGGTCACCGTCGGCCGCCAGGGTGACCGGGCCGTGGTCGCCGTGACCGACGACGGCGACGGCATCGCGCACCAGGATCGCGAGCGGGTGTTCGAGCGCTTCGTGCGCCTGGAGGACGGGCGGCGCCGCGAACCCGGCGGCAGCGGGCTCGGCCTGGCCATCTCGCGCGACATCGCCCACGGCCACGACGGCACGCTGCGTGTCGAGGACTCTCCACGCGGCGCGCGTTTCGTCCTGGACCTGCCCCTGATGGACCTGGGCGACTCCTCGCCGCCCACCAGCGGGGACCCGCCCGGCGTGGCCGGGTTCGGCGCCCTGCCCCAGACCCCCGCCTGGCGCGCCTGAGCGTCGCGACGCCCCCGCGGCGGCTCGTACCACCGGCCGCACGGCCACGTGCCGCCTCCCCACGACCGGCGCCCCCTGACGCCGGCGCATCACCCCACGCAAGGAGCCCGACGGTGTCCGACGACCGTGAACCCACCGACGAGCTGGTGACCGCGTTCAACGCCGCCGACTTCGCCTCGGCGACGCGGCTGTTCGACCGGCGCGCCACCTACGTCTGCCCTGGTGGCGTGGCCGAGGGCCACGAGGAGATCGCCTCCTACTTCGCCCTCTACCACGAGGCGTTCCCCGACATCAGGGTGACGCTCCACGACAAGGGCGCGTGCGGCGACATGGTGGTCACCGAGTGGACGCTCACCAGCACTCACACCGGCCCTCTTCTCCTGCCCACCGGCCACGTCGCCGAGCCGACCGGCCGGCGCGTCGCCGTCCGCGGCTGTGACGTCCGCACCATGGAGGACGGCCTGATCGCCAGTCAGCGGGTCTACTACGACCAGCTCGAGATGCTGACCCAGCTCGGCCTCCCCTGCCTCTGAACGCCTGCCGTCCGGGCGCTCGCGAGCGCCCGGGACCGGCGTCGCCGCGGCCGTGCCGGACCGGATGGGCGACGGCACTTCACCGACCGGCCGGCAGGCCCTATCGTGAGCCCTCGCACCCCGAATGCCGAGACGACCGAAGAGGTGGGCCGTGCGCGGGCGTGGCCTTGAACCGGGAGATCCCGAGCGCGTCGGCCGCTATCTGCTGAGCGCGGTGCTCGGAGAGGGCGGCCAGGGCACCGTCTATCTCGGACGGGCCGAGGAGGCCGGGCCCGTTCGCACCGCCGGGCCCGAGGTGGCGGTCAAGGTGCTGCACACCAGGGCCGCGGGCGACGCCGAGAGCAGGCGGCGGTTCGTGCGGGAGGTCGAGACGGCGCGGCGGGTCGCGGCGTTCTGCACCGCGCGGGTGCTGGACGTCGGCACGGTCAACGGCCGCCCCTTCGTGGTCAGCGAGTACATCCCCGGGGTGTCCCTGGCGGAGGCGGTGGCGCGCGACGGGCCGCGCTCCGGCAGCGGGCTGCAGCGGCTGGCGGTCGCCACGCTCACCGCGCTGGCCGCGATCCACCGGGCCGGGGTGGTGCACCGCGACTTCAAGCCGGCCAACGTGATCCTCGGTCCCGAGGGACCGGTGGTGATCGACTTCGGCATCGCCCGCGCGCTGGACCACGCCACCACCGCCTCCGGGCTGATCGGCACGCCCGCCTACATCGCCCCGGAGCAGCTCGCCGGGCACCCGCCCGGCACCGCGTCCGACCTGTTCGGCTGGGCCTGCACGATGGTGTACGCCGCCACGGGGCACCTGCCCTTCTCCGCGGCGACGGTGCCCGCGCTGCTGGTCGCGGTCTCCACCCACGAGCCCGACATGTCGGGCGTGCCGGACGAGCTGCGCCCGGCGCTGCTGGCCTGCCTGGCCAAGGACCCCGCCGCCCGGCCCGCCGCCGAGCAGGTGCTGCGCGCCCTCACCGGCCACGACATGGACGACACCCGGCCCAGCGGAGCCGGCTCCGCCCTCCCTGGTCCACCCGCGTCGCCGACCCCGCCCACGTCGCCGGCCTTATCCGCCTCGCCCGCCGGAACCCGCCCGCTCGACGGCCCCCGGACGACCCGCGAGGCCGGCCTCCTCGATGACCTGGAGACGACCCGTCCCGCTGACGGCTCGCAGCGGCCCCGTCCCGCCGGCTCCCCGGCGGCGACCCGGGCGTTCACCGGGCCGGACGCCGGCCAGGGATGGCGGCCCGGCGCGGCGCCGTCCGACGCCCCCGGCCGGGTCGGCGCGGGTGAGCCGGGCGGCGGCTCCGACGGCCCGGGCGGCTCCGGCGGGCGCCGGTCTCGCCGGGCGCGGCGGTTGCTCGTGCGGGTGGCCGCCGCCGGGCTGGTGGTGCTGGTCCCGATAGCGGTCGTGCTGGTGCGCTCGCTGGCCTCCGGCTCCGGCGGCCGGGCGCCCGCGGAGGGCGCGCTGCTCTACCAGGACGACTTCGATACGCGCGGCAACTGGGACGGCTACGACTTCCAGCCCGGCGCGCGGGGGGCCGACCGGCTGACCCACGGGTACGAGATCGCCCGCGGGGTCTACACCATCCTCGCCGACGCGGCCGACCCGCGCGGCCTGGCCCTGTCGCCGGTCCCCCCCAAGGAGCGGGCCCAGACGACCGCCGACCCCGGCGTGATGGCCGGCGTGACGGCGCGGGTGCGGGAGGCGACGGGCGGACGAGGCGGGTTCGGCCTGGTGTGCCGATGGGACGAGGACGTGCCCAACGGGTACACCTTCCTGCTCGGCCTCGACGGCGCCGCGCGGATCGTGCGCACCGTCTCGGGCACCCGCCTCAACGTGGCGCCCCCCGTGCGAGCGGCGCCGCCGCGGGTGGGACACGATGTGCAGGTGCAGGCGTCATGCCGGCGGGAGGGCGCCGCCACGCGGGTCTGCATGTGGATCGACGGCGACCGGCTGTTCGACGTCCTCGACGCGCGGGCGCCGCCTGAGGGGCCGCACAGCCAGGTCGGCCTGACGGCCGAGGTGCCCGAGGCCGGCGGCGGGTCCCTCATGGTGTCCTTCGACGACTTCACCCTCCACCGCCCCGGCTGACGCGAGCCGCCGCGCCGCGACCGGCACCCCCGGTCATCGCGGCTCCCCCGCCCCTTCAGATCGCCCCTCGACCCTGCGGTCCGGTCCACCGCGGGGCGCCGGGTGCTTCAGGCGGTGAGGAAGACGGGGGTGAGGGACACCGGCAGGCGCAGGGTCTTGTCGCCGGCCTCGGTGACGGGGCGGCCGCCCAGCGCGTCCACGGCGGTCGCCGTCGGGGCGGACCAGGGCAGGGTGACGGTGACCGGCGGCTCGTCCTCGCCGTCGAACATGTCGCGCTCGTCCCAGAGCACCAGCAGCGGCCCCCGCCCGCCGCGGTCGGCCTCGAACGCCCGCACGCCGGCGGGCAGGCCGGCGATCTCGGCCCGCCGCACACCGCGCACTCCGGTGAGGCGCTCGGCCATCAGGGCGAAGGCGTCCCCCGCCGGACGGCGCACGGCCAGGTCGGCGCCCTTGTACTCCATCAGGGCGAGCTTGCCGAACATCAGGTGCATCACCTGGCGGGGGTCCACCGGCGCGGTGACCTCCGGCGCGAGGTCCAGTACGCCGTCCGGCGCACGCCTTCGGCCAGTGCCGGCACGGTGCCCATGACGAGCTGGCGGCGGCTGACGCGGTGGCGCTTGGCCTCCAGCTCGCCGGGGCACCCTTCCATGAACATCTGCAGCTTGGGCGGCAGCTCGGGCATGCGCTCGTACAGCGCCGTCATCGCGCGCCGCTCGGGGGTGCCGCCCTGCTCGCGCTCGGCGAGTTCGGCCGTGCTCTGCGTGCGCGGCGCCTGCGCGAAGGCCTCGGCCAGCGCCTGGTACAGGACGGCCCCGACCTCGGGGAACTCGAACGGGATGGGCGCCGCGTACTCGCCGGCCACGATCGGCTTGAGATAGCCGTGGGCGCGCATCAGCTCGCGCGCGGTGGCGAGGTGCCCGGGGACCCGGGCCGCCTCCCCGTACAGGTGGACGTCGAACACGTCGAAGGCGTCTCGGCCCGAGCGGGTCACGTGCTCGAAGAACCGCCGCGGCTCACCGTCCTCCTCGGCGCTCAGCACGTCGTACCCACAGCCGCCGAGCACGACGACGGCCCCGGGGTCGGCCTGCTTGACCGCCGTGTACATGGCCTGGAGCTGGGTGAGGTACTCCTCCGCGGTGCCGGCCCACAGCAGGCCGGTGTTGCTCGGCTCGTTGTCGCACTGCCAGTAGCGCACCCGGCCGGCGCAGCGGCGCACGACCTCGCGGACGAACCGGGCGTAGGCCGACAGGTCGCGCGCGGGCGAGGGGGGCAGGAAGTCGGTCGCCTCCCGGGTCGCCCACGGGGAGCTGGAGCACAGCGTGATCCAGACCTCCTCGTCGCCGTCGAGCTGGTCGAGCAGCGCGTCCACCGCCGCCATCGGCATCGCCGACGAGCAGGGGTTGGAGGCCATGACGATGAAGGCGGTCGCCGCGCGACTCGGCCCCTGCACGCCGATGGCGCTCTACCGCTACGTGCACAGCAAAGAAGGCCTCGTCGATCTGATGCTGGACGCGGCCGCGGCGCAGGTCCCGCTGCCCGAGAAACCGGGCGACGACTGGCGGGCCGACCTGCGCACCGTCTCGGTGGACACCTGGCGGGTGATCCGGCGCCACCCGTGGTGCGCGCTGCTCGTGCACACCCGCCCCCCGGCCGGGCCGCACGTCATGCGCAGGCTGGAGTTCATGCTCGCCGTGCTGGTCCGGCGGGGCGCGAGCGTCGCCGAGGCGATGACGTACGCCGCGCTGCTCGACCGGCACGTGTTCGGCAGCGGCCTCCAGCAGGACACCGAGGCCCGGTTCGAGCGGCGCTACGGGCTGGACGACGGCGCGCGCCTGCACGCCGCCATCGCCACGCTGCACGATCTGGCCGCCGCGGACGGCCGCCTGCCCCACCTGACCGCCTGGCTGGCCCGGCCCTCGGGCGCCGGGCCCGAGGAACAGTTCGCCATGGGCCTGGACTTCCTCCTGGACGGCATCGCGGCCCGCCTGCCCGCAGCTCCTCCCGCGGGCGGATGAGCGGGACACGATCCCCGGCGGGTTACGGCGTGGTCAGACGGGCACAGCAGTAGGTGTCCGGTATGTGCGCTGTGAGAGGTTCGTCGAAGGCCGTGGCAGGCACGCGAGGCTCGCCACGGAGCGGAGCGACGCCGGCCGAACGCAGTGGCCCACCAGCGACTCGACGAGTTGTCCCAGGTGAGCAGGAGGTGGCCCGTGACCAGGGCGACCGGCAGGGTGGCATTGGTGACAGGGGCGAGCAGCGGAATCGGTGCCGCCACCGCGCACCTTCTGGCCGCGCGAGGAATGCGCGTCGTGGTCAACTACCTCCGCAGCGTCACGGCGGCCGGCGAGGTCGTGGCCGGCATCGAGGCCGCGGGCGGCGAGGCCATGGCCGTGCGGGCCGACGTGCGCGAGACGGCGGCGGTCGAGAGCATGATCGTGCGGGTCCAGGAGGCATGGGGCGGCATCGACGTGCTCGTGCACAATGCGCTCACCCCGTATGCGATCAAGCCGTTCCAGGACATGACGTGGGACGAACTGGGCGGCAAGCTCGACGACGAGATGCGTGCGGCGTTCGTGGTGACCAAGGCCGTTCTGCCCGCCATGATCGAACAGAGCTGGGGACGCATCGTCTATCTCGGCACCGGCCTCAGCCGCCGCCCCCGCGAGGGCATGATCGCACTGGGCACGGCCAAGGCCGCACTGGCGCAGTTCGCCCGGTACCTCGCCCAGGAGCTGGGCCCGCGGGGCATCACGGTCAACGTCGTCGAGCCCGGCCCGGTGGAGGACACCCGCATGGCGAGCGTGATGGGCGAGGAGCAGAAGCGGCGGCAGGTGGCCGCCACCCCCCTGGGCCGCCTGGCACACCCGGCCGACGTCGCCCAGGCGGTCGCTTTCTACGCCGGCGAGGAGAACGCCTTCATGACCGGCACCACGGCCGCGGTCAACGGCGGGATGTCCATGTACTGACGCCCCGCCGGCCCGCGCACACGGAGCCATCCCGGCCCCGGCCCGGCTCACGGCAGGACGGCATTCCGCACACCGTCACCTCGGGCACCATGATCCGCCGCGCGGGGCGCGTGGCGTGGCACGATCAAGGGACGACGTTCATGTACACGATCGATCTGGCCTACGTCGGGCGGGGCCTGCACGAGGAGCTGGTCGCCTACATCGCCGACCAGCAGGGCTACTACGCCGACGAGGGCGTCCACGTCGCGCTGCGCGACGGCTGCTCCTGGGAGGAGGAACGACTGCGCCGCGGCGCCACCATCGGGCTCGGCAGGGCACTGCTGTCCCGGCTGTCCGACGGCACCCCCTGGGTCGCACTCAGTGTCAACACCCACCGCCCGCTGTTCTGGTTCCTCGCGCGCGTCGGCCCGACCTCCCTGGCCGACCTGGCCGGCCGGACGCTGGCGGTACACGGCCCCCGGACCGCGCCCGGGTGCTTCGCCCGGATCGTGCTGCGCCGGGCCGGCCTCGACCCGGACCGCGACGTCCACACCGTCGTCCGCCCACCCGGCGACTACGGCATGGACCTGCGCCGGCTGCACGACGGCACGATCGACGCCGCCCTGGTCGGCAGCACCATGGCACCGGAGGCGGTGGCCGCCGAGCACGGCTGGTGGGTGCTGGCCTGGGTCGGCGACCTCTTCCAGATCCCCACCGTAGGCGTGGCCGTCGACCCCGGCTTCATCCGGCCGGACGATCCCGCGGTCCAGGCCGTCGTACGAGCCCACCGGCGCGCCCTGCGGGTGGTTCACGAAGATCCCGACACCACGGTGCGGCACATCCGGGCATTCCTCGGCCGGCACACCGCGGAGGAGGCCCGAGCCCACTACGAGGCGTTCATCGCGCCGTACTTCACCACCGACGGCCAGGCCGACCTCGCCGTCGGCGCCACCGCGATCACCGCGGTGGCCGCCGAACTCGGCGTCCCCGCCGCCTTCACCGCAGCCGAGTTCTACCGCACCGCGCCGGATCGATGACCGGAAAAGCGGATGGGGCGGAATGGGAGCGTGGATGATCCGCGCGGCGGGACGCGGCGTGGTGGGGGGAAGGGCGCCGGTGGCGGGCGCGGGGCCGTGGGGGTCTCCCCGGCCGCCGGCACCGCACCGTGCGCCTCTTCCCGCTCACCGGCCCGCTATCGGGGCGTGGCCACCGTGAACGGCGGCGCCTCCGATCGCGGCCCGGTCACCTCACGGTGATCAGCGGCCGTCGTGACCGGAGTGCCCGTGGTGGTGGCCGGAGTGACCGTGACCGTGGCCGGAGTGGCCGTGGTGGTGCCGGTCACGGGGGAAGTCCCCGCGGTCGAACCCGTGGTGCTTGGCGTAGTCGGACGACAGCGACTTCCACTTGCCGTCGCTCCACTTGTAGAAGCGGTGCCCGTCGAAGCGGTAGTGCCTGCCGTGGTCCGTGCTGTACCAGTCACCGTGGCCGGTGTACCGGTACCACCACCGGTGGCCGTCCCAGAGGTGACGGCCGCCGTGCCCGTGCTCACCGTGGCCGCGATCGGCGACGGTATCGCTCTGGGTCACACCGGTCTGTACCGCCGCCGAGGCCGCGCCGCCGGAGGCGAGCAGGGCACCGCCCGTGATGGTGAGGGCGGTCATCGCGGTGGCAATGCGCCGAGCGATCGTGTTCATGATCTTCTCCTCGACACGCACGTCCGTCCGGTGTCTCCGGACCTGGACGTTTCCTGCGTGTTACGCCCGGCTCAACCCGCCCCTCTGAGCGAATAATCCCAATCATCCCATGATGTGTAGTTTGTCACTAAAAGGAAGGTTTCTAGTGTGAGATCACCCCGGACCCCGCCGTCACCGGCGAAGCGCCGCGGCGACGTCCCGCCATGACCGCCGCGGCCCCGCAGCCGAGCACGGCGCCATCCCCGCTCTCACCTGCGGCGCAGCGGCTGTTCCGACGGCCGGACGTGCGTGGCCAGCCAGTCGACCAGCGGACCGAGCGACCGCCAGGTCGTCCGCACACGGTCGAGCGCCTCAGGGGTGTGCAGCCAGTCCTCCGGCGGCCGGCGTCGGCCGACGTGGAGCGAGCGGTGCCGCAACAGGTGCAGGCGGGGATGGCCGGGGTCGACCCCGCGCGGGCGGGTCTTGAGCCGGTCGCCCTCGATCGCCATGCCCGCGGCGCCGAGCCCGTGGAGGATCTCCTCCAGCAACGCGCCCGCCTTGTCGTCGTCCACGGCCGCGCGGAACCGCTCCACCTGGTCCGGCGCGGGGGAGAACCATCCCGCGGCGGTGTACAGGCCGTCGGCGTCGAGCTGCACGTAGTACCCGATGCCTTCCCCGCCGGCCCGCACGTAGGCGCCCTGATGGGTCTTGTACGGCGACTTGTCCTTGGCGAACCGGACGTCGCGGTACGGCCGGAACAGGCTCCCGGGCCCGAACTCCCCCGCCAGCTCCTCCATCAGCGCCTGCATCGGCCCCTTCACCGCCGCCTCGTACACCCCCTTGCGCTCCATCCAGTACGCCTTGGAGTTGTCCGCCTCCAAGCCCTCGTAGAACATCAACCCCTCGTCGGGGAAGCCCTCGAAACCCATCCGTCCACAATGCCAGGTCGCACCGACGACGAGCCGCGCGAGCGGCGCCCGCGTCAGAAGACGGCGTTCTCCCCGGCGGTCACGGGGACTCCCTCACCAGGTCGCCGGGGGTCAGCGAACCCGGGCCGGTGTGCCCGGACAGCGCCAGGGCCAGGTCCAGTTCGGCCAGCACGCAGCGGATGACGTGGTCGACGCCCGCCTGCCCCTCCAGGGCGAGCCCGTAGGCGTAGGGCCGGCCGAGCAGCACCGTGCTCGCGCCCAGCGCGAGGGCCTTGTAGACGTCGGCCCCGCCGCGCACCCCGCTGTCGAACAGGACGGTGAGCCGGTCGCCTGCCGCCTGGACGACGCGGGGCAGGGCGTCGGCGGCGCCGACGGACCCGGCCACCTGGCGCCCGCCGTGGTTGGAGACGACCACGCCGTCCACGCCCGCGTCGGCGGCGCGGCGGGCGTCGTCGGGGTGCATAACGCCCTTGAGCACGATCGGCCCGTCCCAGCGCTCGCGCAGGAACGCGAGGTCGGGCCAGGTCTTGGCGGGGTCGCCGAACAGGCCGAGGAAATGCCGGACGGCTCCTTCGGGATCCTCGTGCACCGGTTTGGCGAGGCCCTGCCGGAAGGCGGGGTCGGTGAAGTAGTTGGCGGTGCCCACGCCGTGCAGGAAGGGGAGGTAGGCATGGTCGAGGTCGCGGGGGCGCCATCCCAGCATCGGGGTGTCCAGCGTCACGAACAGCACGGTGTACCCGGCCGCCCGGGCCCTGGCGAGGAAGCTGCCGGCCACCTCGGGGTCCTTCGGCCAGTAGAGCTGGAACCACCGCTCGGCGTCGCCCATCGCCTCGGCGACCTGTTCCATCGGGGTGCTGGAGGCCGAGGACAGGATGAAGGGCACCTCCCGGGCGGCGGCGGCGCGCGCGGCCGCCGTCTCGGCGTCGGCGTGCATGACCGACATCACGCCGACCGGGGCGAGGGCGAGCGGCGCGGGGATGCGCCGTCCCAGCACCTCCACCGACAGGTCGCGCTCGTGGACGTCGCGCAGCACGCGCGGCACGATGCGCCACCGGTCCAGCGCGGCCCGGTTGGCGCGGGCGGTGCTGCCGTCGCCCGCGCTGCCGGCCACGTAGCCGTACGGGCCCGGGCCGAGCGTGCCTTCGGCGAGCTCCTCCAGCCGGGTGAGGTCGGTCGGCAGCCGGGGCCGCGTCCCGGCCATGCCGTTGAGGTAGATCTCGTACTGGTAGTCCGCCCAGTTCGGCCTCGTCATGGCAGGTCGCACCTCTCGCCTCGCCCACTCGAGCCCGGCCGGCTCCTCGCCCGGGGCGCCGCGCCGCCTTCCGACGATCATCCCGGGCGCCGCCGGTCCCCGTCCATAGCGGCCGCGTTCCCCGGACGGCCGGTCGATATGCGCGGCCGCGCCCTCGGCCGCGCCCTCGGCCGCGCCCTCGGTGGCGCCCTCGGTGGCGGCCTCGGTGACCTGCGCGGGGTCAGATCCAGCCGCGGCGGGTGGCCTCCATGGCGATCTGGAAGCGGGTCCGGGCCCCGACGCGCCGCATCAGCTTGGTCACGTGGCGCTGGACGGTGCGCTCGCTCCAGCCGAGGACCCGGCCGGCCGCCTGGTCGGTGGCGCCGGCGGCGAGCAGGGTCAGCAGCCGCGCCTCCTCCTCCGACAGCTCCTGCGTCGCCGGCCCGGTGTGCTGGACGGGAACGCTGCGCGTCCAGGTGGCCTCGAAGAGCGCGACCAGCGCGTCCAGCAGCGGCGAGGGGTGGATGAGGTAGGAGGCGGTGAGCGCCTCGTCGCCGGGCCGCATCAGCGGGAGCATGGCCAGCCGGTCGTCGGAGATCGCCAGCTTCATGGGCAGGTCGGCGGCGATCCTGGCCTGCTCGCCGTGGCGCATGCCGGTCGTGACGTCCTCCAGCCAGCCGGGGAGCTCCAGCGCGCTCTTGTCGTAGATGACGCGGTACTTCACCCCGCGCTTGAGCAGGGCGAGCTCGACGTGGTTGGACTCGGTGTGGCCCTGCGGGGCGGCGTAGGGCGGGCGGTCGAAGCCGCGCATCTGGGCGCTGGTGTTCTGCTGCATCTGCACCCAGCGGTGGTTGACCTCGTCGCGCCCGGAGACCACCTCGATCAGCTCGCCGGGGTGGGCGAATCGGGCGCCCGCCCGGTACATCTTCATCAGCGTGCGGATGTGCAGGCGCACGTCGTGCAATCCGGCCTCGCGCTCGCGCAGGACGGCCTCCAGCCCGCTGTCGGGCGAGACGGCGACGTAGCGGACGGGGCGCCCGGCCGAGCGGGTGGCCAGGCCCAGGTCGACGAGCGTGCGCAGGGCGCGGCGGGCGCCCGCGACCGGCAGGTGGCAGTCGTGGACCAGCTCGGTCAGCGTCGCCCGCGTCCGGCGGACGAGCGCGTCGTACACCATCTCGTCCTGCCGGCTCAGTCCGATCGCCTCGAGCACGCCCGTTCTCCTCGCGAAACCTCCCCGTCACCTCGGGGAAACGGCGCCGCCTGCGCCTTGTCGTCTTCCCGCCACCTGACGGGAACTCGCCGTTCGCTCAGCTTGTCAGCGGATGACGACTGATGCCAGCGTTCATGCTCGTCAGATTTGTCCTAGATTCTTGCAAGGAGCCCCCCATGTCGTCGTCCGCCCTGCGAAATCGCGGGCACCGCCTCATCCTCGCCGTGCTGGTGCTGCTGGGAGCGGTCGCCGCCGCCCTGCCGGCGCGCCCGGCGATGGCGGCCGACCCGCCGGGCGCGCCGGCCCACCGGGGGAAGATCGCCCCTGAGCTGGCCGAACAGATGAAGAACGCGCGGCTGCGCTCCGACGGCCGCATCGAGGCGGTCGTCGTGCTGGGCGCCCGCCCGGACCTGCCGCCGGACGCCTCCGGCCCGGCGGAGGTGCGTGAGGGCCTGACCGGCACGGCCGCGTCCATGCAGGCCCCGGTCGTGCGACTGGTCAAGTCGCAGGGCGATCAGGTCGTCAACACCTTCTGGCTGAAGAACATGGTCCTCATCCGGGCCACGCTGGCGACGCTGGACGCGGTCGCGGCGCTGCCCCTGGTCGAGCGCGTCATCCCCAACTTCGAGCTCAAGGCCCCCGAGACCGGGCCCGCCAAGCCCGCCGCCGCGCGCCGGGCCGCCAAGGCGGGCGAGCCCACGTGGGGCATCGCCAAGATCGGCGCCGACCGGGTGGAGAGCGAGCGCGGGCTGACCGGCAAGGGCGTGCGCGTCGCGATCCTGGACACCGGCATCGACATCTCCCACCCGGATCTCACCGGCAAACTCGCCACCGACGACGCCGCCGACCCCGCCTACCCCGGCGGCTGGATCGAGTTCGCCCCGGACGGCACCCCGGTGGCCTCCACGCCGCACGACAGCTCCTACCACGGCACCCACGTCGCCGGCACGATCGCCGGCGGTGACGCCTCGGGCACGCGAATCGGCGTGGCGCCCGGCGTCAGCCTGATGGCCGGCCTGGTCATTCCCGGCGGCAACGGCACGCTCGCCCAGGTCATCGCCGGCATGCAGTGGGCGATCGCCCCCTACGACGCCCACGGCCGCCCGGCCGGCAAGCCCGCCGACGTCGTCAGCATGTCACTGGGAGGCGAGGGCTACTCCGACGAGATGATCGAGCCGGCCAGGAACATCTACCGGGCCGGAGCCTTCCCGTCCTTCGCCATCGGCAACGAATGCCTGCCCGGCGGGTCGAGCAGCCCCGGCAACGTGTACGAGGCGGTGTCGGTCGGCGCGACCGACGCCGACGACAGCGTGCCGGACTTCTCCTGCGGTGGCGCGGTCAGGAGGGACGACTGGGTCGACGCGCCCGGCGACTGGCCCGACTCCTACATCGTCCCCGACGTCTCGGCGCCCGGCGTCGACGTGCTCTCGGCCCTCCCCGGCGGCGAGTACGGCACGCTCAGCGGCACCTCGATGGCGACCCCGCACGTCTCCGGCACGGTCGCGCTCATGCTGCAGGCCCGTCCCGAACTCACCGTGGACCAGGCCCTGGACATCCTGGCGGGCACCTCGCTCGACGACGAGCGCTACGGCGAGCGCCCCAACGCCCGCTATGGCGCCGGACGGATCGACGCCTACGCCGCCGTCACCGAGGCCGCCCTGACCAGCGGCGTGCGCGGCACGGTCACCGACGGCAAGACCCGCGAGCCGCTCGCCGGCGTCACCGTCACCCGGGCCGGCGACGTCCGGACCGCCACCACCGACGCGCAGGGCCGCTTCGAGATGCGGCTCGCTCCCGGGTCCTACGACCTCACGCTGACCCGCTTCGGCTACAAGCCGGCCACGGCACGCGTCCGCGTCCAGGCCGACCGCATGACCGACCTGCGCACGGCGCTCGAGCAGACTCCCCGGGGCAAGATCACCGGCCGGGTGGTGTACGGCCCGACCGGCTCCACCGTGCCGGGCGCGACGGTCACCGTCCTCGGCGTGCCCGACACCCTGGCGGCCACGACCGGCCTCAACGGCGCCTACACCATCTCCGAGGTACCGGAGGGCGACTACCGGATCGCCGCGGTGGCCCCGGGCGTGTCCCGGTCGGACCCGCAGCGGGTCACCGTGCGCGGCAAGGGCCAGGCGCGGGCCGACATCGCCCTGCCCCGCTCGCCCGACACCCAGCGCGTCTCCCTGAGCGTCGACGGTCACCAGGGCGACAACGAGAGCTGGTGGCCGCAGCTGAGCGACGACGGCAGCGCCGTGACCTTCGCCAGCGTGGCCGGAAACCTCGTCCCCGGCGACACCAACGACGACCTGGACGTCTTCGTCACCGACCTGCGCACCGGGGCGATCGAGCGGGTGTCGGTGGCCTCCGACGGAACCCAGGCGGACGCCTTCTCCCTGACCCCGACCCTCAGCGGTGACGCCAGGTACGTCGGGTTCAGCAGCGGGGCGACCAACCTGGTGCCCGGCGACACCAACGGGCAGACCGACGCCTTCGCGCACGACCGGCAGTCCGGCAGGACCGAGCTGATCTCGGTCGGGCCGGGCGGCGCGCTGAGCGACGGGCTGTCCTCGCAGCCGGCGTTCAGCTCCGACGGCCGCTTCGCCGTCTTCAACAGCGACGCGACGAACCTGGTCGCCGGGGACACCAACGGCCGCACCGACGTCTTCGTCCGCGACCGGCAGGCGGGCACGACCGAGCGCGTCTCGGTGGGCCCGGGCGGCGCCCAGGGCGACGGCAACTCGCGCGAGCAGACCATCAGCGCGGACGGCAGGTTCGTCGCGTTCGAGAGCAACGCCACGAACCTGGTGCCGGGCCAGGACGACGGGAGCACCAACCTGTTCGTCCGCGACCGGCAGGCCGGCACGACCGAGGCGCTCACCACTCCCGAGGGCGTCGAGCCGAGCAGCCCGAAGATCAGCGCGGACGGCCGCATGGTGGTCTACATCGGCGCCGGGCCGAAGGGGTGGCAGATCTACCGCTACGACCGGCAGGCCCGCACGAACGCGCTGGTGTCGGCGGCCTCCGACGGGAGCCCGGGCGACGACTGGTCCTTCGCCCCCTCCCCCAGCGCCGACGGGCAGACGGTGGTGTTCTACAGCTACGCGGCCAACCTCGCCGGCCCGGACGTCAACGGGCGCACCGACGTGTTCGTGCGCGACCTGAAGGCCGGCACGACCCAGCGGGTCTCGACGGGCCCGAAGGGCGTGGAGGGCGACGGCTCCAGCGAGGTGCCGTCGATCAGCGGGAACGGGCGCTACGTCGCCTTCCAGAGCTCCTCGGCGAACCTGGTCGAGGGCGACACCAACCGGCACTCCGACGTGTTCGTCCGCGACCGCACTCCCGGCCCCGAGCCGCGCTTCGCGCTCGGCGAGCTGGAGGTGAGCCCGGACGCCGTGCGGCCCGGACGCCCGGTGCGGGTCAGCGCGTGGGTGAAGAACGTCGGCGAGAAGGCGGGCGGCTACGACGCCGTCCTGCGGGTCGGTGACCAGGTGGAACGGCGCCAGACCGTCCAGGTGCGGGCCGGAGCGGCCGTGCGCCTGTCCTTCGAGGTGCGCCGCAGCGCCCCGGGCGCCTACACGGTCGTCCTGGGCCCGCTCACCGGCCGTTTCACGGTGACCGGACGCTGAACCGCCGGTTCCACGCCGGCCGCGGCGCCCTCCCGGGGCCGCGGCCGGCGCGGAACGCCGCCTGAGCCGCTCTCACGACGCGCCGGGCCCGATTCGGGCCCGGCGCTTCGCTTGTGCGCCGTCACGCGGGTGCTTCCGCAGAGGCGTACGGGCCTCGATCGGCGGACGACGCGACCGGCCTCCGATCGAAAGTTCCTCGAAACTGCCGGCGCGGCGTAACGTCACGCGTGGCCGGGCCGACACCGCCGGGACCGCCGTCCTCCTGGCGTTTCGCCGAGGACACCGCCCTTGACGTTCGCCGACCGGGCGTTCTACGTTGAGGCATCGTGCCGTCGATGTTTCGGGCAGTTTCCGAAAGTTCTCCACCCACATCGGCCGTCGTCTCTCTGACCGCTCTGCTCGAAGGAGCCACCGGTGCCATTCGGTACACACCGATCCAGAGCGTTCCCTCGCCGAGCCGCCGGAGGAGATCGGTGTCCGCGACGACGACCGGCTGACCGGCGTCGCGGCGAACGGGTTCGAGGCCTGGGGCGCGGCGAGGCCGCGGGGCCGGCCGCGATCCCACAGAGCGGGAGTCCGGCATGAAGGTCCTCTATATCGGGGGCACCGGCACGATCAGCTCGGCCTGCGTGGCCGAGTCGGTGCGCCGGGGCCAGGACGTGAGCGTCCTCAACCGGGGACGCACGGCCGGGCGCCGGCCCCTGCCGGAGGGCGTCACCTCCATCATCGCCGACGTCGGCGACGCCGGCTCCCTGCGCGGCGCCCTCGACGGTGAGACCTTCGACTGCGTGGTCGACTTCCTCGGCTTCGACGCCAGGGACGCCTCCGCGGCGGTCGAGCTGTTCCAGGACCGCACCGGCCAGTACATCCACATCAGCTCGGCCTCCATCTACCACAAGCCGGTGCGCCGTGTGCCGACCGTGGAGTCCACCGCCCGGCGCAACCCCTACCTGGCCTACGCGCGCGACAAGATCGCCGCGGAGGACGTCCTGCGCCGCGCCTACGACGAGCGCGACTTCCCGGTGACGATCGTGCGGCCGTCGCACACCTACGACGACGCCCAGCCGCCGCTGCCGGGCGGCTGGACCGCCTGGGACCGCGTCGCCCGCGGCGAGGAGATCGTCGTGCCCGGCGACGGGACCAATCCCTGGACCCTCACCCACGCGCGGGACTTCGCCGTCGGCCTGGCCGGCCTGGCGGGGAACTGGCAGGCCGTCGGCGAGGACTTCCACATCACCTCCGACGAGGCGCTGACCTGGAACGAGATCTACGACGTCATCGGCAGGACCGCCGGGACGCCGGTCCGCCCGCTGCACCTGCCCTCGGAGTTCCTGCCGGTCGTGGCCCCCGACTGGTTCTGGTCGGAGCTGATCGTCGGCGACCTGTCGCACAGCGCGGTGTTCGACAACACCAAGATCAAGCGGTTCGTTCCCGCGTTCCACCCGACGGTCACCTGGCCGGAGGGAGCGCGCCGGCTGGCCGGGTGGCGCGCCGCCCACCCCGGCGAGACCCGCCCGGACCCGGCCACCGACGCGATGCTGTCCCGGCTGGTGGAGGCGCACCGCCGCGCCATGGCGGCGGTCGCGCCGCCCGCGCCGTGACGCCCCGGACGGGCGGCGACCTGACCGCCGAGCCGTGGCTGCCGGTGTCCGGCGTCCACTGCGAGGGCGTGGTCTGGGACGACGCGGCGGGCCTGGTGCGGTTCGTCGACATCCCGCGCGGGCGGCTGTTCGAGGCCGACGTCGCGACCGGAGCCGTCTCCTTCGCCGACCTGCCCGCCCCGGTGACCGCCGTGCACCCCACCTCCCGCCCCGGGACGGTCCTGGTCGCCGACGGCGTCGGCATGGCTCTCGCGGCGCACGGCGAACTGGTCGAACGGCTCGCCTCGCCCCTCGCCGACCGGCCCGAGATCCGGATGAACGACGGCAACGTCGACCCGGCCGGGCGGTACTTCGCCGGCAGCATGGCCTACGACGCCGCGCCGGGCGCGGCGAGCCTGTACCGCCTGGACCCCGACCGGTCGCTGCGCACCGTCCTGACCGGGGTCACCATCGCCAACGGCCTCGACTGGTCGCCCGATGCCGCCCTGTGCTACTTCGTGGACAGCCCGACGCGCCGTGTCGACGTGTTCGACTACGACGTGACCACCGGAGAGCTGTCCGGCCGGCGCGTCTTCGCCGACACCTCGGCCCTGCCCGGCGTGCCGGACGGGCTGACCGTGGACGCCGAGGGCGGCGTGTGGGTGGCCTTCTACGGCGGCTCGCGGGTGTGCCGCTTCGGCCCCGGCGGCGCGCTGGACCGCACGGTCACCGTGCCGGTGCCGCAGGTCACCTCCTGCTGCTTCGCCGGACCCGGCCTCGACCTGCTGGTGATCTCCACCTCCACCGAAGGGCTCTCCCCCGACGAGCTGCGCGACCTGCCGGGCGCCGGCGCGATCTTCCAGGCCGAGCCCGGATGCCGCGGCCGCCTGCCGAACAGGTTCGTGATCTGACCTGACCGAGAACCACGAAACTCCAGGCGTGCGGCAAGGCGCGGCGGTCAGGGAGCCGGGCGGCGGACCGGCGGGGCCGTGCTCCCTCGCACGACCAGCTTGGTGGACAGCTCCACCCGGCCCTCGGGGACCCCGCTGCCGTCCTGGTGGGCGAGCAGCGTGCGGACGGCCAGGGCGCCCAGCTCGGCGATGGGCTGGCGCACCGTGGTCAGCGGCGGCGTGACCCACTGCGACATCGGCACGTCGTCGAAGCCGACGACGCTGAGGTCGTCGGGGACGCGCAGGCCCCGCTGCTGGATCGCGGCGTAGACGCCGAGCGCCTGCTCGTCGTTCGCGGCGAAGACCGCCGTCGGCGGGCCGGGCCGGTCGAGCAGGGACAGGGTCAGCCGCAGTCCGGAGGCGTAGTGGAAGTCGCCGTGCTCGATGAGCCCTTCGTCGGCCGGGATGCCGGCCCGCTCCAGCGCCGCCCGGTAGCCGGCCAGGCGCGCCTGGCTGCACAGGAAGCGCATCGGCCCGGTGATCAGCCCGATGCGGCGATGGCCGAGGTCGATCAGGTGGCGGGTGGCGGCCAGCCCGCCGCCCCAGTTGCCCGCGCCGATGGAGGGCAGGTCGGACTCGCCGTCACCGACCGGGTCGACGAGGATCGCGGGCACGCCGAGCCTGACGATGCGCTTGTGGTCGGCCGCCGGCAGCTCCGACAGGGCGAGGATGATGCCGCGCGGCGCGCGGCCGGCGATGTCCTCCAGCCACTGCCGCCCTCGGCCGGGGCCGCCGTCCGGCACCGACACCACGATCGCCGCCCGCGCCGCCCGGGCGGCCTCCTCCGCGCCGCGGATCATCTCGGCCGCCCAGGGAGTGCCGGCGTCGTGGAAGAGCATCTCGATCAGGCCGGCGCGCCTGACCGCGGGCACCGCCCGCTTGGTGCGGGTGGTGGGGACGTAGCCGCGCGCGGTGAGCATGGCCTCGATCTGCGCCCTCGTCGACGGAGCCACGTCCGAACGGCCGTTGAGCACCTTCGAGACGGTCGCCCGTGACACCCCCGCCTCGGCGGCTATGTCGGCGACGGTGACCCGCCGTTCGATCGAGTGAGACACCAACGCTTGCTCCATCGCCGAAACCCGGCCTCGTTGTCGTGGTCACCATCGTACGGGGCTCCGAGCACCCGGACCCGGCGCTCGCCCGTTCGGCGCGAGGCTCCCGCGACGGCGGCGGGTCACCGCTCCAGTACCGGGAGCCGCAGGACGAACCGGGCGCCGCGCGGGGAGTCCTCGATGCGCAGCGTCCCATGGTGGGCCTCGGCGATCTCCCGGGAGATGGCCAGCCCCAGGCCGCTGCCCGCGGGGTCGCGGCGACGGCCCTCCTCAAGGCGGGCGAAGCGGCCGAAGACGCGTTCGCGGTCCTTCGGCGCGATGCCGTCCCCGTCGTCGGTGACGACGAGCCGCGCCTCTCCCTCGGTCGCGCACACGCTCACGCCCGCCTCGGTGCGGGCGTGCCGCTGGGCGTTGGTCACCAGGTTCTCCACCACGCGCATCAGCTGGACCCGCGAGCCCGCCACCCACACCGCGCCGCCGTCCCGGACGCGCACCGGGACGTTCCACACCCGGTCCTCGACGACCTCGTACACCATGGCGGTGAGGTCCACCGGTTCGTGCGGCGCGGGCTCGGCGGCGCGCAGGCGGGCCAGCACCAGCAGGTCCCCGACGATCGCCTCCAGCCGGTCGGTGGTCGCCAGGGCCGCCCGCATGGCCTCCTGGGGGTCGACGTCCTCGGGGTGGCTGAGCGCCTCCTCCAGCCGCACCCGCAGTCCGGTGATCGGGGAGCGCAGCTCGTGGGAGACGTCGGAGGCGAAGCGGCGCTGCTGCTTGACGGCGATCTCCAGCCGGGAGAGCGTCTGGTTGGCCGTCACGGCGAGCGTGGTGATCTCGTCGTGGCCGGGCGGCAGCGGGACGCGCCGGCTCAGGTCGGTGCCGGTGATCTCCGACATCCGCTCGCAGATGGTCTGCACCGGGCGCAGCGTGCGGCCGAGCATGACCCAGGTGATCCACCCGACGAGCCCGAGGATGGGCAGGCCGGCGACCGCGAGGCCGTAGTCGAGCTCGCTGGTGGCGAGGATGGCCGGTTCGGGCACGCCCGCGTAGACCACCGGGGAGTCGGCCGCCGGGGAGACGCGGATCGCCATCAGCATCGCGCATCCCTCGTCGCCCGTGCACTCGGTGAGGTTCTGGAACCGGTCGTCGGCCGGGGGGCGCAGCGTGCTGAGCGGCGGCTTGCCGGAGACGGCCCTGCTGGCGTGCAGGACGCGCCCGGCGGCGTCGACGACCTGGATGAGATCGACCGCGGCGGACGCCGGGATGACGCGAGGCACCGCGCCGTTGCGCACCGCCGCGCTCCACTGGCTGGCGACACGCTTGGTGGCCTCGAAGGTGTCGACCTCGACCTTGTAGCGGATCGCCGCGTCGACGCTCGCCCCGCCGATGGCGACGAAGACCGCCGACAGCGCCACGGCCATCAGGGTGCACCTCGCCCGGATCGACCGCGGGTGCGTCAGGCGGCGCCACATCATGTCCCGGTCCAGGCCATGGCGCCCGAGGAGCACGCTCACCAGGAGCGGCGCCGGTGGGCCGGCTCGGCCGGCGGACACAGTGGGGAGGCGGGCCGGGACTGCGGCGAGGAGGACATGTCGTGGACGCTCCGATCAGGACGTTCGCCGGCGACGGGGAAGGCAGGTAAGCCTCTGACCTGCATCAACGCTACGCCAAACTGGAGCGCTTCCAGGAAAAAACTTGCCCAAGCTTACGGTGGAGCCCGGCATGGCCCGCGCCCGGCAGGGCGTCCCCGGTGGTGTCGCCGACGTGTTCCGGCCGCCCGGGGGCGACGCCCTCAGCGGTGAGCGGCGGCGCAGGGAACGCAGGACTTCGCCGCCGGGCGGACCTTCAGGCGTTCGGGGCTGATGGGCCGCCCGCAGCCCTGGCACACCCCGTAGTCGCCGTCGCGGAGCCGTGCCTGGGCCGCGTCCAGGTCGGCGAGGTGGCTTCGCGCCCAGAACCCGGTGCCCGGCGTCGGCCAGGGGCGGGGCACCGGGTGCGGCCGTCACTTCAGGCGGATGACGCCCTTGGAGACGGTGATCCTCTTGCGCGGGAGGGGACGGTCGGCCGGGCCGCGCGCCACGGCGCCGGTCGAGATCGAGAACCTGCTTCCGTGGCACGGGCAGTTGATCGTCCCGCCGCTGACGCTCGCGACCGCGCATCCCTGGTGGGTGCACTTGGCGCTGAAGACGCGGAACACCCCCTTCGCGGGCTGGGTGACGACGTACTTCCCCTTGATGATCTTCCCGCCGCGAACCGGGATGTTCTTGGTCCTGGCGAGCACCGCGCCCGCGGTCTCGCCGGTCGCGTCCTCGCGTGAGGCCGTGCCCGCCGACGCCCTCGCCGGTCGCACGCCCATCAACGCCAGCACGGCGGCGAACCCGCCCGCCACGCTCCGCACGATCACCGAACGGCGCGTCGCGCCCGTCTCGTCAGCTCGCATGCCGACCTCCGCTCCTGGGGGGTAAGGGAGACTCCTCCCCCGGAACGTACAGGCGCGGGACGCGGTTCGGGCCCCGGCGCGCCGCACGGAACGCGGGTCGCGGTGAGCCGTGCGGGGCCAGGGGTCAGGGGGCCGGGAAGCGGGCCAGGTGGTCCTGGAGTTCACGGTGCCGGAACTGGTAGGCCTCGCCTGCCACGCGAAGCAGCCCCGCGTCCTCATGACACCAGTGCAGGAACCGGCCGAGGCGCCAGGGCAACCGGCCGCGCGTGCAGAGGATCAGCATCAGATAACGCGTCACCGCCCGGCGACCGGCCTGGACGAACCAGACCCAGACCAGAGGCGAGAGGAGCCAGAACAGCCCGTTCGTGAACTCGCCCATGAGCCAGTACCACATGAGCACGAACAGCAATGCGGCCTGTAGCCCGAGAACGAGTGAGCATGCGAGGTCGTTGCGTATCGGATCGCGGGGATCCACCACCCTTCCGGCGCCGGGGCTCAGGAACCAGAATCCGAGCCCGCCCACGATGACGAACGTGAGTCCCCCGGCGAGGCCGGGCGCCCACCCGCGGGTGAACCCGACCACGAGCCCGAGAACCGCTCCGGCCACCAGGCCGGAGATGGCCCCGCCCACGAGTTTGCGGTGTCCGAGAGGCGTTCTCATCCGCGGAAGTTCGATGCGCCAGGGTTCGGGCCACCGCACGCCCATCACTCGGGTGAGCCCCCAGGCGCCGATGAAGGCCAGCGTCAGCCGATGTGGCACGTGGAAGGCGAACAGCACCACCGCGAGGAACACGAAGGTGGAGACACCGGCGAGTGACTGCGCGAGGACGCGTGGGCGATCACCGGCCAGGGGCCACAGTTGGTGCAGGACCAGGTCGGTGCCGCTGAGCACCCTTCCGGCGAACGGCCCCTTCTCGGCATTGCCGTTCAGGTAACGGGCCAGATGAGCCAGCCACCGGTGGATCTGATCCGGGGAGTAATGCCGGAGATTGCGGCCGGCCGCGTCGGCGGCGGTGGTGGCGGCGGGAATGTACGCGGCCAGCAGATGGCGGCCGACCTTGGCGGGGGTGTCGAGATCCGGCGCCGTGAGTTCAGCGGGGTCCCGCAGGTAGGCGCCGGTGACCGGGTCGAGCCGCCTGTAGACGGTGACGGCCAGTGTGAGCCGCCAGGGGGTGTCCAACGCGCGGGCCAGGGCGCCGTCGGGGTGGAAGTCCAGCGCGTCGAGGACCGGCCCCCATCGCACCAGGTCCTCGGCACCCACCCGGGTCTCCAGGAAGGTCTGCGCGGTGCCGGTGTCCACGGGCTCGATCCGGATGTGGGCGGCGTCCTGGGCCCGGACCCTCACGTGCGCGTCATCCAGGGCGGCATACTGGTCGGTGCGGCAGGTGAGCACCACCTCCATCTTGCCGAGGCCGTCCTGGGCGGAGTTCAGCGCACGCAGGGCGTCAGCGGCGCGGGAGGTGTGACCGGGCGCGCCGATGTCCATCTCGTCCAGCCCGTCGATCACCGGGAGTACGCGTCCCGCCTTCACCAGGGCGGCGGCGGTACGTCGCGGCATCCGGAAGACCGTGACCAGGTGGGCGGCCACCCACGCCGGTAGCGGAGTGGCGGTGTCCCACTGCGTCGCGGAAAGGCGGACCGGGACCCGGTCTCCTGGGGCAGGGGCGGCCAGCAGTCCCAGGAGCAGGCGCAGGGCCAGTACCGTCTTCCCCGCCCCGGCCGCACCTGTGATCACCAGCCGCCCGGGCCGCAGCCGCCGGTAGTACTCCACCACCTCGGTCAGGCACCCGGACGGCTGGACCCCGCCGGCCTGGTGGGCGCGGGTGGGCGACAGCACGAACCGCACGTCGATGGGTTTGTCGGCCTGGTCGTCGTCGCCCAGCAGTTTCCTCAGCTCACCGGTCTCCGCGCCTCGCACCTCGACGGCCAGCCGCCTGGCCCAATGGTCCAGGTCCATTTCACTGACGCGCTGCGCCCGCACCGCCAGCCAGACCGACACCACGGTCAACGCCAACCCCGACAGCCCGATGACCGCGCCGACCGGGTCGACGTCTCCGAGCTTCATCTGCGGCGACCCCGAGGCCGCCGCGGCGCCGATCACCAGCAGACCGCACACAGCCGCCCACACCGGGCCGGGCCCACGCTCCCATCTCATGAACGACCATCGTCGACGGGAACGAAGGCCCGTTCCGCTGACCTCCGGCGAATGTGACCAGAGTGCGATGAACGCGTGACACCGCCGCTCGCCGCCCGTCCGGACGGGCCCGGGAGACCACATGCCGGCGCGCATGCGCCGGCATCAGGGACGGCCGTTCCGCGCGTCACACCGCGGCGCCCGCCGGCTCCGCGGTCACCGCCTCCTGGCCGTGATCAGGCGCTGCATCAGGATGAAGACGAACAGCAGGAGCCCGATGACGATGCGCGTCCACCAGGAGCTCAGCGTGCCGTCGAAGCTGATGATCGTCTGGATCAGCCCGAGCACCAGCACTCCCAGCACGGTGCCGAGCAGGTAGCCGGTGCCGCCCGTCAGCAGCGTGCCGCCGATCACCACGGCCGCGATGGCGTCGAGTTCCATGCCCACCGCGTGCAGGCCGTAGCCGGACAGCATGTAGAACGACAGCAACAGGCCGCCCAGGGCCGAGCAGAAACCGCTGATCGTGTAGACCGCGATCTTCGTCCGAGCCACGGGCAGGCCCATGAGCAGCGCCGACTGCTCGTTGCCCCCGGTGGCGTAGACGTTCCTGCCGAGCCGTGTGTAGTGCAGCGCGTAGGCCGCGACGGCCACCACCACGACCGCGATCACCACGCTGGGTGAGATCCACATGTCGCCGAAGTTGATCTGCGTCTGGGCGAAGGCGGTGAAGGTGGGGTCGTCGATCGGGATCGACGCGGTGCCGATCGTGTAGCACAGGCCGCGGGCGAGGAACATCCCGGCGAGCGTCACGATGAACGGCTGGATCTCGAAATAGTGGATGATCGCGCCCATGCCGAGGCCCAGAACCGAGCCGATGAGCACCACGAGCACCATCACCGCCCAGGGTGACCAGCCCTGCTTCAGCAACGTCGCGGCGACCATGGTGGAAAGCGCCACCACCGAACCGACCGACAGGTCGATGCCGCCCGTCAGGATCACGAACGTCATGCCGACCGCGACGACGAGCAGGAACGCGTTGTCGATGAAGACGTTGAGGATGACCTGCCCGGTCGCGAGCCCTTCGTACCTGATGCCGCCCACGACGAACATGGCGGCGAACAGCGCCGCCGTGACCAGGACGGGGACGTACTTGCGCGGCACCGGGGACGAACCCAGGACTGTCGCGATGGTCATGCCGTGACCCTCACCTTCTCTTCTGCCACCGGAGGCGCCCCGGCGGGCCGGCGGCGGCGGCGGTGGAAGACCTTCGCGCGGAAGGCCGGGGACTGGATCAGGCAGACGATGGTGACCACGAGCGCCTTGAACAGCAGCGTCGTCTCCGGCGGCACGCCGATCGAGTAGATCGTCGTGGTCAGCGTCTGGATGATGAGCGCGCCGATCACGGTGCCGCCGAGCGAGAAACGGCCGCCCGACAGGGACGTGCCGCCCATCACGACGGCCAGGATCGCGTCCAGCTCGATCCACAGGCCGGCGTTGTTGCCGTCGGCGCTGGAGACGTTCGAGCTGATCATCAGCCCGGCGATCCCCGCGCACAGTCCGCAGAAGGTGTAGACGGTCAGGATCACGCCGCGTGCCCGGATGCCGGCCAGCCGGCTGGCCTTGGCGTTGCCGCCGACCGACTCGATGAGCATGCCGAGGGCGAGCCTGCGGGTGAGGAACGCGGTCAGCGCCAGCACCGCGAGCACGATGATGATCCCGAAGGGCAACGTGAGCCAGTAGCCGCCGCCGATCAGCTTGTACGGCGAGCTGTTGATCGTGATGATCTGGCCGTCGGTGATGAGCTGGGCCAGGCCGCGGCCGGCGACCATGAGGATCAGCGTCGCGATGATGGGCTGGATGCCGACGCCCGCGACGAGCAGGCCGTTCCACGCTCCGAGCACCAGTGACAGGGCCAGGGCGATGCCGACGGCCCCCATCACGCCGCCCACGGAGTTCTGGTCGCGAAGGTCGCTGATCTGCAGGCAGGCGAGGGCTCCGGAGATCGCGACGACCGATCCCACCGACAGGTCGATGCCGCTGGTCGCGATGACCAGCGTCATGCCGAGCGCCACCAGGATCAGGGGCGCGCCGAACCTGACGATGTCGATCAGGCTGCCGTAGAGGTGGCCGTCCTTGATCTCGACGTTGAAGAAGTGGTCGGTGAAGACCAGGTTGAGCAGCAGCAACGCCACCAGGATCGCGAGGGGCCAGAACAGGCGGTGCCTGAGGAACGGTCGCAGGTTTTCGGTCATGACGCGCCTCCGCTCGCGATCGTCTCCGTCAGGGCGTCGGTGGTCAACCGCTCGTCGTTCTCGACCTCGGCGACGAGTCTGCGGTCGCGCAGCACGGCCACCTTGTGGCTGAGCCGCAGGACCTCCTCCAGCTCGGCGGAGATGAACAGCACGGCCATCCCCCCGTCGGACAGCTCGGCCACCAGGCGCTGGATCTCCGCCTTGGCGCCGACGTCGATGCCGCGGGTGGGCTCGTCGAGGATGAGCAGGCGAGGCTCCAGGATCAGCCACCGGGCCAGCAGAACCTTCTGCTGGTTGCCGCCGCTGAGGTTCCTGACCGGCAGCTCAGGTGCGGCGGGGCGGATGTTGAGCGCGGTGATGTACTTGCCCACCAGCTCGTCCTGCCTGCGCCGGGGGATCGGCCGGGTCCAGCCGCGGGCGGCCTGCAACGCCAGGACGATGTTCTCCCGCACGGTGAGGTCGGGCACCAGGCCCTCCTCGCGCCGGTTCTCCGAGCAGAACGCGAACTTGCGGTGGATCGCCGCCCGGGGGCTGCGCAGGTTGACCGGCTCGCCGTCGATGCGCAGCGTTCCGGTGCCCGCGTGGTCGGCGCCGAACAGCAGCCGGGCGATCTCGGTGCGCCCGGAGCCGAGCAGTCCGGCCAGGCCCACCACCTCGCCCTGGTGGATGGTCAGCGTGAACGGCTCGATGGCCCCGGTGCGGCCCAGGCCGTCCGCCTCCACCAGCCGCGCGCCCTCGCGGGCCGGCGGCCTGCCCTCCAGCCGCTCCAGGTCGGCGAGCTCGCGGCCGATCATCTTGCCGACCAGGTCCACCTGGCTCAGCTCGCTCGTGAGGTGCTCCCCCACGAGCCGGCCGTTGCGCAGGATCGTCATCCGGTCGGCGATCTCGTAGATCTGGTCCAGGAAGTGCGAGACGAACAGGATCGCGATGCCCTGCTCCTTCAGCCGCCGCATCACCCGGAACAGCTGGGCGACCTCGCTCGCGTCGAGGCTGGAGGTGGGCTCGTCGAGGATGAGGACCCGCGCGTCGATGTCCACCGCCCGCGCGATGGCCACCATCTGCTGCACGGCCAGCGAGTACGCCGACAGGGGGGCCGCGACGTCGATGTCGAGGTCCAGGCGGCCCAGCAGCTCGGCGGCCCGGCGCCGCATCTCCTTCCACCGGATGCGGCCGAGGCGGCGCGGCTCACGGCCGATGAAGATGTTCTCGGCGACCGAGAGGTTCGGGCAGAGGTTGACCTCCTGGTACACGGTGCTGATGCCGGCCTGCTGCGCGGCGAGCGGGCTGGAGAAGGCCACCTGGCGACCCTCCAGCTCGATCTCGCCGGCGTCGATGTCGTACACGCCGGTGAGCACCTTGATCAGGGTGGACTTGCCGGCGCCGTTCTCTCCCATGAGGGCGTGGACCTCTCCGGGCAACAGCCGGAAGTCCACCCCGTCCAGCGCCTTCACGCCAGGGAATTCTTTCCCGATCCCCCTCATGCGCAGGATCGGCGCGGGTGCGTCCATCAGGCGCCCCTCTCCTCCTCAGCCGGCGGGCCGCCCCGGTTGGACGGGGCGGCCCGGCGCGGTATCAGTACTTGCGCTCGGGGAGCGCCTGCTTCGCCTGCTCCTGGGTGAAGGCCGTCTCCTCG
Organism: Sphaerisporangium rhizosphaerae; assembly: GCF_042665155.1. Taxonomy (NCBI): domain Bacteria; kingdom Bacillati; phylum Actinomycetota; class Actinomycetes; order Streptosporangiales; family Streptosporangiaceae; genus Sphaerisporangium; species Sphaerisporangium rhizosphaerae. The sequence continues at coordinate 90,981 of NZ_JBHTCG010000018.1, read as the reverse complement.
GTGACGACCCGGGCGGGGACCTCCTCGCCGGCCAGGACCTTCTTGGTCAGGTCCATGAGTTGCGGGCCGAGCAGCGGGCTGCACTCGACGATGTAGTTGATCTTTCCGTCGGCCAGCGCCTGCATGCCGTCGTGGACCGCGTCCACCGAGATGATCTTGATGTCCTTGCCCGGCACCTTGCCCGCGCCCTCGATGGCCTCGATCGCGCCGAGGGCCATGTCGTCGTTGTGCGCGTACAGCACGTCGATCTTGGGGTTGGCCTTGAGGAAGGCCTCCATGACCTCCTTGCCCTTGGCCCGGGTGAAGTCACCGGTCTGCGAGGCGATCACCTTGAACTTGGGATCGGTGACGACCTGCTCGAAGCCGGCCTTGCGGTCGTTGGCCGGGGCGGAGCCCGTCGTGCCCTCGAGCTGCACGATGTTGACCGGGTCCTTGCTGTCCTTGTACTGGTCGACCAGCCACTGCCCGGCCTTCTTGCCCTCCTCGACGAAGTCGGAGCCGAGGAAGGTCTTGTACAGGCTCTTGTCGGGGGAGTCCACGGCCCGGTCGGTCAGGATGACCGGGATCTTGGCGTTCTTGGCCTCCTTGAGGATGGTGTCCCAGCCGGACTCCACCACCGGCGAGAAGGCGATGACCGACACCTTCTGCTGGATGTAGGAGCGGATCGCCTTGATCTGGTTCTCCTGCTTCTGCTGGGCGTCGGAGAACTTCAGCTCGATGCCCGCCTCCTTGGCGGACTCCTGGATCGACTTGGTGTTGGCCGTGCGCCAGCCGCTCTCCGCGCCGACCTGGGCGAAGCCCATGACGATCTTTTTGTCGCCCGAGCCGCTCGTGCCGGCACTGTCCGTGCCGCCCGAACCGCTGCCGCACCCTGCCATGACCAGCGTCGTGACACCGGCCAGCACCAGTGCCGAGATCTTCTTATACACGGGGGGTTTCCTTTCTGGATGTTAACGCTAACACGGCGAAACCGCGTCAACCATGCGTGTAACTCCCATGGACGGCCGGCATACGATCGCCGCATCCCTCCTGGCCACGGGTGACGGAACAGATCACGTCGCGCTCACCCGCGCACGGATCCTCCGCCCCGGCGGGCCGGAGAAGCACGTCGATGCCGTGCCTGCCCACGGCCCCGAGTTTCTGCATGATGGTCGTGAAAGGAGAGCTCGCGGGCCCGTGAACCCGGCCCGCGACGCCGCCCGGTGCGAAACGCCGGCCGCCTTCGCCATGTCCACCATGACGGACGGGCGGCACCCGGCGCTTGGTCCCACCGGCTACTCCTCTCAATCGGCCTGGCACGACTGTGAGCGTTAACAGCACTTGTCGTCAAGGTAACGCCGGTCACGGTCTGATCACACCGAAACGGCCCGTCGGCGCGGGTCGTATTCGGCGGCCGGTCGCCCGATCGGGGAAGTGCCGACATGCACGGATCGGCGGGTGAGCGGGACGGACGAAATCCACCAAAAAGGACGAAACAGGGAGGACCGGCGAGGAAAAGGCCCGGTCACCGGCATTGCCGGCGCCAAGGCTTCCGCGTTCCGCCCGCTCGGCGCCGACCTCGTCCCCCGGCGTCCCCGGCGTCCCCCGCGCGCCCGGCGTCCCTCGTGCGCCCGGCCTACTCGGCGGTCGCGCCGGGAGCCGGTGACCGGCCCTCCTCGACGAGCGCGGCGAGCTTCGCCAGCGCCATCCGCGTCCCCATCTCGTTGTCGGCCGGGGGCACGCCGTCGGGGATCCCGTCGTGCGTGATGACGACCTCGGTGCCGCCGCCGGCGTCGGCGAGCGTCGTCGTCATCGTCATGGTGCCGCGCAGCGAGGGATCGCCGGTCTCGAACTCGAAGACCTCCACCGTGCGCTCGTCCGGAACGAGCCGCGCGAAATGGCCGTGGTAGGTATCGGTGCGCGAGGCCGATTTGCCGGTCGGCCCGGGCGCGTCATAGGTGAGCGAGATCCGGAATCCCCCGCCTTCCCTGGCGTCGAACTCGTGGACGTGGCTCCTCATGCCCTCCGGCACCCGCCATTTCGCGATCGCCTCCTCATTCACCAGCGCCTGGTAGACGGCCGACCGGGGCGCATTCACGTGCTGAGAGACCTGCGTCGAGTACATGGGCCGACCTTACTCGGCCTCCGAATTCCCCCCGATCCGGCCGATCGTCCCATGTAGCACCATCGATGATGTTTCAAGGACGAGTCGCGCGCTCGATGCCGACACAAACCCAACAGCGCCCGCACGCCGTCCAACATCGACATATCGGACAGACGATTTTCCATGCACTTCCGATAGGGAAGTGTGAATTACGGCTTACCCCTATCCGAAATTCGCGCGATTCTACACATGATGGGCGACGTGCGGAAGATTTACATTTCGGTCATAGGATCTTAATATTAGGACCCATGGGAGCGCTCCCACGCGCCGATATGGCGATGCGGCCACGGTTGTCGGACGACGTGCGTTTCGTCGAGAGTCCGGACGGGGTCTACGTGCACAGCGACTACGGAGCATGCGTGCTGCGGGGCCGCCAGGCGTACGCGTGGCTCAGCAGGCTCGCCCCGGCGCTCACCGGGGAGCACACCCTGGCCGAGCTGACCGAGCGACTGCCGGGCGACAAGCGCGACATGGTGGAGAACCTGGTGCGCCGGCTGGCGGAGCAGCGGTTCGTCGTGGACGCGCGCTGCTCGCGGCCGCACGGCCTGACCGAGCACGAGCGCCGCGTGTACGCCGAGGAGATCGCCTTCATCGGCTACGTGCTCGATTCCCCGGAATGGCGGTTCGAGCGGCTTCGCGGCTCCCGGCTGGTGCTGGCCGGTGACGGGCCGCTGCTGACGGCGTTGCTGGCCGCGTGCGTCGGCACCGGCTGGCGCCGGATCAGCGTGGCCGGCCCCGGCCCCGCCGCGATCGGCCGGACGGTGGAGCAGGCCCGCCGCGATCCCGCGCAGGAGGTGCGGATCGTCCCGGGCGCGTCCCTGCCCGACGTCATCGCCAACGACGCCGACGTCCTGCTCCAGGTGAGCACGGACATCGGCGCGCTCGTGCGGACCGCCCGCGCCTGCGAGGCGGCCGGCATCCCCGCGGGCCAGGCCCTGGTGCGCCCCGCGGAGGTGTGGCTCAGCCAGGTGGGCAGGCCCTCGGTGACGGCCGTCGAGTCCGGCTGGCACCGGCTGGCCGCGCTGCCGGCCGCGACCCCGGCCGCATCCGGGGAGAACCTGCTGGTCGGCCCGCTGCCCGAGGTCGTCGCCGCCATGCCGGCCCTGGCCTGTTTCTCCCACCTGACCGGCCTGGACGCCGTCGGCGCCGCCCCCGAGCCCGCGCTCACCCGGGTCGACCTGCGCAACCTGGACACCTTTCCGCACCGGTTCGTCCCCCATCCTCGTGTCGTCACCCGGCGGGCCCGTGGCCCCGAGGCGGCGCGGGCGCTGGCCGAGTCCCTGGCGTCGGCCGCGGTGGTCGGCGCGGGCGAGCTGCCGGACCGGGCGGCGGAGGCGATCAACTCCCGGCTCGGCCTCATCGGCGCGCTGGACGAGGAAGGACTGGCGCAGACCCCGCTCCCGGTCTGTCAGGCGACGGTCTCCGACCCGCTGGGCGCGCTGCCCGGGTGGGCGCCGCCCCCGCAGGTCGTCGGATGGGGCGAGGACCGCCGGACGGCGCGGCTGCGCTGCCTGCTCGCCGCGCTCGCCACCTACGGCGTCCTCGCCGCCGCGGACACCGACGGCCCGCACACCGCAGACCGGGACGCCATGGTCCAGGACGCCATGGGCCGGGGCGCCATGGGCCAGGACGCCATGGGCCGGGGCGCCATGGGCCAGGACGGCGGGAACGAGGACGTCCCAGATCAGGACGGCGGGAACGAGGACGTCCCACGCCGGGACGCCGAGCGTGAGGACATCGCAGGCCGGGACGCCAGGGGCGGGGACGTTGGAGGCCAGGGCGTCGTGTGGGGGGTGGAGCTGCCGGAGGGCCGGCCGCGCGCGGTCCCCGTGGCGGCCCTGCGGCTCACCGGGACCGGCATGCTCCGAGCTCCCGAGGGCACCGGAGCCGGCCTCACCTGGCCGGAGGCGCTCGCCGCCGGACTCCGCGCCCACGTCGAGTCCTTGCTGGTCGCCCGCCTGACAGGAGGCACCGCGGGCACACCGGGCGCGCCCTCCGACCTGACGACCGACTTCGTCGCCGGCCCGGCGGCCGACCCGCCGGCCGGTCTGCTGTCCGATCCGGTGGCGGGGGCCCTGGCGCGCCGGCTCCGGCTGGCCGGGGTGCCGCTGGACGTCCGCGACTGCACGTCGATCCTCGGGGTGCCCGCGCACGCCTTCACCGTCCCGGGCGGGGCGGTGCTGGTGTCGGCGGCGGCCACGGCGCAGGCCGCCCTGCGGGACGGCCTGGAGCGGCTGCTGCTGGCCTGGCAGTCCCGTGCCGAACGGCAGAGCGCGTACTCCGCCGCGCGCCCCCTGTGGGCGCCGTCCGGCGACCCGGAGGAGGCCGTGCGGGTGATGACGCGGGCCCTGCGCGCGGCCGGCAGGGTGCCGGTCGCGGTGCCGCTGGACGGCGACCCCGAGGCGTCCCGGCTGCTCCCCTTCGTCACCCAGGTCGTGCTCCTTGACGACTGACACCGCTCCGGCGACCGCGCCCGCCGAGCCTCCTGGTCCGGTGACGGTGCTGGGAACGGGCAGGCTGTACGCGGCGATCCGCTCCCGCCTCATGGCCGCCGGTCCCGCCGATCTCGCCGGCCGCGGGGTGGGGGCGATCGTCATCGCGACCGACGCCGATGACGTCCGGTCCTATCCCGCGGTGGCGCGGCGGGCGGCCGAGCAGGATGTGCCGTGGCTGCCGGTCCGGGTCGACGCGGGCTGGGTGCTGATCGGCCCGGCGGTGCGCCCGGCCGCCCCCGGCTGCCCGACCTGCGTCGCGCGGCGGCGCGCCGGCAACCGGCCCGACGCGGTGGGACGCGACGCGCTGCGCGAGCGGCACGGCGCGGAGCTGGACACCCGGCCCTGCGCCCTGCTCACCCCGCTCCTCGCCAGGACGGTGGCGGCGCTGGTGGCCGACGAGGCCGACCGGCTGCGACGCGACCCCGCGTCCGCGCGGACCGCCGGCGCGCTGCTCAGGATCCACGTGCCGACGGGCCTGGTGCGCCGCCACGGGTTCCTGGCCGACCCGCTGTGCCCGGACTGCGGCGCCAGGCCGGACGACGGCCCGCACGCCGGCCGCTACATCCCCGAGCCGGCGCCCAAGCCGCACCCCGCGTCCTTCCGCGTCGGCGGCATCAGCGGCAGAGCGGCCGAGCTGGAACGGCGGTTCGTCGACCCGGAGACCGGGATCGTTCAGGCCCTGGTCGCCGAGGAGCGCGGGGGCGGCCCCATGGCGGTCGCCCGGCTCAGCCCGGCGCGCACCGCGCACGAGAGCCACCACGGGTACGGCCGCAGCGACGACTTCCCCTCCGCGCGGGCGACGGCGATCGCCGAGGCCCTGGAGCGGATCGCGGGCATCCATCCGCGCGGCAGGCGGACCGCCGTGCGCGCCGCGTACGCCGACCTCGCCGGCCGCGCCCTGGACCCGCGGACGCTGGGTCTCTACCCCGACGGCTGGTACGACCAGCCCGACTTCTGGTTCACCCGCTTTCATCCCGAGCGGCCCACCGCATGGGTGTGGGCGTACTCCTTCCGCCGCGACGAACCGGTGCTGGTGCCGGAGAGCTACGCCTACTTCGGGCCTCGTCCGGCCGGCGACCTGGGGTTCGCCTACGAATGCTCCAACGGGTGCGCCCTCGGCGGCAACCCGGCGGAGGCGATCTTGTACGGGCTGCTGGAGGTGGCCGAGCGGGACGCGTTCCTCACCACCTGGTACGCCCGGATGCCCATCCCGCGTGTCGACCTGGCGTCGGCGGCCGACCGGCGCATCCCCATGCTGGCCCAGCGGGTGCGGGACCGGCTCGGCTACGACGTCCACGCCTTCGTCGCCATGCTGGAGCAACGGGTGCCGGTGTTCTGGGTGATGGCCGTCGAGGCGACGGGCCGGCCGGACCGGCCGCGGGCGCTGTGCGGCACCGCCGCCCACCTGTCGCCGGAGCGGGCGCTGCGCCGGGCGCTGGACGACCTCGGCCCGATGCTGGAGGGGCACATCGAACGGTACGACCCGCGGGAGGCGGCCCGGCTGGCGGCCGACTCCGGCGAGGTGCGGCTGCTGGAGCACCATCCCCTGCTGTACGGCCACCCCGAGGCGTTCGCGCGCCTGGGCTTCCTCCCGCTCGACGGGCCCGCGCTCACGGTGGCGGACGTCACGGCCCGGCTGGGCTGGCCCGAGCACGACGACCTCACGGCGGACCTGGCCGAGCTGGCCGGGCGCTACCTGGCGAGCGGGCTCGACGTCATCGCCGTCGACATCACCTCTCCGGAGGCGCGGGCGGGCGGCTTCTCCGGCGCGAAGGTCATCGTGCCGGGGGCGATGCCGATGACGTTCGGGCACCGGCACCGGCGCACCCACGGCCTGCCGCGGCTGCTGTCCTTGCCCCGGAGGCTCGGCTACCGGGACGACGACCTGCGGCCCGACGAGCTGAACCCCCACCCTCACCCCTTCCCCTGACCACGGCCAGGCCTCGACCACCGCACCAGCACCAGGAATGCGCGCATCGAAAGTCCGCACACCAGGAGTTCGCAGGACCGGCGAAGGAAGAGAGGCAGACCGGATGCACGGCACCACGGCGACGGGCGCCCCCGGCGACGCCACCCGCCTCTACCTGGCCGCGATGCGGAACCGTGGGCCGCTGTCCATCGACCGCGCCAACGCCCCCACCCGCCACAAGCGGTACCCGGACGCCGAGCGCACCATCCTGCCCTGGACGACCCGGAACGACACGCCCCCGAACCCGCCCGGTGAAAGGGCCACCGGAGACGACACGGCCCTCGACCCGCCCGGCCGGACCGCCCCCCGGAACGGCCCCGCGCTCGACCTGGTCGGCGAGCTGCTGCGGGAGCTGCTCGGCGTGGCCAGACTCGTGTGGTCGCACGAGTTGAACGACCTCGGCGATCCGCTCGGCGGGCCGCCCATGCTCCTCGTCGGCCGTCCCGCGCCCTCGGGGGGCGGGCTGTACCCCGTCGAGGCGTACGTCGCGGCCGGGGAGCCGCGCGTCCCCGGCCTGCCCGCCGCCCTGTACCACTACGACCCGGTGCACCACGCTCTGGAACGGGTGCGGCCGGGCGATCACATCCCGGCCCTGAGCGGCCTGCTCGCCGATCCGGCGACGCCGGACGTCACTCTCGTGCTGTCGGCGGTGTTCTGGCGGTCGATGTTCAAGTACGGCGACTTCGGCTACCGCCTGATCTGCCAGGAGACGGGCGTCCTGCTCGCCCAGGCGATGGCCGTCGCCGGGCGGCTGGGCATGACCGCCCGCGCCCGCCTGCGTTTCCCCGACGCGGACCTCGACCGTCTGCTCGGCCTCGACGGCGCGCGCGAGGCCACACTGGCCGTGCTCGCGCTCACCCTGCCGCCCACCGCCGCATCAGCGGCCTCATCGCCCTCGGCCTCGAACGACGGCGCGCCGCTCTCGCCCCCGCGTCCGTCCCAGCGGCAGGTCGCGCCCCTCGCGGGAGCGGTGGCGAAGGAGAGCACGCCGCTCCCCCTGCCGATGCCCGACGGTCCCGCCGCCGGCCTGCACCGCGCCGGTGCGGCCCGCCACCGCCCCGCCCCCTCCCCCGGCACCGTCCCCTCCCCCGGGGCCGCCCCGGCATCCATGGCCACACCGTCCTCAGCTCCCGTACCGTCTCCCGATGCCGCCCCGTCCTGCGGGGCGAGCCGGTTGCGGCCGCGTCCACCGGCAGGGACCGGGACCGTCATCCCCCTCCCCGAGCCGGCGCCCGAAGTGCGCCTGGCGGCCGGGGTGCCGCGCCGGGCGTCCCCGACGGCCGGGTACCGGCCGGTCGCCCTCCCGGGAGGCGCGCTCGGCGCGATCCTGGCGGCCGCGGCCGGCGGCTACCCCGCCGACCTGCCCGATGCCGGGGAAGGGCCCGCGGCGACCGCCCTGTGCCTGCTGGCCCTGCGGGTGGACGGACTGCCCCCCGGCGGGTACTGGTACGACCCGGAGCGGCGCGAGCTGGTCGAGGTCGCCGGCGCGGAGCGGGTGGCCGCCGTGGCCGGCGCACGCCTGCTGCCCAACACCCGCGTCGCGCTGCGCGGGGCCGCAGCCGCGCTCGTCCCCGTGGGCGACCCGCTGGCGGGCGTCGACCTGTTCGGCGACCGCTGGTACCGCCTGCAGCAGATCGAGGCGGGCCTGGTCGTCCATCGGGCGGCCCTGGCCGCCGCCGCGCTGGGTCTGGCCGCGCGCATCCATTCCGACGGCGCCAACGACACCACCGACGAGGTGCTCGGGATCGCCGCCACTCCGCTGCGGAGCCTGTCGTTCCTGGCGACGGGCACGCCCCTGACCGGCGGGCCGCTCCTGGCCCGCCAGATCCCGCCCACCGCACGCGAGGAGGTGACGCCCATCCCCCGATGACGGCCGTGACCCCGTGGTCCGCGGCCGGTACGCGATCGAAACCGCAAATGATCTTTCGCAGAAGGAGAACGACATGTCCAACAACAACCTGAACCTCGACCTGCGCGGTCTCGAGGTCGACTCCATCGACGTGCTGTCCGCCGACTCCATCGTCGTGGAGGGCCACGGCACCATCGAGACCGGCGCCTCCTCCTACACCGGTTACTGCTCGTCCTACCTGTCGGCCACCAGCTGCTGGGCCCCCGAGGCGTAGAGCGGCAGGGCACGACCGAATATCAGGACCGGTGAGCCCACGGGCACGCCGGTGAGATGAGCAGGGCCGAGGGCGCCCACTCCACGGGCGCCCTCGGCCCCCCGGCGAACCACACGAGGAGATGCGTTTCCGTTGACCCACGTAGCGCAGTCCGCCCCCGCAGGCGGGGGCGGCGACCCGGCATGGCTCGCCTGTCGAGATTATGCCGTGTCGCCGGTCTTCGCGGTCCGCGTCGCGGGCCTGTCCCTGGCGGGGCTGGACCGGATGCGCTGCACCCGCACCTGGGAGCTCGTGGACGAGCTCGCGGAGATCTCGGCGTGGCTGAGGCGGGAGGGCGCCGAACTGTCCGCCCCGCTGCACGAGGTGATCGGCGGCGCGGCGGGCGGGCCGCTCAAGTCCCGCCTGGTCGCGCTGCGGCGCGCGGTGTACTCCGGGCGCCGCCCGTCCGGCCGGGCCGTCTCGGCCGAGGTGCTGGCCGCCCTGCCTGAAAAGCTCGCCGCGCGCGTCAGGGAGTGGACCGCCCGCAGGGACCGCGCGGACGCGCTGCGGGACGCGCTGCCCGCCGTGCTGGCGGAGGAGTCCCGGGAGAAGGTCGCGCTGCTGCGCGAGGCGGTCGCCGACGACGGCTTCCGGCGCGGGCTCTCCCAGGGCAGCCCGGTGCTGGCCGCCCGCCTCGACGCCTGGCTCGCCGGGCCGGCCGACCGCCCGCCGGACCGGCAGGAACTGCTGCGGCTGGCGAAGTACCTGGCGAGGGCGACCGTCAAGACCAGCCCGTACGCGACGTTCACCCTCAGCGGGCTCGGCCGCTGGACGGCGGGCGGCTCCGCCGTGGAGACCTGCGGCGAGCCGCTGTGGCACGAGGTCGCCGAGCTGGACCGGGCCGTCCTGCGCCCGTTGTGGGCCGCGCTCGCCCGGCATCCTTCCGTGCGGCGGCGCGCGCGGCTGCGGATCAACCCGTCGGCGGCGGACGGCGGCGGACGGGTCTGGTTCCTCGGCCCCGGACCCACCGAACCGCTGTCCAGCGTGCCGGCGAGCCCCGGCGTGCGTCAGGCGCTCGGCTGGGTGGGCGGGCACCCCTTCCCCATGATCGCCGATGCCTCCGGGATCGAGCCGCTGGTCGACGCAGGCCTGCTTGAGCTGGTGCCACCGTACGACGAGCAGTCGGCCGACCCTGTGGGACGGCTGGCGTCCTGGCTCGCCGAGGACGGCGCCTCACCCCACGCGGCGCCCGTCGGCCGGGCCGCCGAAGCCCTGCGGCGCTTGCCCGGGCACCCCGCCGCCTCACGGCACACCGGCCTCTCCGCGGCGCCACCGCCGGCCACCGGTCCGGAAGGCGGCCCGGAAGGTGATCCGGCCGCCGTGGTGCGGGAGGTCCTGGAGGAGGTGCTGCCGGCCGGGACGGGCGGGCCGTCCCTGCCGGCCAAGAACCTGCTCTGGCACAGCGCCGTCATCCCCGGCGTCGCGGGACGGCTGGACGCCGCGGCCTGGCGCGGAGTGTGCGACGACCTCGACGCCGTGCGCGGGCTGATCGGCCTGTTCGATCCCGACCTGCCCGTCAAGATCGCCGCCACCGCCTTCTTCCTCGGCCGGCACGGCGCCGGCGGCCGGATCCGGGCCCTCGACCTCTACCGGGATGTGCACGCGGCGACTCCCGGGACCGGCGGCGCGCTGCTGCGCGAGATGCTGCGCAACCCGGTGGCGGTCCCGCGCGCGACGCCGGGCGAGCAGGCCCCGCCGGGCCTGCGCGAGCTGTCGGAGCTGCGGCGGCGGTTCTGGGACCTGGCCGGGGCCGGCCCCTCGGCGCGGGAGGCCGTGGTCGACGTCACCGCCGGCCGCCTGTCCGGCTTCGCCGCCTCCTGGCCGCGCTTCGTCCGGCCGCCCGGCTCGATCTGCTGCTACCTGCAGGCCGTGCCGGACGGGCCGGACGGCGTGCGCGCCGTCGTCAACTCGGTGTCCGCCGGATACGGCCGGGGGCTGTCGCGCCTGCACCGGCTGGTCACGCTGGCCGGCGGGGACGCCCCGCCCGCCGCGGAGCTGCGGGCCGCTCAGCGCGAGGTGCTGGTCGCCGAGTGCCGGGGCCTGGTGGGCGGCGGGCTCAACGTGCGCCCGGCCACGGCCGACCTGGCCCTCGACCACCCCTTCACGGCCGGGGACGCCGGGCTGCCGCTCCTCGCGCCCGCCGACCTGACGGCCGTCTACGACCCCATGCGGGACCGGCTCGCGCTGCTCGACGGCGAGGGCCGCGCCGTACGGCCGGTCCACCTCGGGATGACCGCCCAGCACTGGCTGCCGCCGTGGTTGCAGTTCCTCGTGCGGGCGTTCGGCGAGCCTTCCGTCGCGATGGTGCCCGGGTGGGTGTTCCGCACCCGGGGCGAGACGCCGGCCGAGGGCGAGGTGGAACGCTGGCCCCGGATGGACGTCGGGCGGGTGACGCTCGGCCGGACGGCCTGGCGGCTGCGGGCGGGCGAGTTCCCCGTGCCGGCCAAGGGCGAGGGCGAGGCGGCCTACCTGCCGCGCCTGGCCGCGTGGCTGGAGTCGCACGGCGTGCCCCGCCGGTTCTTCGCCCGGGTGGTCGGCCTCGGGGACGGTCTGCTGGTGGGGCTGCTGAGCAAGGACCGCAAGCCGATGTACGTCGATGTGACCGACATGCTGCTGCTGACCGGGTTCCTGCGTTCGCTGCGCGACCCGGAGGCGCTGATGGTGCTGGAAGAGGCCCTGCCCGACCCGGCCGACGCCCCGCTGTACGGGACCGGGCGACGCGTCACCGAGTACGTCGTCCAGCTCTCCGAAGGCCCCGGCCGATGACCGGAACGCGGACGGGCCCGGAGGCGGGCACAGGTCCGGAGGCGGGGACAGGCCCGGAGGCGCCGGTGAACCGGGAGGCGCGGGCGGGCGGGCGGACGCGGATGAGCGGAGAAGCGCCGGTGGACGGGGAGACGCGCGTGGACCGGGAGGCGCCGGTGGACGGGGAGGGGGAGGCCCCCGGGGGCTGGGTGAGTGCGCATCTGTTCCATTTCGGCGACATCGACGCGCTGCTCACCGGGGTGGTCGCGCCGGTGGTGCGGGAGCCGGCCGCCGACGGCACCGCCTACCGGTACTTCTTCCTCCGCTACTGGGAGGGCGGCCAGCACGTGCGGCTGCGGCTGTGGGTCCCCGACCCCTCGCGGGCCGCGCACGTCCGCGACCTGGTACGCGAACGCGCGACGGCCTACTTCGCCGCGTCGCCCTCTCCCCCTGTCGACGCGGACGCCTACCGCGCCTTCGCGGCGACCGTGGCCAGGGGCGAGCGGCGCGAGCGGTACGACGAGCGGCTGCGCCGCCCCGACTCGGTGGAGTTCATCGCCTACCGGCCCGAGCACGACGCCTACGGCGACGACGCCTGCGTGGCCGCCGCGGAGCGGCACTTCGCGGTGTCCAGCGCGCTCGCCCTCCACGTGCTGGAGGCGGGCGCGACGATGGAACGGCGTGCCGCGATCGGGCTGGCCGCGCTCACCATCGTGCTCGCGGCCTGCGAACCCGACCTGCCCGCCGCCGCGGGCAGGTTCGCCGCCGCCGCCGAGGAGGCGAACCGGCGGCCCCGGACCCCGGGCGGCGAGGACGACTGGCTGCGCCGCGGGGACGCCGTGCTGGCCCAGACCCGCGCGCTGTGGGCGTTGCCGGAGCCGGGCGAGGGCCTGCTCGGCACGTGGGCGTCCTCGGTGCGCGCCCTGCGCGACGACCTCGGCGCGCTGCGCGCCGCGGGCAGGTGCGCCCCCGCGGACCCCGGGTCCCCGCACGCCTTCCTGGCCATGGCGGTGCCGCCCGAGCGGCGCACGGTGCCGCTGATCCTGCTGCGGTGCGCCCACCTGTTCCACAACCGGCTCGGTCTGCGCGCCGGCACGGAGCACCACGTGTCCTTTCTGGCCGCCCGCGCCCTCACCGCCCTGGCCGGCCGTTCCGACTCCCGGAGGTGGTCCCCCTGACCGGCTCGCCCGTGAACCAGGCCCCGGCCTGGCACTGCGCGCACGTCTACTACCACGCCCCCGACAAGGACGGCCTGCTGCTGGACGCCGTGCGGCCGCTGCTCGACGGGCTGCGCGGCCGGGTGGAGGCGGCGTACGTGCTGCGCCACTGGAGGCAGGGCCCGCACCTGCGGATCAACGTCAGGGCCGCGCCGCGGGTGTGGCGGGAGGTGGTGCGCCCGCGCATCGACGAGGTCGTCGGCGCCTACCTGCGCGAGCATCCGTCCACGACCGTGCTGGACCCGGACCAGAGCCTGACCCGGCACCGTCTGATGGCCGTGCGGGAGCAGGAGCACGGGCCGCTCACGCCGTGGCCGCCGGACAACTCCATCCGCGACGCGCCGTACGACTCGCGGCGGCACGTGCTCGGCAGCGAGGAGGCGGTGGAGCTGCTCACGGCGTTCTACGCCGACAGCACCCCGCTGTTGTTCGCCATGCTCGACCATGTGCGCGCGGGCGAGGACGGCAAGCTCGGCCTGGCTCTGAGCCTGATGCTGACCGTCGCGCACACCTCCCACCCCATCGCCCGCAGCTACCTGTCGTACCGCATGCACGCCGAAGGGTTCATCACGTGGGCGGCCGACCCCGACGCCGCGCGCGCCGGCTTCGAGCGCGACTTCGCCCAGCGGCGGGAGGCGCTGACGGGCCGGGTGCGGGACGTGGTCGCCGCGCTGGACGACCCGGCCGCGCCGCCCGTTCCGTTCGTGCGGGAGTGGGCCGCGCTGCTCGAGCGCTACCGTGCCCGCGCCGGCGCGCTGATGGACCAGGGACGGCTGCCCCAGCCGATGACCCGGCCGGGCGAGGCACTGGAGGCCCGGCTGGGCGACCTGCCGGTGCCGCGGCGGGAGCCGGGCGAGCTGCAGCGCCTGATCTTCGACAGCGCGGCCTACCACGAGGCGGTCTTCACCGACCCCGGCTTCCTGCGCTACCGGGTGCTGCTGAACTACACCTACCTGCACCTCACCCGCATGGGCCTGACCCCGCTGGACAGGTTCCGGATGTGCCACCTGCTGGCCGACGCCGTGGAGGCGGTCTACGGCGTCTCCGCCCTGGACTCCCTGCGCAGGTTCGCCGCCGCCCGCGAGCCGCGCCCCCAGGTGTGACCGCCCGGACCGCCGGCCCTCGCGGCGGTTGAGAACCGCACGAGCGACCGGCCCTGGTGACGGTGCCTGGTGACGGTGGCCGCCGCATGCACCGCCGGCCCTCGCGGCGGCGCGGACGCGTCTCGCGCACCCCCAGGGCGGGTACCCCACCCCACCCCTATTCGGGTTGTGGGGGTGAAGCGCCGGGCGGAATCATGCGTGGGAGTGACTGCCTGGCCGATGACACCGTCATCGCCGGAACGCGAGCGCGCTCTCTGTCAGCGACGAGCGGGTGAACAGGCCGCTTCGGAGGGGTTTTCCTTATGTCGGTAAATGTGTCGATTGACACGATTTCGCACCTTCGTACAGTCCTCAGTGGCAGCGTGACCGAGCCCCATGACGAGGGGTACGACGAGGCACGCAGGGTCTACGGCGGGTTCGACCGCCGTCCGCTGGCCGTCGTCCGGCCGGCCGACGTGGACGACGTCGTGCGCGTCGTCACCTTCGCCCGCGAGACGGGCCTGGAACTGGCCGTGCGCGGCGGCGGCCACAGCAACGCCGGGCACAGCGTCACCGAGGGCGGCATCGTGCTCGACCTCCAGGACCTGTCCGAGATCGAGATCGACGCCGAGGGCCGCACCGCGTGGGCTCAGGGCGGCGCGACCGCCGGCGCCTACACCGTCGCGGCGGAGGCGCACGGCCTCGCGACCGGCTTCGGCGACACCGGCTCGGTGGGCATCGGCGGCATCACGCTCGGCGGCGGCATCGGGTTCCTGGTGCGCAAGCACGGGCTCAGCATCGACAACCTGCTGGCCGCCGAGATCGTGACCGCGGACGGCGAGGTGCTGCTCGTCGACGAGCGGCACCACCCGGACCTGTTCTGGGCCATCCGCGGCGGCGGCGGCAACTTCGGCGTGGTCACCCGGCTCCGCTTCAAGCTGTACCCGCTGTCGTCGGTCCACGGCGGCATCCTGGTGCTGCCCGCGACCGCCGAGGTCGTCGCCGGGTTCATCGCGGCGGCGGAGGCCGCGCCGGACGAGCTGTCCACCATCGCCAACGTCATGCCGGCGCCGCCGATGCCGTTCCTGCCGGAGGAGCTGCACGGCTCGATGATCGTGCTGGCCTTCCTGGTCCACTCCGGGCCCGAGGAGGACGGCGAGCGGATCCTCGCGCCGTTCCGCGCGCTGGCCACGCCGCTCGCCGACTTCATCCAGCGCATCCCGTACTCGGCCATGTTCCCGCCGGAGGAGCACGGAGAGCAGCCCTCGGCGGCGGCCTCGACGATGTTCATGGACGGCGTGGACCTGGAGATGGCCGAGACGATCATCGACTACCTCGCCTCCTCCGACGCCTCGATGCGGGCCATCCAGCTCCGGGTGCTCGGCGGGGCGGTGCCCCGCGTGCCGGCCGACGCGACCGCGTTCGCGCACCGGAACAGCAAGATCATGGTGAACGTCGCGGCGTTCTACGAGGGTCCCGAGGAGCGGGTCGTCCGCGAGAGGTGGGTCGCCGACTTCATGGCGGCCATCCGGCAGAGCGACTCCGGCGCCTACGTCAACTTCCTGGGCGACGAGAGCCAGGACCGGGTGCGCGACGCCTACCCGGGCGAGACCTGGAACCGGCTGCGGGCGGTCAAGGCCCAGTACGACCCGACCAACTTCTTCCACCTCAACCAGAACATCCCCCCGGCGACCGGCTGACCCACGCGGCGGTCCCCGGTCCTGGCCGCACCCGCGGAGTGACCGGCTCAGGGGCGGCAGGGCGGCGTTGCAGCGCCGTCCTGCCGCCCCTGAGCCCGTTCGACCACCGTGTGGCACCGGTGTCCGGCGGGGCGGTCTACTCCGCGGCCGGCGGCTGTGGGCCGGGCCGCTCGGCCGGGGCGCTCAGCGGCAGGCGCAGGACGAAGCCCGCCCCGCCGATCGGGGCCTGGTGAACGCTCAGGGTGCCGTGGTGGGCGGTGGCGATGTCCCGGGCGATGGCCAGGCCCAGGCCGGTGCCGCCGCGGTCGCGGCTACGGGCGGCGTCGAGGCGGACGAACCGCTGGAAGATGCGTTCCCGGTCGGCCGGAGGCACGCCGTCGCCGTCGTCGCTCACCACCAGCTCGGCCTGCGCCGCCGAGCGGCGAAGCCGCACCCGTACCTGACCGGCGGCGTGCCGCTGCGCGTTGTCCAGCAGGTTGGTCAGCACTCGTGCGATCTGCCCCGGCACGGCGTCGATGACGATCCCGTCGGCCAGGTCCAGGGAGACCGGGTGACGATCGGTACGCCGGGCGGTCTCGGCGCGGACGAGGCCGGTCAGATCGACGCGTTGGGTGGCCTGGGGAGCGGTGGCGCCCAGCCGGGCCAGCAGGAGCAGGTCGGTCATGATGCCCTGCACCCGGTCCAGGTCCTCCAGCGCGTGCCCCATCAGGTCGGGCAGATCGGTGCCGCTGGGATGCATCTGGGCCTCCTCCAGGCGCACGCGCAGGCCGGCCAGCGGGGTGCGCAGCTCGTGAGAGGCGTCGGAGGCGAACTGGCGTTGCCGCTGCAGCGCCCGGTCGGTCGAGGCCTTGGCCTGCTCCAGACGCCCGAGCGTGTTGTTGATGGTTCGCGCCAGTTGGGCGATCTCGCCGCGGCCCGACGGTTGCGGGATGCGCGTGCTCAGATCGCTGACGTTGATCGCGGCCAGTCGCGCGCGCATGAGCTGGACGGGGACCAGCGTGCGGCTGGTCATCTTCCAGGTCACCGCCGTGGCCAACAGGATCAGCAGCACGATGTGGGCGGACCAGAACAACCGGAACGCCCAGCACGGCGCCAGGGGGGAGACCGTCATGCCGTGCTCGGCGGCCGATGCCCCGACCATGCCCATCGGCACCAGCAGGGCGCTCGCCGTGGCCATGGCCAGGACGGTCAGCCGGGCCGGGGTCGAGCGCGGGCGCCGCGACGACGAGCCGGGACTCATGGCACCGCCTCGCCGCTTCGCCGGCCGCCCGCCGCGCCGCACATGTGCACCGACCTGCCCGGCGCCCGGCCGGCCGAGACTCGCCGGCGACGGTACTCCTCCTCGTCGATCTCGTCGCGGACGAGCAGGACGAGCGACCGCCGCTCCTGCGGCGAGCAGATCCGGCACAGGACCGGTGTCCGCCGGTACAGGAGCACCACGGCCAACGCCGCGGTGATGGCCGTGCAGAGCAGGATCTCGCTGACGATCAGGGACATTGTTCTCCTCCCGTCGGTGACAGGTGGGCCGGCCCGGCCGGCGCCGGCGATGACGAAGGGCCGCCCTCAGCGGGGCTGGATGTCAGACATGTCGTGATGACGCCGGATATGGACTGCGAAGGCCCGCAGATATTCGGTCAGGAACGCGGCGGTGGACGGCACCTGGATGTCGCCCTGTTCGTCGATCAATCCCTTGGTGAACTGAATGTAGGCCTCGGGCTGACCCATCACCGGGGAGTCGGTGAACGACAGGATGGTCTTGAGGTGCTGCTGCGCGACCGCGGTGGAGATCGGCCCCGGCGAGGCTCCGATGATCGCGGACGGCTTGCCCTTCAGCACGTTGGACCCATAGGGCCGGGTCGCCCAGTCGATGGCGTTCTTCAACGCGCCCGGGATGGACCGGTTGTACTCCGGGGTGACGAACAGCAGGGCGTCGGCGGCTTCGATCGCGTCCTTGAACTCCCGGGCCACGGCGGGATAGCTCGCGTCGTGGTCGTGGCTGTAGAGGGGCAGCTCGCCGATGGGGATCTCCGTGAGGCGCAGGTCGGGCGGCGCCAGACGGCTCAGGGCGACAGCGAGCGTCCTGTTGATCGACTTCCGGGACAGGCTCCCGACGATGTAACCAACGGTGTAGGTCATGCGTTTCCTCTCATGGTCAAAACGTGCGGCCGTCACCGTTGACGGCCTCGGCCGCGAGGTGACGCTCCGGTGGCCGGCCTCCGACGAACGTGACCGTCTCGTCGAGGGGCGCCCGGCCCGTACGGACGTGGTGCACCGTGACGTCCTCGAACCCGATCGACATGCCGCAGAACAGGATGAGCTCGTCCGGCGGCGAGAGGATCTCCGCGACGGTCCTGCGGTACACCGACCAGGCCATCTGCGGGCAGCTGTGCAGCCCTTCGGCCCGCAGCAGCAGCATGACGGTCTGCAGGTACATCCCCACGTCGGCCCATTGGGGCCGGCCCAGGTCGCGGTCGATGTAGCAGAACAGGGCGGCGGGTGCGCCGAAGCACCGCCAGTTCTCCCCCGCGGCCCTCTGGCGCGCCTCCCAGTCCTCGCGCGAGACCCCGAGCGCGCTGTAGCGCTCCCGGCCGAAGGCGGATCGGCGCTCCTGGTACGGAGACTTCAGCGTGGCCGGGTACATCTCGTACTCCCGCTCGTCCCAGGGGTCGCCCGCGGCCAGGCGCTCGCCGGCGCGCCTCTTGAGCTCGGCCAGCGGCTCGCCGGTCAGCACGTAGACGTGCCAGGGCTGGAGGTTCGATCCGGACGGCGACCAGGCCGCGGCGGCCAGCACGCGCTCCAGCAGCTCCCTCGGGACCTCCCGGCCGGTGAATCCGCGCACCGCCCTGCGGCTCGTGACCGCCTCGTACACCTCCATGATCAACGCCCCCTCCGCTCGACGCATCCGAGTTCGTCACATCAACGATCGTATCACTCGATACAGTTTCATTCAATACCATCTGGCGACCCGTGGACCCTTTGCCCGGGAGAAGGCGACTCGCGCCGCCGTGCGCCCTACGACCCGCCTCCCGCGGGACGGCCGAGCAGGTCAGGGGAAGGCTGGCCATGTCTTGGCCGGCTCCGGGTTGGTTCCCCGCCTCCCGGGGAGCAGACTCTCGTCAGTGGAGTCCGAGGGTGAGCGGTGGCACCCGCCGTGCCCCCGGAACACGATGGCGATCAGGAGAGCGCCCGGGGGGACCGATGAACCGCGCACGCGCTGGGAAGACGACGAGATCGGTGGCCGCGCTCACCATGGTCGCCGCGTCGGTCGCCGGCGCGTCGGTGGCCGCCGCGCCCACGGCAGGCGCCCGGGCCGCCGCCACGGCGCGAGCGTCGTCCGCCCTCACGAGCACCCCTCTGCCGTGCCGGTCGCCGGGCCGGCCCAAGCCGACGGTCGTCCTGGTCCACGGAGCCTGGGCCGACACCTCGAGCTGGAACGGAGAGGTGGACGCCCTGCGCCGGGCGGGCTACGTCGCGCGCGCCATCGCCAACCCCCTGCGCGGCCTCGGCAGCGACGCCGCGACCGTCGCGGACTTCCTGAAGACCATCTCCGGCCCGATCGTGCTCGTCGGGCACTCCTACGGGGGCTCGGTGATCACCGAGGCCGCGGCGGGCGTTCCAGGGGTCAAAGCGCTGGTGTACGTCGACGCCGCCGCGCCGGACGTCGGGGAGACCACCGGCCGGCTCAGCGGGCCGGACTCCGCGCTCAACGCCGATCCCGGCTCCCTTTACGACAAGGTCCCCTACCCGGGCGCGCCTCAGGGAGCGGCCGACCTGTACCTCAAGAGGGACGTCTTCGTCCGCTCGTTCGCCTCCGACCTGCCGCGCGACACCGCCCTGCGCCTGTGGGCGTCCCAGCGAGCCGCCTCGACCAGCGCGTTCACGACGCCGGCCACGGCCGCGGCGTGGAAGTCGATCCCGTCCTGGTACTTCATCAGCACCGGCGACCGGATCATCACCCCGTCCGCGGAACTGTCCATGGCCCGGCGGGCGCACGCCAGGGTCAGCCGGTTCGAGGGCGGGTCGCACCTCACGCTGATCTCCCACCCGGCCGCGGTGACCTCGCTGATCGGCTCGGCCATCTGCGCCACGCCCTAGAACCGGCGGCGCGCTCCATACGGATGCGCAGCGGTCGCGGCCGGCCGCCGGTGAAGGTGTCAGCCTGCCGCCATCCCGGCCAGGTCCCCACGCGACTCGCCGGCGAGATCTGACGCGCTGGACGAGGACCGGTCCGGGACCGCCCGGCGATGAAACGTTCAGAGGCGGCGGCCTCCTTCCGACGGGCGGTCTCGCGTCGACGACATGCGGGACCGGCTCACACGGGCCGCACGGTCCTCAATGGGGTCGAATCGGTTCGCCGATACGTTCTTGACATGTTTCATACTTATTTCCACACTGAGCACTCACGGCGGCTGCCTCCTGCCGGGCCGGTGGTGAAGCGGCAGGAGCCCCGGCTGAGACACGGGCCGACGATGCCCCATGTCGTGACGCACGGAGCTCCCCCGCGTATCCCATCGAGACCAGCACTGGAGGTTCAGGTATGCGCGAGAACGCCAGACCGGTCAACCGGATCCGGCCTCGTTCGCACCTGCTCGTTCGGACCGACCTCCTTGCCGAGACGACCCGAGAAGGGGTTCGCTACATGAGCCGACGAAGTAGAACAAGGGCATTCCTCCCGGCGCTCGTGGTCGCGCTGCTGACCGCCGCCCTCTCGTTGATCGGCGTCTCCTCGGCGCACGCCGCCGTCTCGATCACGATCAACGGCGGTTCCGGCGGCCGCACGCTCGACGGCGTGGGCGCCATCAGCGGCGGCGGAGGCAACAGCCGGCTGCTCGTCGACTACCCCGAGCCCCAGCGCGGCCAGATCCTGGACTACATGTTCAAGCCCGGGTACGGCGCCGCGGTGCAGATCCTGAAGGTGGAGATCGGCGGCGACACCAACTCCACCAGCGGCGCCGAGCCGAGCCACCGGCACACCTCCGCCGACCTGGACTGCGGGCGGGGCTATGAGTGGTGGCTGATGGAGCAGGCCAAGGCCCGCAACCCCAACATCAAGCTGGCCGGCCTCTCGTGGGGCGCGCCGGGCTGGATCGGCAACCGCAACTTCTGGTCCCAGGACATGATCAACTACCTGGTCGACTGGCTCAAGTGCGCGAAGAACAGCCACGGGCTGACCATCGACTACCTCGGCGGCTGGAACGAGCGGGGGCGCGACCTCAACTGGTACATCAACCTGAACGCCGCCCTGGACTCCAACGGTTTCAGCAACGTCAAGATCGTGGCCGATGACACCAACTGGGGCTCGGCCGACGACGCGGTGAACAACACCGCGTTCCGGAACGCCGTGGACATTTACGGCAACCACTACGTGTGCGGTTATCGCAGCGCGCAGACCAACTGCCCCAGTACCAACAACGCCATCAACTCCGGCAAGCAGTTGTGGGCCAGCGAGAACGGGTCCGACGACTACAACGACGGCGCCAAGGCCCTCGCGCGCGGCATCAACCGCGACTACATCGACGGCAAGATGACCGCCTACCTCAACTGGCCGATCGTCGCCGCCATCACCCCGAACATCCCGTGGCCCACGATGGGCGTCGCCATCGCGCCCCAGCCGTGGTCGGGGTACTACAACATCGGCAAGAACGCCTGGACGATGGCGCAGACCACCCAGTTCACCGCGCCGGGGTGGAAGTACCTCGACTCCTCCAGCGGGTACATCGGCGGCAGCCGCAACAACGGCAGTTACGTCTCGCTGAAGTCGACCAACAACTCCGACTACAGCACGATCATCGAGACCATGGACGCCGGCGCGGCCCAGACGCTGAACTTCACCGTCAACGGCGGCCTGTCCACCGGCACCGTGCACGTGTGGTCCACCAACCTCAACTCCAACAACTCCGCCGACCACATGGTGCGCGGCAGTGACATCACCCCCTCGGGCGGCGCCTTCTCGCTGACCGTCCAGCCCGGCCGCGTCTACACCATCACCACCACCACCGGCCAGGGCAAGGGCACCGCCACCAGCCCCGCCCAGGGCTCGATGCCGCTGCCCTACTCCGACAACTACGACGGGTACGAGGTCGGCAAGGAGGCCAAGTACCTGATGGACCAGCAGGGGGCCTTCGAGGTGACCGCCTGTGGCGGGGGCCGCGCGGGCAGGTGCGTGCGCCAGATGGCGCCGCGCATGCCGATCACGTGGGACGGTGACTACGACCCCTACGCGCTGCTCGGCGACGTGGGCTGGAGCAACTACACCGTCTCCTCCGACGTCCTGCTGGAGCAGTCGGGCTACGTCAAGCTCATCGGCCGCGGCGGCACCCAGCACTACAGCCCGGCCGGGCAGAACGCCTACTACCTGCGGGTGACCGACGGCGGCGCCTGGTCGATCCAGCGCAACACCGCCTCCAACGCCACCACGACCCTGAGCAGTGGCACCGTGGCGGCCCTCGGCACCAACCGCTGGCACACGCTGTCCCTCGGGTTCTCCGGGTCCACGATCACCGCCGCGATCGACGGCGTGACGGTCGGCACGGTCACCGACACGATGTGGGGCGCCGGCCAGGTCGGCCTCGCCACCGGCGCGACCGAGACGGCGCAGTTCGACAACCTGTCCATCACTCCCGGCTCGGGCGGCACCCCGACCAACGTGCTGCGGAGCATGGCGTCGGGCCGCTGCCTGGACGTCCCCGGCCAGACGCAGACCAACGGCACCCAGGTGGCCATCTGGGACTGCAACGGGCAGGCCAACCAGCAGTGGATCGCGACCTCGGGCAAGCAGCTCCAGGTGTACGGCACCAAGTGCCTGGACGCCCAGGGCACCAACGCCGGCGCCCGGGTCGTCATCAACGGCTGCAGCGGCGGCACCAACCAGCAGTGGAACCTCAACGCCGACGGCACGGTCACCAGCGTGCAGTCCAACCTGTGCCTGGACGTCACCGGCGAGGCGACGGCCAACGGCACGCTGGTCGAACTGTGGTCCTGCACCGGCGGCGCCAACCAGAGGTGGACCCGTAACTGAGAGGCGCCGGGGGTGACCCCGGACGGACGTGCGCGCGGGCGGCGGCCCCCACTCGCGCGCACGTCCGTCGCCTCCGCGCGCAGAGCATGCGCGAGCTGATCTCGACAAACCATGGCGTTTCGCACGGCAGGAAGGACCCATCCCCCTATGTCCCGACGTTGGTGGCTCACGCTGCTGACCGCGTTCGCGCTGGTCGCTCCGGGAGCCCTCGTTCTCACCGCTCCGGCGGCCAACGCGCTGACCATCCCCGCGTCCGACTACCAGCAGATCAACCTCGCCTCCGGCGGCAACGAGCTCGGCGAGGCGATGTCGCTGGCCGTCATGCCGAACCGGTCGGTGCTCCACACGGCTCGCGACGGCACACTCCGCGTCACCGACGTCAACGGCAACACCAAGGTCTCCGGCAAGCTCAACGTCTACACCCACGACGAAGAGGGTCTGCAGGGCGTCGCCGTGGACCCCGGCTTCGCCACCAACCGGTGGGTCTACCTGTACTTCTCGCCGCGGCTGAGCACGCCGAGCGGCGACGCGCCGGCCACCGGCACGCAGTCGCAGTTCGACTCCTGGAAGGGCGAGCTGCACCTGTCGCGGTTCACCCTCAACTCCGACGACACGCTCAACATGAGCAGTGAGAAGGTCGTGCTGGTCGTCGCGAACGACCGCGGCCTGTGCTGCCACGTCGGCGGCGACCTCGACTTCGACGCCCAGGGGAACCTGTACCTGACCACGGGCGACGACAGCAACCCCTTCGACTCCGCCGGGTACGCGCCGCTCGACGAGCGCACCAACCGCAACCCGCAGTACGACTCGCAGCGCACGGCGGGCAACACCAACGACCTGCGCGGCAAGCTCCTGCGGATCCACCCGGAGTCGGACGGCAGCTACACCATCCCGAGCGGCAACCTGTTCCCGCCGGGGACCGCGAAGACCCGCCCCGAGATCTACGCCATGGGCCTTCGCAACCCGTTCCGCATGTCGGTGGACAAGGCGACCGGCGTGGTCTACGTCGCCGACTACGGCCCTGACGCCGGCTCGACCAACTCCAACCGCGGGCCGAGCGGCCAGGTGGAGTTCAACCGGATCACCGGCCCGGGCAACATGGGCTGGCCGTACTGCACCGGCACCAACACCAGCAGCGAGACCTACAACGAGTGGGACTTCAACAGCAACAGCACCGGTCCGAAGTACAACTGCTCCGGCGGCCCCACCAACAACTCCTTCCGCAACACCGGCCTGACCACCCTTCCCGCGGCCAAGCCGGCCTGGATCAAGTACGGCGGCGACTCCGGCTCCCCGTCGGAGTTCGGCAGCGGCTCCGAGTCGCCGATGGCCGGCCCGGTCTACCGCTACGACGCCTCGCTCAACTCCTCCGTCAAGTTCCCGTCGTCGCTGGACGGCAGGTTCTTCGCCGGCGAGTACGGCCGCCGGTGGATCAAGGCGATCGAGGTCAAGAGCGACGGCTCGCGGGGCGAGATCTCCGCGTTCCCCTGGTCGGGCACACAGGTGATGGACCAGGCCTTCGGCCCCGACGGCGCCCTGTACGTCCTGGACTACGGGACGGGCAGCAACAACCAGGCGCTGTGGCGCATCGAGTACATCGGCACGGCGGCCAACCGCAACCCGATCGCCAAGGCGGCCGCCGACAAGACCTCGGGACCCGCGCCGCTGACGGTGAACTTCTCCTCCTCGGGCAGCTCCGACCCCGAGGGCGGCACGCTGAGCTACTCGTGGAACTTCGGCGACGGGAGCACCTCCACCTCGGCCAACCCGAGCCACACCTACTCGAGCGACGGCTCCTACACCGCGACGCTGACCGTCCGGGACCCGCAGGGGCTGACCGGAAGCGCGAGCGTCAGCGTGAGCGTGGGCAACACGGCCCCGACGGTCACGCTGACGAGCCCGGGTGACGGCCAGCTGTTCTCCTTCGGCGACACGGTGCCCTTCACGGTCAGCGTCAGCGACCCGGAGGACGGCACGATCGACTGCTCGACGGTGTCGGTGACCTACTTCCTCGGACACGACAGCCACCGCCACCAGATCACCACCGCCAACGGCTGCAGCGGCACCCTGACGGTGCCGACCGACGGTGAGCACGACGCCGCGGCCAACATCTACGGCGTGTTCGTGGCCTCCTACACCGACAAGGGCGGCCTGACCACCACCAGCACCCGCACCCTGCAGCCGCGCCACCGCCAGGCCGAGCACTTCGGCGCCCAGCAGGGCGTCCAGGCCACCGCCCACACCCCGGCCGAGGGTGGCAACACCGTGGGCTACATCGACGACGGCGACTGGATCTCCTTCCAGCCGTACACGCTGAACAACGCCACCAAGATCACCGCACGCGTGGCCTCGGCCGGCGCGGGCGGCCGCATCGAGGTGCGCGCCGGCTCGGCGAGCGGCACCCTGCTCGGCACCGTCACCGTGCCGGTCACCGGGAACTGGGAGACCTACGTCGACGCCACGGCGAACCTCAGCGGCGCTCCCTCGGGCGCGACCACGTTGTACCTGGTCTTCCGCGGCTCCACCGGCGGCGGTTACCTGTTCGACCTGGACGCCTTCACCCTGGACACCGGGACGGTCACCAACCCGACCTCCACCACGATCAAGGGCACGGGGTCGGGCCGGTGCCTGTACGTCACCGGCGGGTCGCAGACCAACGGCACCGCCGCGGTGATCCAGGACTGCAACGGATCGGCCGCCCAGCAGTGGACGGCGACCAGCGCGACCGAGCTGCGGGTCTACGGCAACAAGTGCCTGGACGTCAACGGCGGCGCCACCGCCGACGGCACCGCCGTGATCATCTGGGACTGCAACGGGCAGAACAACCAGAAGTGGCGGTTCAACAGCGACGGCACCGTCACCGCCGTCGGCGCCAACAAGTGCCTGGACGTCAACGGCGGCGGCACCGCCAACGGCACCAAGGTCCAGATCTGGACCTGCAACAGCGGAAACAACCAGAAGTGGACCCGCGTCTGACCCTCCCCGTTCATCGGCTCGTGTGACGTCGTGGCGCGGCCCCCGGCCGCGTCACGCCGTCACGACCTGGAAGGACCCCCCATGCTCCGACATCTGATCCCCGGGCGAAGCGCAGGGAGCGGCAGCAAGAGGTCGGCCCCGCGCCGGTTGGCGCTGGTGGCCGCGCTCGCCACCGCCGCCGTCACCGGCATCGCCGTCGCCCCCGCCCACGCCGCCAGCTACAAGGTGCTGGTGTTCTCCAAGACCGCCGCGTTCCGGCACGACTCCATCCCCGCCGGCATCCAGGCCATCCGCGACCTCGGCACGGCCAACGACTTCTCGGTGGACGCCACCGAGGACGCGAACGCGTTCAACTCCGGCAACCTCGCGCAGTACAAGGCCGTCGTCTTCCTCAGCACCACCGGAGACGTGCTGAACGACTCCCAGCAGAGCGCCTTCCAGTCCTACGTCGACGGCGGCGGCGGTTACGTGGGCGTGCACTCCGCCGCCGACACCGAGTACAACTGGTCCTACTACGGCGGGCTGGTCGGAGCCTGGTTCAACAACCACCCCGCGATCCAGCGGGCCACCGTGCGCACCGAGGACCGCGCGCACGCCGCCACGTCCCATCTCGGGGCCACCTGGTCGCGCACCGACGAGTGGTACAACTACCGCACCAACCCGCGCTCCAGCGTGCACGTGCTGCAGAACCTGGACGAGTCCAGCTACAGCGGCGGCTCCATGAGCGGCGACCACCCCATCACCTGGTGTCACCCGCAGTCGGCCGGCCGCGCCTTCTACACCGGCCTCGGGCACTCCATCGACTCCTTCTCCGAGACCAACTTCCGGACGCTGCTCCTCGGCGGCATCCGCTACGCCGCCGGAGCGGTGAAGGCCGACTGCCGTCCGGAGACCGGGTACACCACCCTGTACAACGGCTCCACCACCGGCTGGTCGCAGGCCGGCTCGGGGTCCTTCGCCAACAGCGACGCCACGCTGACCTCGCAGGACGGCCTCGGCATGCTGTGGTACAGCGCCAAGGAGTTCAAGTCCTACTCGCTCAAGCTCGACTGGAAGCTGACCGGCGACTCCGACTCCGGGGTGGTCATCGGCTTCCCGTCCACCAGCGACCCCAACGCCGCCCTGAGCAACGGCTATGAGGTGCAGATCGACGCCAGCGACACCGCCGGTTACACGACGGGCGCCGTCAACGGGGCCAAGGCCGCCGACACCACCGCCCGCGACGCGGCGCTGAACCCGGCGGGTCAGTGGAACACCTACGAGCTGCTCGTCGAGGGCGAGCGGCTGCAGGTGTTCCTCAACGGCGTGAAGATCAACGACTTCACCAACACCGACTCGGTGCGCTCCCTCCAGCAGGGGTACATCGGCATCCAGAACCACGGGTCCGGCGACACGGCGGCCTTCCGCAACGTCCGCATCAAGGAGCTGGGCGGCACGACGCCGACCGGCAACGCGCTCCGGGGCGTGGGGTCGGGCCGGTGCCTGAACGTCAACGGCGGGTCGCAGACCAACGGCACCGCCG
Organism: Sphaerisporangium rhizosphaerae; assembly: GCF_042665155.1. Classification (NCBI taxonomy): domain Bacteria; kingdom Bacillati; phylum Actinomycetota; class Actinomycetes; order Streptosporangiales; family Streptosporangiaceae; genus Sphaerisporangium; species Sphaerisporangium rhizosphaerae. The sequence continues at coordinate 63,952 of NZ_JBHTCG010000018.1, read as the reverse complement.
CGGTGCTCTATGACTGCAACGGATCGGCCGCCCAGCAGTGGACGGCGACCAGCGCGACCGAGCTGCGGGTCTACGGCAACAAGTGCCTGGACGTCAACGGCGGCAGCACCGCCAACGGCAGCGCCGTGATCATCTGGGACTGCAACGGCCAGAACAACCAGAAGTGGCGGCTGAACTCCGACGGCAGCATCACCGCGGTCGGCGCCAACAAGTGCCTGGACGTCAACGGCGGCGGCACCGCCAACGGCACCAAGGTCCAGATCTGGACCTGCAACGGCCAGAACAACCAGAAGTGGACCCGCGTCTGACCATCACCGTTCGCGGCGTACGAACCGGGAGCCCGGCGGCGAAATCCTCGCCGCCGGGCTGCCTGGCTGTCACCCCCTTCCACCGGCCCGCCATCCCGGCACGGGTTCATCACCTCAGTTGTTAGCGCTAACAATTCTGGAGTCGACGTTGAGAACCGCCTTCCAGCTCCGAGCCGGGCACCGGCTCGGACGGGGCCTGCTGCTGGTCATCGGCCTGCTGTGCGCCGTGACACTCCTGCCCGGCCTGCCCGCCAGGGCCGACAACCCGATCGTGCAGACGATCTACACCGCCGACCCCGCTCCGCTGGTCTACAACGGCCGGGTCTATCTCTACACGGGACACGACGAGGACAACTCCACCTACTTCACCATGAAGGACTGGCGGGTCTGGTCCTCGGCCGACATGGTCAACTGGACCGACCACGGCTCGCCGATGAGCCTGTCCACCTTCTCCTGGGCGGCCTCGGACGCCTGGGCCGGCCAGACCGTCTACCGCAACGGCAAGTTCTACTGGTACGTCCCGGTCAAGGATCGCGCGAGCGGCCAGATGGCCATCGGCGTCGGCGTCTCCACCAGCCCCACCGGCCCCTTCACCGACGCCATCGGGCACGCCCTCGTGCGCAACGGGGAGATCGACCCGACGGTGTTCATCGACGACAACGGCCAGGCCTACCTCTACTGGGGCAACCCCAACCTGTGGTACGTCCGGCTCAACACCGACATGATCTCCTACAGCGGCTCCCCCACCCAGATCCCGCTCACGACCTCCGGGTTCGGCACCCGCACGGGCAACACCAGCCGTCCCACCCTGTATGAGGAAGGCCCCTGGGTCTACAAGCGCGGCGGCACCTACTACAACGTCTTCGCCGCCAAGTGCTGCTCGGAGTTCATCGGCTACTCGACCGCCTCCAGCCCCACCGGGCCGTGGACCTACCGCGGCACCGTCATGCCGACCCAGGGCGCCTCGTTCACCAACCACCCGGGGGTCATCGACTTCAACGGCAACTCCTACTTCTTCTACCACAACGGCGCCCTGCCCGGCGGCGGCGGTTACACCCGTTCGGTCGCGGTCGAGAGGTTCACCTACAACTCCGACGGCAGCATCCCGACGATCAACATGACCTCCACCGGGGCGCCCCAGGTGGGCACGCTCAACCCCTACACCCGCCAGGAAGCGGAGACCATCGCCTGGGAGTCCGGCGTGGAGACCGAACCCGCGAGCGAAGGCGGCATGAACGTCGGCTGGATCGAGAACGGCGACCACATCAAGGTCAAGGGGGTCGCGTTCGGTTCCGGCGCGACGTCCTTCAACGCCAGAGTGGCCTCGGCGAACAGCGGCGGCAAGATCGAACTGCGCCTGGACGGCGTCAACGGCTCCCTGGTCGGCACCTGCACCGTCAACGGCACCGGCGGCTGGCAGACCTGGACGACCGTCTCGTGCCCCGTCAGCGGCGCCACCGGCACCCATGACCTGTACCTGCGTTTCACCGGCGGTTCCGGCACCCTGTTCAACGTCAACTACTGGCAGTTCGCCGGCGGGACGAGCGGCGGCGGCAACCTGCTGACCAACGGCGACATGGAAGGCGGCACCACGGGCTGGGGCGCCTCCGGCGGAACCCTCTCCTCCAGCACCACCACGCCGCACGGCGGCGCACGCTCGTTGGCGATCACGGGTCGCACGGCGTCGTGGAACGGCACGACCCAGGACGTGACCTCCAAGCTCACCAACGGCAAGAGCTACACCACGAGCGTCTGGGTGCGCGCGCAGAGCGGCACGCCCAGCGCGAAGGCGACCCTGGCGGTGACCGCCGGCGGCACGACCAGCTACATCCAGCTCACCCCCGCGGCGGCGGTCACCTCCAGCGGCTGGACCCAGCTCCGGCACGGCGACCGTGTCGTGGAGCGGGACGCTGACCGGCGCGAGCTTCTACGTCGAGACGGCGGCGGGCACCGACGGCTTCTCGATCGACGACGCCTCGTTCCAGTAGCCGCCCCACCGGCCGGCCCGACGCATCTCCCGGCCCCGCCTCTCCCCCGACCCCGTCCCGAACACCGGTCCCGTCCCCCATAACCGACCCCGTCCCGAACACCGGTCCCGTCCCTCATAACCGGCCCCGGCCCGAACACCGGCCGCCTCCCGCGGCCGGGTCACCGGTCAGCGCGCTCCCGGATCTCCCGCCTCCGGCCGCCGACCGGCGGGGCCGGTGGTCCCGCGCAGGGAGACGGGAGGGGCGACCAGGACGTGGCGGTGCGGGATGGCGGGATCGGCGATGCGCTGGATGAGCATCTCGACGGCGCGGGCGCCGAGCTCGTCGGCGGGCACGTCGGCGGCGGTGAGCGGCGGGTGCAGGTTCTCCGCCCAGTCGCGGGCCGCGACGCCGATGATGGAGAAGTCGCGCGGCACCGCCAGGCCCGCCTGGGCCAGGGCGCGGTACATGCCCGGCATGGCGGCCTCGTTGATCGTGGCGACGGCGGTCAGATCGGGGTGGTCGTCAAGGAGCCGCTCGACGCAGGTGACCCCCGACTGGGCCTCGTCGGCACAGCATCTCTGCACGCCGTGCAGGCCGCGTTCGGCCACCGCGCGCGTGAAGCCGGCCTGCGCGCGGTGGCCGGGGCCGTACCCGGCCGCCACCAGCTCCGCGGACCGGTTGACCAGGGCGATGCGGCGGTGCCCCAGGTCGGCGAGGTGGTGCACGCACCTGGCGATCAGCGTCTCGTAGTCGATGTCGACCCAGGACATCTCTTCGGGGTGGCCGGTGCGGCCGATGCCGACGAACGGCAGCCCGCTCTGCTGCAGACGGGTGACCCGGTCGTCCTCCAGCCGTATCTCCATGAGGATGACGCCGTCCACCCGCCTGCCGCCGACCACCCGCTCGAAGGAACGGTCGTGCTCGCCCCCCGACGGCGACAGCAGCACGTCCAGGTCGGCGCGCGCCGCGGCGTCGACGACGCTGGCCACGAAGCCGAGCTGCATGTCGGTCAGCCGCCTGCTGGCCGGAGGGATGACCAGCCCGAGAGTGCGGGTCTTGCCTTCCTTGAGCGCCTTGGCCACGGCGTTGGGCCGGTAGCCCAGCTCGTCGATGACCGCCTGGATGCGCCGCCGCGTGTCCTGCGACACCGGACGCTTGCCGCTCAAGGCGTAGGAGACGGTGCTACGCGACACCCCCGACCGCCTGGCGATCTCCCCGATGTTCACGGCGCTCCTCACCCCAACCGACCCGACACGCACATCGTAGGTCGAATCGAGCCCGCGAAGAACGCTTCCGGCACGGCGGCGTGCGGACGTGCTCCCTGGAGGTGCGGGGTCAGAAGGTTTCGGTCGATGACGAATCGATTCGACGAGCATCGAAAATAGGTGTGAAATACCTACCGGCGGAGATCATTCGACCTCATGACGTGACGCACGTCCGCCCGGCGGCATCGGCTCCGCTCCGGCTCGGACGCGTGCCGGCCCGGCGGCGGGAGATCCCGCCGCCGGGCCGTCGCACTCACGGGCGTGGTGCCGTTCCCGCGTCATGAGTCCGTCATGCCCGGCGGGCCGGCGCCGGCCGGGTCAGCTCCGGGTCCACTTCTGACTGGTCGTGCCGGTGCAGGACCACAGTTGGACCTTCGTGCCGTTCGCCGTGCCGAAGTTGCTCGCCTCCACGCACAGGCCGGACTGCACACCGGTGATGGTGCCGTCGGAGTTGACGTTCCACTGCTGGTTGGTCTGTCCGTTGCAGTCCCAGATGATCACCTGGGTGCCGTTGCTTGTGCCCTGCCCGTTGGCGTCCAGGCACTTGTTGCCGTACACCTGCAGCTGCTTTCCGGAGGTCAGGGTCCATTGCTGGTTGGCGCCGGTGCCGCAGTCCCACAGATTGAGCTGGGTGCCGTTGGTGGTGGACGAGTTCGGGACGTCCAGGCACCGGCCGGCGTTGACGTTGCGCAGCACCGATGACGCCCCGGTGCTGGGGCTGGGACTGGGTGTGGGGCTCGGGCCGGGGCCTGAGGAGGGAGGCAGGAGCGTGATGGTGAAGGTGTCGTCGACGCTCGTGTGCGGCAGGTTGACCGTCGTGGCGTTGCCGGACAGGGTCGCCACGGAGTTCTGGACGGTGACCGGACCGCTCACCGCGCCGCCGCCGTTGTAGGGGATGCGCTCGACGAGGACGCGTACCTGGTTGTTCTCCACGATGCCGCTGGTGGTGTTCAGGCCCTGCAGGTTGACCGCGACGTTCCCGGTGGTGGTGCCGCCGCCGACCAGCACCTTGGCGTTGCCGCTCGCCTTGGTGGCGAAGGCGTCGTAGTTGGCGCTCGGGGTGACCGAGGCGATCTGGCCGGTCTGGGAGCCGTAGAAGCGGTAGACCCACCATTCGCCCTTGGTCTGGTACTGCCCCGAGGAGTTGTGGATCAGCAGGTTGCCCAGGTCGTTGTGCAGGTTGCCGCCGCTGGCCCAGTTGGCGCGCAGGCCGTCGGCGCCGGCCCTCTCCAGGCGGGCGATGTACCACGCGCCGTCGGCCGGGTTCTGCTCGTTGGACGCCCCGTACTCGTTGATCTGGTAAGGGCGCGAGTGGGCGATGCCGCGGGAGTCCAGGGTGGTGTTCGCCGTCGCCACGTTCGCCACCGGGTCGCCGGGCAGCGAGTGCCAGCTGACGATGTCGGGGACCACGTTGTTGGCCTTGACGTAGTCGAGGTACTGGGTCCACCAGCCGCCGGTGGACGGGACGCCGGCCAGGCTCGGGCCCACGATCGGCTGGGAGGGGAACGCGGCGCGGACGCGCTGGTAGGCGCGCCGCCACATCTCGAAGTACTGCGACTGGGGACGGTTCCAGAAGATCGTGATGTTGGGCTCGTTCCACAGGTCCCACTGGACCGGGGCGCCGGTCGCCTGCACGTCGCTGATCAGGCGGGTGAGGAAGTTGTCGAAGTCGGTCCAGTTGCCGTTGTCGCCGGGGAAGCGGGAGATCGGGTAGCCGTCGGCGCCCCACAGGTCGTGGACCAGCAGGACGAACTGCCCGCCGAGCGACCGGGTGCGCAGCAACTGGGCGCGGGTGGCGTTCCACCGGCGGTCGTACTTGCCCGACACCCAGCCGCCCGGGCTGTCCAGCTGCGCCCCGCCGGCGCGCATGTACCGGAACTTCACGTCGGTGAAGAAGTTGTCCGCAGGCGCGGCGCCGTTCTCGGTCATGCCGTAGATCCAGCCGGAGGCCCGGTAGGTCGGTGCGCCGCCGGCGGTGGAGAAGTTGACGGTGATGGACTGGTCGGCGGCCTGGGCCGGCGCCGTCGGCAGGACGGAGGCGGCCACGAGCGCGCCGAAGGAGAGCAGGGCGGCCAGGCCGTACCGGCGTCTGCGCCGCCTGCCGGGGGTGGTGTCCGCGGATGACTTGCCTGACGACACGCCGATGTTCATCTCGCACTCCTCACGAAAGGCTCCGGGCGGCGGGCGCGAATGTGAGCAGCTCGGCCCGGCGGACGGCTCGTGCTGGGGGGACAACCGATCCATCGAACCGATTCGCACGCAGCTTAGGTTTCGCTGCGGCGCGATGTCAATGGCGGGTGTCGGAGACATGAATGGGGTGTTTCGGTGCCCCGTCCGCCGCGAGCGAGCGCGGAAACCTGCGCGAAAAACACCAAGGCACGACGAGCCGTTTTGCGGCGGCGGCGGGTGCGTCGGCCGCGTCCACCCGGCGGGTTCGGCACCGAGCGCCCGCCGTCACCGATGAACGTTTCACCGCCGCTCACCAACAAACACATCCGCGGACCGAGAAATGGGCAGATAACTCCGCCTATTGCCGACAAATGCGACTAAACGACCCTGGCTGGATCTTGACAGAACGCGGCCCGTCCTATGTGCTTCGGTGCGCATAGGCACCTCCGGCTCAGCCGACGGAAGGGAGCGCTGGCCCGTCCCGATGTGTTAGCGCTAACAATGCCGTCCGCCCGCTCCGGCCGGACGGAAGAAGACCTGAATCGCGAATCGATTCGCCGGTCACGGGTGTGCCGCGCCCCCTCCGGCCGCGCGCACGGTGACCCTTCCGCCCGGGACACGGCGATCGCCGGCCCCGAGGCGGCCACGGCGTGCACGAGCCCTGTCACCGCCGTGCCTCCACCCCCCAAGGAGTTGAACAATGCGCTCATCACCCGTTCCCCCGTCCGGCCGTCGCCGGACATGGTCGCCGCTGGCCATGGCCGCCTGTCTCATGACGTTGCTGGCGGCCACGCTGCTGTGGTCGGTGCCGGCGTCGGCGGCGACGGCGCCGCTGGTCAGCGCGGCGTCGGGGCGTTGCCTGGATGTGCGGGGCAACGTCGACACGCAGGGGTCGGCGATGCAGATCTACGACTGCAACGGTCAGGCCAACCAGGCGTTCGAGTTCACCTCGGCCGGGGAGCTGCGGACCTTCAACGGCACGCGATGCCTGGACGCCTACAACAACCAGACCTCGACCGGCACGCAGGTGGTCATCTGGTCCTGCAACGGGCAGAACAACCAGAAGTGGCGGCAGAACTCCAACGGGTCGATCACCGGCGTCCAGTCGGGACTGTGCCTGGACGTGAACGGCGGGGGCACCGCCAACGGCACCGCGGTCATCCTGTGGACCTGCAACGGCCAGAGCAACCAGAGGTGGACCACCTCGGCCCAGCCGACCCCCACGCCCACTCCCACGGTCACCCCCACCACCACCCCCTCGCCGGGCACCGGACTGCCGTGTGACATCTACGCCTCGGGCGGCACCCCGTGTGTGGCCGCGCACAGCACGACGCGGGCGCTGTACAGCGCCTACAACGGGAACCTGTACCAGGTCAGGCGCTCGTCGGACAACACCACCCGCAACATCGGCGTGCTGAGCACGGGCGGCGTCGCCAACGCCGCGTCCCAGGACTCCTTCTGCTCGGGCACCACGTGCGTCATCACCGTGCTGTTCGACCAGTCGGGCCGGGGGAACGACCTGTGGTACCAGGGATCGAGCCAGGTTCCCGGCTCGACGTCCAGCAGCCCCGCCCGGGCGACCACCGAGTCGCTGACGGTCGGCAACAGCAAGGCGTACTCGCTGTACATCAACCCCGGCAACAGCTACTGGCGTGACGGCCACCTGACCGGCGTCCCGACCGGCACCGCCCCCGAGGGCATGTACATGGTGACCAGCGGCACGCACGTCAACAGCGGATGCTGCTTCGACTACGGCAACAGCGAGACCACCCGCAAGGCCGACGCCGCCGGGGCCATGGACGCGATCTACTTCGGCACCAGCTGCTGGTTCGGCGGCTGCTCAGGTTCCGGTCCCTGGGTCCAGGCCGACCTGGAGTGGGGCCTGTTCCCCGGGGGGAGCAGTTCCTGGAACCCCAACCAGCGGGCGTTCAACAGCAAGTTCGTCACCGCGACGCTGAAGAACAACGGCACCTCCCGCTTCGCCATCAAGGGCGGCAACGCGCAGTCCGGCGGCCTGACCACCCTGTGGGACGGCTCGCTGCCCAACGGATACAGCCCGATGAAGAAGCAGGGGGCCATCGTCCTGGGCAGCGGCGGTGACTGCTGCAAGCCGGGCGGCGGCGCCAACCTCAGCGCGGGCACCTTCTACGAGGGGGCCATGGTCGCGGGCTACCCCTCCGACGCCACCGAGAACGCCGTCCACGCCAGCATCACCGCGGCCGGCTACCGCTGACCTCGGTTCGCTCCGCCTGTTAGATAGAGGACACCGGAAGTGCCCGCACGCGGGTCACAGGGCGTCGAGGGCCTCTCGCGCCAGCTCCCGCAGCGGCCTTCCGGTGGCCTCGGCCAGGACGACCAGGTCGTCATGCTCGGGTTTGACGCCCCACGGCCCGCGTTTCATCCGCACCTGGTGTCCGTACAGCTTCACGGTCTCGAAGTGCCGGGGCAGCGCGACCTTCTCGACCACGTGGCGGCGCAGGCCGAGGCTCCCCGTCTCGGCGAGAACGAGCTCCTGCAGGTGCTCGGCCGACTCGAGCGGCGCGAGCACGTGCAGGACGTGCGCGGGACGGCCCTTCTTCATGACGGCGGGCGTGGCCCAGGCATCGGCCGCGCCCGCGGCCATGGCGCGCGCGATCACGTGCCCGAGGACCTCTCCGGTGACGTCGTCGAGGTTGGTCGACAGGACGACCTGGCGGCCCGGCGCGGCGAGGGACCGGCCGACCATGGCCACGGTCACGTTGGGCCGGTCCGGCAGCACCCGGGTTCCGGCGCCGTATCCGGTGGCGAGCAGTTCCATCTCCGGCGCCGGGCCGTACACGGCGCCGGCGGCCCGCAGCAGGGCCGCCCCGGTCGGCGTGACCGCCTCCCCCGCCTCCCCGCCCCGCACCAGTGCCCCTTTGAGCAGGGCGAGGGTGGCCGGAGCGGGGACGGGGAGCGTGCCGTGGCGGGTCCGCACGGTGCCGCCGCCCAGAGGCAGCGGCGCGCAGTGGACGCGGGTCACACCGAGGTCCCCCAGCGCCGCCGCGCAGCCGACGATGTCGATCAGCGAGTCGTGCCCGCCGAGCTCGTGCAGGTGGACCTCCGCGGCCGGGACTCCGTGCAGTGCGCCCTCCGCCTCGGCGATCGCGGCCAGCGCCGCCTCGGCGACGGGCAGTCCGGCGCGGGAGGCCATCTCGATCAGGGCAGAGGCGGGGCGCTCGGTGGCGTCGTCGTCGACGTCGATGCGGACCCGCAGGGCGACCAGCGCGCCGGTGCGCACCCGCTCGGCCTCCAGCCGCCAGCCGGTCAGGCCGGTCATGGCGACGGCCCGTCGCACGGCGTCGATCGAGGCGCCCGCGTCCAGGAGCGCGCCGAGCAGCATGTCGCCGGCCAGGCCGGTGAACGGATTCAGGTAGAGGATCACCTTGGCCGCCTGGTGAGGCGGTAGGCCGCCAGCGCGGCGCCGAACCCGGAGTCGATGTTGACCACGGTGATCCCGGCCGCGCACGAGGTGAGCATGGCGAGCAGGGCGGTCACGCCCTCCAGCGCGGCCCCGTAGCCGGTGGAGGTGGGCACCGCGACCACCGGCGTCTCGACGAGCCCGCCGACGACGCTGGCCAGCGCCCCCTCCATGCCGGCGATGACGATCACGCTATCGGCCGCGCGCAGGTCGCCGGCGGCGGCGAGCACCCGGTGGATTCCCGCCACCCCCACGTCCCTGACCATCGTGGTGCGCAGGCCGAGCGCGGCGGCGACGGCGGCGGCCTCGGCGGCCACCGGGCCGTCCGCCGTCCCCGCCGTGACCACCGCCACCGTGTGGCCGATCGGCCGCGCCTCACGCCAGACGAGCAGGCGCGCGGCCTCCTCGTACCGGCCGCCGGGGACCAGCGCGAGCACGGCCGCGGCGGCGCCGGGCTCGACGCGGGTCACCAGGACCGGGCCGGTGTTGCGGTCGAGCAGGGCGGTGACGATGCCGGCGATCTCGGCCACCTGCTTTCCCGGACCGTAGACGATCTCGGGCAGCCCCTGGCGGGCCTCCCTGTCTATGTCGACCCGGGCGTACCCGAGGTCCGTCGACTCGCTCATGCGAGGCCCGTGCGGCGGACGCCGCCCGGCCGGGCGGCGCGGGCCCCCGGCAGCGGCGACCGGATCGGCGGGCAGATCGACGGGCGGATCGACGGACGGCGGAGCACTACACCTCCTCGGCCAGGTACGGGATGGTCATCGGCCCCTCCGGCAGGACGCACACCCGGCCCGGCAAGGATTCTACGGTGGCGGCGATGTCGTCGGTCTGCTCCAGGTGGGCCGTGGCCAGATCGGCGTCGCTCAGGTGCGAGGTGTGCATGATCACGCGGGCGGCGCGCTGGATGCGGGCCTGGATCTGCACCTGCCACTGGTCGGGAACGGTCACCGTGCGGCGCGAGATCTCCTGGAACAGCGCCTCCGGCGAGGCGGCCGAGGTGAGCACCTCCCGGTAGGAGCCGTGGTCGGGGAACCCGTCCCGGCACTCGGCGGCGCAGATGATCGTCCCCCCGGGCCGGACGACCTGGGCGGCGGCGCTCATGCCCTTCACCGCCTGGTAGAGGTTCTGGTCGAGCGGGAAGCCCGCGTTGGTCGTCACCACCACCTCGAAGGGCTCGGCGACCGGCCGCATCGCCGCGGCGCGGGCGGCGGCCGTGGCGGCGGCGTGCATCGGCGCCAGGTCGCCGCCGAACGCCCGCACGATCTTCTGCTCGCGGTTGAGCACGACGTCCAGGGCGAAGGTGACCCCGGTCCCGGCGGCTATCGCCCGGACGTCGTCGTGGACGGGGTTGCCCTCGATGACCCCCCAGGTGGCGCGCGGGTCGCCGATGCGGGCCGCGTCGTGCAGCGTCAGCACCGTCTCCAGCGCGGCGAGCCCGGGCGCGACCAGCTTGGGACCGCCGGAGAAGCCGGCGAAGAAGTGCGGCTCCACGAAGCCGGTCGTGATCCGCACGTCCGCGTCGGCCCACTCACGGTTGAGCCAGACGGGCACGTCCTTGCCGAAGCGGCCCATCCAGCGCAGCGACGAGGCGTCGCGCGCGTCGTGGTTGACGATGCGCACCGCGTCCACCACCTGATCGCCGAACATCGCCCGCAGCTCGGTGTCGGTGTTGCCCCGGTGGGTGCCGGTGGCGACCAGGATCACCACGTCGTCCAGGTCGACGACGCCGTCCAGCTCGGCCAGGATCGCCGGGATCATCAGATGGCGGGGCTGCGGCCGGGTGCCGTCGCACGCCGAGATCGCGACGGTCTGCCCGCGGCTCACCCGTTCACGCAACGGCGGACCGGCGACCGGTTCGCGCAGGGCGCGCCGCAGCTCCGCCGTCTCGTCACCGGCGGCGGCCCTGTCCACCGGGGTGATCACCGTGGTGCGCTCGTCCGGCAGGTCCACGGCGAGCCCGCCGGTGCCGTAGGCCAGGTCAACCCGCATGGTCCAGCTCCTTCCACAGCGCGTCCGGCAGGTCCGTCTCGGTCAGCTTCACGTCCTGCGTGATCTCCTCCGGGCTGCGCGCGCCGATCAGCACCGTGGTCACGGCCGGATGCCGGTGCGGGAACCGCAGCGCCGCCGCCGGCAACGGCACCCCGTACGACGCGCAGATCCGCTCCAGCTCGCCGGCCCGTGCGAGGACCTCGGGTGGGGCGGCGTCGTAGTCGTAGGTGGCGCCCCCGGCGAGCACACCGCTGTTGAAGACCCCGCCCGCGATGACCGCGACGCCGCGACGCTCGCACTCGGGCAGCAGTTCCGCCGCCGCCGACCGGTCGAGCAGCGTGTAGCGGCCGGCCACCAGGACCGCGTCGACATCGGTCTCCCGGACGAACCGGGTCAGCATCTCGGCCTGGTTCATTCCGGCCCCGATTGCGCCGACCACGCCCTGGTCGCGCAGCTCGGCCAGCGCCGGATACGCCTCGCCCGCGGCCTGCTCCCAGTGGTCGTCCGGGTCGTGGATGAACACCAGGTCGAACCGGTCGAGCCCGGTGCGCCGCAGGCTGTCCTCCAGCGAGCGCAGGACGCCGTCGCGGCTGTAGTCCCGCATCCGCCTGTACCCGGTCCGGCCGGGGAAGCCGTCCTCCTCGCCGTCGCCGGGAACCAGCACCCGGCCGACCTTCGTGGACACGACCGCCTCGCCGGCGCCTTCGGGCAGTCCCCGCAGGAAACGCCCGAGGCGCTCTTCGGCCAGCCCGCTCCCGTAGTGCGGCGCGGTGTCGAAGTAGCGAATCCCCGACTCCCACGCCGCGGCCAGCGTCCGCTCCGCCTGCGCCTCCTCCACCGGGGCGAACAGCCCGGCGAGCGGTGCGGTGCCGAGCCCGTACGCCCCGAGGCCGGCTCTCATGAACCCGTCGGCCGTAGCCGCAGGCCGGCCATGCCGCCGTCGACGGCCAGTTCGATGCCGACGGTGGAGCCGGAGGCGGGGCTCGCCAGGTAGGCGACGGCGGCGGCGACCTCCTGCGCGCCGACCAGGCGGCCGTGCGGCTGCCGGGCGGCCAGCGCGGCCCGTTCGGCCTGCGGGTCGGGGGCGGCGTCCAGCAGCCGGCCGATCCAGGGGGTGTCCACGGTGCCGGGGTTGACGCAGTTGACGCGGATGCCCTCGCGGATGTGGTCGGCCGCCATCGCGCGGGTGAGCGCGAGCACCGCGCCCTTGGACGCCGAGTACAGCGCCCGCTGGGGCAGTCCGGCCGTGGCCGCGATCGAGCAGGTGTTGACGACCGCCGCGTGCGGGGACCGGCGCAGGTACGGCAGGGCCGCGCGCGTGACGCGAACCATGCCCACGACGTTGAGGTCGAACACCCGCAGCCACTCGGCGTCGTCGTTGTCGGCGACCGTGCCCTGCGCGCCGATGCCCGCGTTGTTCACCAGCACGTCGATGCGGCCGTACCGCTCGGCGACCGCCGTGACCGCCCGGCGGACGGCGGCATCGTCGGTGACGTCGCAGACGAACTCGGTGTCCCTGAGGTCCAGGACCGCGACCTGCGCGCCGCGCGCGGACAGCTCCTCCGCGACGGCCTGCCCGATGCCGGAGGCGCCGCCGGTCACCACGGCCACCAGCCCGTCGAACTCGCCCCCGCTCATCGTCCCTCCCGCGCCGGTTCGCACGCGCGCGGGCCGGTGCGCCCGGGAAGCGCTCGGCCGCCGCTCACGCCTGCCCCATCCGCTGACGCTGGCGGCCCAGGCCGTCGATCTCCAGCTCCACCACGTCGCCCTCGCGCAGGTACGCCTCCGGGCCCATGCCCATCGCCACTCCCGCCGGGGTGCCGGTGTTGATCACGTCGCCCGGCTCCAGCACCATGAACTGGCTGAGATACCAGACCACGTGGTGCACGCCGAAGATCTGGTTCTTGGTGTCGCCGTTCTGGCGCGGCTCGCCGTTCACCCACAGCCGCAGGGCGAGCGCCTGCGGATCGCCGATCTCGTCCGCCGTGACCAGCCACGGGCCGAGCGGGTTGAACGTCTCGCACGACTTGCCCTTGTCCCACTGGCCGCCGCGCTCGATCTGGAACTCGCGCTCGGAGACGTCGTTGGCGACGGCGTATCCGGCGATCACCTCCGCCGCCTCCTCGGGCGAGGACAGATAGCGGGCGGTGCGGCCGATGATCACGGCCAGCTCGACCTCGTAGTCGGTCTTGACGCTGCCGCGCGGCACCAGGACCTCGTCGTCGGGGCCGACGATCGTGTTGGACGCCTTCATGAACACCACCGGCTCCGCCGGGACGGCCGCCCCGGTCTCCTCGGCGTGGTCGGAGTAGTTCAGGCCGATGCAGACGACCTTCCCGGGCCTGGCCACGGGGGCGCCCACGCGCTCGTACGGCCCGGCCTCGGGCAGGCCGCCCTCGGAAAGGGCCGAGCGCACCCGCTCGACGCCGCCCCCGGCCAGGAACCCGCCGTCGATGTCCGGTGTGATCGACGACAGGTCCAGGACGCGGCCGTCGGGCGCGAGCACGCAGGGACGTTCTCCGCCCGCCGGGCCCACTCGCAACAGCTTCACGAACTGCCTTCTTCCGCTTGGTTCAGGGATGGTACGAATTATGGCGAGCCTGGCAGATTCATCGGGTCGCGGTAAAGCCTCACACCCCGAGTGGATCGTCCAGATCGCCGACGACCTCGTATGGCACCATTATTCACGTCACATTGATCGGATGTTTGGATCACAGATGGATGACCTCCTGCGCCGGCTGAACGACCGGCTGAGCGCCGAGACCGCTCTGGTCGTCGCCTACTCGGGCGGCGCGGACTCCGCGTTGCTCGCCTTCGCCGCCGCCCGCGTGCTCGGCGCGCGGGCGCTCGCGGTCACCGCGGTCTCCCCCAGCCTGGCCGCCGCCGAGCGGTCGGCCGCCCGCGCGTTCGCCCGGCGCCACGGCCTGGCGCACCTGGAGGTCTGCACCGACGAGGCCGAGCGGCCCGAGTACGCGGCCAACGGCCGCGACCGCTGTTACCACTGTAAGTCGGCGCTGTTCGACGCGCTCGCCCCGCTGGCGGCCGCGATGGGCGCCCGCATGGCGCTCGGCACCAACCTCGACGACCTCGGCGACCACCGGCCCGGTCAACGCGCGGCGGCCGAGCGCGGCGCCGTCACCCCGCTGGTCGACGCGGGGCTGACCAAGGCCGACGTCCGCGCCCTCAGCCACGAGCTGGGCCTGGTCACGGCGGACAAACCCGCCGCGCCCTGCCTGGCCTCGCGGGTGAGCTACGGCGACCCGGTTACCCCGGAGATCCTGCGCAAGATCGAGACCGCCGAGGCCGCCCTGCGCGACCTGGGGTTCCCCGTCTGCCGCGTCCGCGCCCACGCCCAGGGCACGCTGGCCCGCGTCGAGGTCCCGAGCGAGGAGATCCCCCGCGCGGCCGAGCTCCGCACCCGCATCGACGCCGCCGTCCGCGACGCCGGCTTCACCTTCTGCTCGCTCGACCTGTCCGGCTTCGCCTCCGGCCGCCTCAACGCCCTGCTTCCGCTGCTTCCGATCTGACCGGCGCCTGTCCTCTGGGGCTACAGATGAGACGTCGGATGTATGACGTATGTTGAATTGTTATGATCAGTGCTCGCGGTCCGCGGCGGTGGACGGCGCGGGCGAGCGACGTCCAAGCGGTTGAGAGCGCTCCGACACGGACCGGCAAGCCCCGCCGAGGCAGGTCGCCTCGGCGGGGTCGCCGGATCTCAGCCGCCGCGTCTCAGCCGTGGAGGCTCAGCTGCGGGTCCACTGCTGGTTGGTCCCGCCGTGGCAGGTCCAGATGTGGATCTTGCTGCCGTTGGCGGTGCCGTTGTTGGACACGTCCAGGCACTTGCCGGAGCCGACGGCGGTGACGCTGCCGTTGCTGTTGAAGGTCCACTTCTGGTTGTTCTGGCCGTTGCAGTCCCAGATGATGACCGCGGTGCCGTCAGCGGTCCCCGCGCCGTTCACGTCCAGGCACTTGCTGCCGTAGACGCGCAGTTCACCGGCGCTGGTGGAGGTCCACTTCTGGTTGGCCTGCCCGCTGCAGTCCCAGATGTCGACCTGGGTGCCGTTGGTCTGGCTGGAGTTGGGCACGTCCAGGCACCTGCCCGACCCGGTGCCCCTGATCGCGGTCCCCGTGCCCGGGCTCGGTGACGGCGAGGGAGAGGGGGTGCCGCTCTGGGGTCCGGCCGACGCCATCACGGACTGGGCGCCCGACGGCCAGTTGCCGCCTGAGACGGTGACGTTGTTGTTGACGACGTTGCCGCGGTCGCCGTTGGTGATGTTGGTGCTGCTGTTGCTCGTCCAGTTGCCGGTGACGGTGAAGTTGCCCATGTTCTCCCCGCCCCAGTAGTTGGCGGTCGCCCAGGTGCCGATGGAGGAGAACACGTTGTTGCGGACGGTGTAGTACTTGGAGCCCTCGTCGAAGTACACGCCGAAGAAGCCGTTGGTCCGCAGGCAGTAGTTGTCGCTGATCACCGCGCTCGGGTTCCACGAGAGCGTGTAGATACACCCGCCGTCGGTCATCTGCTGCATCACGTCGTGCACGTAGTTGCCGACGAGCTGGTTGTTGGAGGCGGTGGTCGCCGTGGTGTACCGCGGCTGGTAGTTGTACAGACCGCGGTTGGTGTAGGAGGTGTTGCCGCCCGGCTCGTTGGCGCCCCAGCCGTACCCGATCGACATGCCGGTGTAGGGCAGGTTGTAGACCTCGTTGTGCGAGATCAGGGCGGTGCTGACATAGGTGGGCAGGACCGAGACGATGCCGCGGTAGTCCAGGCCGAGGTCGTGGATGCGGTTGTTGCTGACGGTGATGTTCCGGTTGACCATGCGCTGGTCGCTCGGGTGGTGCGCGTCGGCGCGCACGCCGCCGATCACGATGCCGCCCGCCGAGTTGCGGGCGATCTCCGACCGGGTGACCGTGATGTTGCTCGCGCCCAGGCCTACCCCGCTGGCGTGGGCGTTGGCGTCGTTGCCGATGCCGATGGCGGTCTGGCCGAGGTTGGTGAACTGGGAGTCGGTGAAGGTGATGTTGTTGGCCGCGGAGACCTGGACGGCGGCGGGCATCTGGAACCAGTTCGGCCGGGCGGCCTCGAACTGCTGGCAGCCCTCGTTGCAGGAGCCGAAGCTCGGCCAGTTCCAGTTCCCGGCGATGTAGGAGCCGGTCTGCTGGTCCACGAATCCCTGGTTGCTGCTCGGGCCGAGCCAGCTCGTCCCGGTGAAGGTGATGCCGCTGAAGGTGATGTGGTGAGCGGGCGCGTCGTAGGTGCCCCCGACGTCGACCAGGGACTGCAGCACCGGCAGCTCGACGCTGAGGTTGCTCATGTTCTGCCCGGAGGCCGGGATGTAGTACAGGACGCCGGTCCCGGGGTTGATGTACCACTCGCCCGCCGAGTCGAGGAACTCGTAGGCGTTCTCCAGGTACAGCGGCCCCGCCCGGTGCGGGCTGGCGAAGACGTCGTAGCCGAAGTTGTTGTTGTTCCAGGCGGGCTGCTGCATCGTGATCATGCCGCCGCTGATGCTCTGCACCGGCACGTAGCGGTCGGTGAAGGAGCCGATGCTCTCCATCTCGACCCGGTTCTGGTTGGCGAGGTTGTTCAGGTAGCTCAGGGCGGAGTTACTGAACCTCATGCCCGTGCTGCCGGCGGTAAAGTCGCCCCGGTTGACCTGGGTGCGCGCGCGGGTGGCGAGGGCGCCGTTGACGTAGAGCTGCCGGGCGTCGATCCCGGTCCCGACGCCGGCCCGCCAGATGTTCTTGCCCGAGTCGGCGATCGACCAGCCGGTGACCGCCCTGGCGCCGCTGATCACCGGGTGCGCCGAAGCGGCCGCCCGCCACACCACCTGGTATCCGTTGGCGCCGGAGTCGGCCGCGGTCAGCCGCAACGGCGCGGACTGCCGGTACACCCCGTCGGCCAGCTCCACGACGATGTCACCGGACATCCCGCCGACGCGCGACCGCACCGCGCTCTGCGCGCCGGTCAGCGAGCAGGGCTGGGCGGCGGTGCAGTCGGTGCCGGTGCCGGAAGGGGAGGCGTAGAGCGTCGTGGTGGCCGCCGAGACGGGAAGGACGGGCGCCACCAGCGCGGCCGCGGCGGTCAGTCCCAGCGCGGCGACCCCGGCCGACACCAACCTCCGCACCACGGATTTCGACAATTGCAACATGGGACCTCCTGATAGGGGTGGGGGGGTGCGGAAGGCGGAACGCCCTACCGAAGCCGGTCCAGCGGGTTCGGCGCAGGTCTTCGTCAAGCGGTGCCGGGAGGCGCGCGGCCGCTCCGTGGCCGGCACCGCCGGCCACGGCGCCCGCCGCCCATCGCCGCTCACTTTCCCCAGAGCGGCCGGTGATCCCGGCCCTCTGCTGCGGAAGGTAATTCGTATGACGTAAGCCGTCAATAGGGTGTCCGCGGCCGCGTCCGCCGCGCGAGAGCGGAGGCGGGGACCAGGCTTCGGCGGCACGCCCGGTAGACGCGCAGGCCAAGCCGCCGGGCCCGTTCACCGCTCCGCAGGGATGCGGACCCGCGGGGGCATGAAAGCTTCATGGAGGCGGCCCGGCCGCCTCCGCTCCGACGCGCGCGACCACCGCCTGCCGGGCTCTTCGTCACGGCGCACCGGCGGCGATCACGGCCGAGGCTCTGACCAGAGCGACATCGGACAGGGGGGCTCGCCAAACATCACCCGTATGATGTGTAATGTCTTTACGGTGGAGTACAGTGGGGGTCAAGTCGTGACGCCGTCTGCGGCGCGCCATCCGGAGGGGACATGACGGCATCACAGCATGCAGAGGTGAGTGCTACCACTCCCCCGGCGTGGGCGCGACGACCGGCCAATCTCGCCAAGGCGGTCACCGCCGAGCTGGTGGAACGCATCGTACGCGGAGTGCACCCTCCCGGCGTGGCGCTGCCCCGCGAGGCCGACCTGTGCGAGACCTTCTCGGTCAGCAGGACCGTCATCCGCGAAGCGGTGAAGATCCTCCAGGAGAAGGGCCTGGTGCAGGTCCGTCAGGGCTTCGGCACCCTCGTCACTCCGCCGACGAACTGGGACATGCTCGACGAGCTCGTCCTCGGGGTGACCATCGCCGAAGACGAGTCCCTGGCCATCCTCGACGACCTCGTCGTCACCCGGCGCCTGCTGGAGTCCGACATGGCGAACGTCGCCGCGCGCCTGGCGGACGAGGAGACCGTCGAGCGGCTGCGCGCTCTGGTCGACCGCATGGACGAACTGGTGGAGGATCCGCTCACCTACGCCGACCACGACCGCGCCTTCCACGACACGATCATGCAGAGATCCGGCAACCGCATCGCCCGGGGTGTGGTCCGCTCCCTGGAGAAGCAGGCCATCAACACCGCCCGCTACATGGGCCGCACCGAGCCCGCGTTGTGCGTGGCCTCCAACCAGGGCCACCGGCGCGTCTACGAGCGCATCGCGGCCAGGGACCCGGCGGGCGCCGCCGAGGCGATGTTCACGCACATCACCGAGGCGTGGCTGGTCCGCCGCACCGGTAGAAGCGCACCCGTCCGCCTGCAGCGATAGCACCGGGCGCACTTGTGCGTGCAGCGATAGCACCGGGCGCACCCGTGCGCGTGCAGCGGTGACTCCGGTCACGGCCGTCCCGGTCACCTGACGCCCCGCCTGGGACGCCACACCGCCGCGCACGAGGTCGGCGAGGTCAGTGAAGCGGCGGTCCGCCGGGGCCGATCACGGGCACGCCCCGGCGGCCCCCGGTCCAGCCGATTCGCGCCCCGCCGTCAGGCGCCGATCCGGTAGAACGCCGACGCGGTGCCCGACCAGATCGCCTGTCTTTCCGGCACGGCCAACTGGCCGATCAGTTCCTCCACGGCGCCCCGCCAGGCGACGGCACCGGCCCCGAGCTCGGCGAGGGGCCAGTCGGACCCGTACATCAGCCGCTGCGGGCCGAAGGCCTCCAGCGCCACGCCGACCACGCGGCGCAGCCCCGCCCGGTCGCCGTCGCGCGGCATCCCGGCCAGCCCGGAGATCTTCGCGTAGGCGTTCGGCCGGGCGGCGAGTTCGCGCAGGCCGGCCTCCCAGCCGGCGGTGTCGCCGGTCTCGGCGATCCCGCCGAGGTGGTCGACGACGAAGCGGACCTCAGGGTGCGCGGACACGACGGCCGCGGCCGACGGCAGTTGCCACGACCGCACGACCAGATCGAAGCCGAGGCCGCGCGCGGCCAGCCCCTTCAACCCCGTCGCCACCTCGGGCCGTGACAGCCAGCCGGGGTCGGGGTCGATGTGCACCAGGTGGCGGATCCCGACCAGCCTCGCGCGCGCGGCGGGGTCCAGCGCGTCCACCTGCGCGGCGACATCGCCCGTGAGGTCGATCCAGCCCACCACCCCGGCGATGCGCGGGCTCGGGTGGGCCAGCAGCCGCCGCGTCTCGGCGGCGCTGTTGCTCGATTGCACGACGACGGCGGCCTGAATGCCCGTCGAATCGAGCATCCGCTCCAGATCGCCGGGCGCGAAGTCCCGGTCGATCGCCGCCATCGTCGCCGGGTCGATCCACGGCTGGGGGTCGGTCCGCCGGTTCCAGAGATGGACGTGCGCGTCGAGGGAACCGCTCACGGCAGATGCCAGATCTCGTCGAGCGGCTGCCACAGGGCGCCGGGATCGCGCTCCTCGACGATGCGCACCTGGCACGGATCGGTGTGGGTCCACCACTCGCGTGTCACGGGGTCCTCGGCGATGCGGGCCATGTCGGCGGCGTGATCCTCGCCGACGTACTCGTAGTAGGCGAACAGGGTGTCGCCGACGATGAAGATGGAGTAGTTGGTCACGTTCGCCTCGCGCAGGGTCTGCTCCACCTGTGGCCAGACGTCGCGATGCAGTTCCAGGTACTCCTCGCGGCGCTCCGGCCGGACCCCGACGACCAGGGCGTGACGCTCGACGCGGCGCCCGGCGCTCACGACCCCACCCGTTCCACCGCGGGGGCGCCGATGGGCTCGTCCTGACGCGAGTCGGGGACGATGCGCAGACCCGCCCGGTTGGGACGGACATGCGGCCCGGTGGTGGCGGCCGGCGGGTTGGCGGCGCGCACGGCGTTGATGTGCTCCTCGTCCACCCGGATGCCGATGCCCGGCTCGTCGCCGAGGACGATCCCGCCGTCCGCGAACTCCTGGTCGATCGTGAGACCGACCGGCGAGGAGAGGTCCTGGACCTCGAAGGTCAGGTGGTTGGGCACCGCCACGGCGGCGTGCGCCAGGGGGTTGCCGTGGTAGGCCACCGGGCTCACCGGCAGGTCGAGGCTGTGGGCCACGGCGGCCACGCGCAGGAAGTGCGTGATGCCCCACACGTTGCCCACCTGGACGATGTCGACGGCGTCGGCGTCCAGCAGCGGCCGGTACTGCTCGAGGCCGGTGAGGTTCTCGCCGGTCGCGACGGCGGCGCGGATGCCCCGCCGGACCGAGGCCAGCCCGGCCGCGTCCCAGCGCCGCACCGGCTCCTCGATCCAGGTGAGGTCGACCGTGCGCTCCAGCGCCGTGACGAACCGGACCGCCTGCGAACGGTTCCACGACTCGTTGGCGTCGAACATCAGGGCGGGATGCGCTGAATTGCGCCCGAGGACGTCCCGCAGCGCCTCCAGCCGGCGCAGGTCGTGCGCCAGATTGCGGCCGCCCTTGAGCTTGCCGGCGCTGAACCCGCGGTCGGCGAAGCGCTCGTACAGGCGTACCAGGGCGTCGTCGTCGAGGGCGATGTCCAGCCCGGAGGCGTAGCCGGGGACGAACCGGTCCAGGCCGCCGAGGGTGCGCCAGAGCGGCTCGCCGGCCGCCTTCGCCTTGAGGTCCCACAGGGCCATGTCGATCGCGCCGATGGCGCCGAACGTCGCGCCCGAGTGGCCGGTCTTGAACACCCGGGCCAGCATCCGGTCGTAAAGCGCCGAGACGGCCCGGGGGTCCTCGCCCTCGACGGCGCCGAAGACGCGGTCGATGTCGCCGTGCGCACCGAGTCCGACCCCCTCGAGACCGCTGTCGGTCTCGAGGATCAGCACGTGCACCTCGGTACGCGGCTCGGGCATGACCCCGTTGGCGTCGCCGATCAGGCGTCCCCAGTCGTGCTCTGTTGTCAGGCTGCGATAGCCGGTGACCTTCACATTGCTCCTTTGGCAGGGTTTCGGCTCACTCCTTGGTGCCGCCCGCCGTCATGCCGGCGACAAGGAAGCGCTGCGCGAAGAGAAAGACGATCAGCACGGGCAGCACCGAGATGACGGTCGCGAGCGCGAGCGTCGGCAACTGCACGGACTGGGCCCCGGCGGAGCTGGGGTTGAACGCCGGGGTCGAGGCGAGCAGGGAGGTCAGCCCGACCTGGATCGGGTACCCCTCGCTCGAGGGCAGCATCACGAAGGGCAGGAAGAAGTTGTTCCAGCTCTGCACGAAGCTGAAGAACGCGACGAGCGCGATGATCGGCGCGGCCAGCGGCAGCGCGACCCGCGTGAACACCTGGAGCTCGCTGCACCCGTCGAGGCGGGCCGCCGCGAGCAGGTCGCGCGGAACGCTCGTCGAGAAGTAGATGTAGGTGAGATAGACGCCGAACGGGAAGAACGACATCGGCAGGATGACCGAGAGCGGGCTGCCGATCAGCCCCACCACGTTCAGCTCCAGGAAGATGGGCAGCACCAGCGCGGTGTTCGGGATCAGCATCACGATCAGCGTCAGCACCAGCAGCAGCCGCCGGAAGCGGAACTCCGTCAGGGCCATCGCGTAGCCCGCCGGGATGCTGGCGATGAGCGTGATGACCAGCGCGCCGAGCGCGTACAGCGCCGAGTTGCCCACCCAGGCGGTCACCGCGCCGTCCTGGAAGCCGAACAGCTGGTCCCAGTTGGCGGCGAATTCGCCGAGGCTTCCGGGCAGGAACGGACTGTCGATGATGAGCCCGCGCGCCGACTTCGTCGTCGCCAGCAGCAGCCAGACGATCGGGATGGCGAAGAAGAGCACGAAGACCACGACCACGACCGCGACGATCGTGCGGCCGCTCCACCCGCCGAGGCCGCTGCGGCTCTTGGCGTGGCGGCCGGCGTCCACTGTCGTCATGGGCTCAGCCCCTCTCGAACAGGCCGCCGCGCGTCACGAAGACGGCCGACAGCGCGAGGGCGATGACCAGCAGCAGCAGCGAGATGGCCGCCGCTCCGTTGAAGTCGTTCTGCTGGAAGGCGTACTGGTAGGCGAGCTGGTTGAGCGAGTAGTCGTTGGGCACCACCGCGTTGCTGGCCTGCGAGAGCAACTGCGGCTCGACGAACAGCTGCGTGCCGGCGGCGAGCGACATGATGCCCATGTAGGAGATCCACTTGCGCAGCAGCGGCAGCTGGACGCGCCAGGCGATCTGCACGGTGGTCGCGCCGTCGATGCGCGCCGCCTCGATCACGTCGTGGCTGATGTTGTTCAGCGCGCCGTACATGATGACGATCCAGCCGCCGGCGCCGGTCCAGAAGGCGATGATGGCGAAGACCGGAGGCAGGTTGCCGGGCACGATGGTCTGCACGAAGCTCGAGAAGCCCAGCAGGTGGAGCAGCCCGGATACCGGGCTCGCGGTCGGGTCGAGCACGAACAGCCACAGCAGCACGCTGGAGGCGCCCGCCAGGGCGCCCGGCAGGTAGAAGATGAAGCGCAGCGTCCGGCTCATCCACCGCACGCGCACCGCGTGCACGACGATGGCCAGGAACGAGACCAGCACCACCAGGGCGACCAGCCAGATGACCAGGTAGAGCGCGACGTGCGTGACGGCCGGCAGGAAACGGAAGTCGCCGACGACCTTGACGAAGTTGTCAACGCCGGCGAAGCCGCCGTCGCCGGTGGTGAACGCGAGGTAGAGGGCGTAGAACGCGGGGAGGATCCCGAACGCGACCGCGAGGATCGCGTACAGGGCGATGAAGGCGTAGCTCATCGCGCTGCGTTCCGCGCCGTCACCGCGGCCGACCGGCCGCCTGTGCGCGTTCACCACCGGCGGGGCGGCTTCGCCCGCCGTCGTCATCTCACTTGACCGTGTAACCATTGACCTGGGCTTGGTTCTTGATGGCGGTCTCCCATTCGGGAAGCAGGTCGACCAGGCTCTTGCCGCCGGCGATCGCGGGAGTGACCGTCTTGGCCCAGATCGCCTCCTGGCTGAAGATCCCCGAACCCCATCCGGTCCAGATCTCCGAGCCGGCCTTGACCAGCGCCTGCAGGTCGCCGGCGTAGTAGCCGCTCGACTCCTGCTTCTTGATCCACTTGTCCGCGGCCGGGGCGTAGGCCGGGAAGCCGGGAGCGAGGTTCACCTGGTAGTCGTCCGCCGTCGTGACGAACTCGACGAACTTCTCGGCCGCCTTGAGGTTCTTGGAGTGGCTGCTGACGAACCAGGTGCCGCCGCCGACGTTGCCGGTCGCGGCCTCCTCGCCCTTCCACGCCAGCGGTGCGGCGACGCCGAGCTGACCCTTCGGGACGTTGAGGGACTGCGGGTTGTTGAAGATGGCGCCCGCGTACCAGGCCGGGCCCGGCATCATGAGCACCTTGTCGGCGTACTTCTTCACGAACTCGGGGGTGAAGACGCTGATGTTGGGGGTGGTGCCGTTCTTGACCAGCGTGTCGAGCATCGCGGCGACCCGCTTGCACTCATTGGTGCCGGTGCTGACCGTCACCTCCTTGGGACCGGTGACGCCGTTCGCCTGGCACTTGCCGCTCCACATGTAGATCTCTGGGGCGAAGGCGTCTCCGACGGTCCCGACGATGTAGCCGGCGTGCTCCTGGGCGACCTTCTCACCGATCGCCTGGTACTCCTCCCACGTCGTGGGGACGGAGTAGCCGAACTTGTCGAACAGGCTCTTGTTGTACCAGAGCACCACCTGCGCGAGGTCGTTGCGGAGGCAGTAGACCTTCCCCTCGACGGTGCATGGGTTCAGCGAGCCCTTGGTGAAGTTGTCGAGCGTGCTCTGCGGAACCAGCCCGTCACTGAGCACGGCCGCGTACGCCTGCTTGCCGTTGGTCTTCTGGCTCGCCCACGCCGCGTCGTTGTTCTGCGACGAGAAGACCACGTCCGGCCAGCCGCTGCCCGCCTGGTCGAACAGCTGGATCTTGGTCCGGAAGGAGTTGGAGCCGTTCGCCGAGCCGTCATAGGTGACCACGTTCAGCTTGGCGTCGGGGTTGGCCTTCTTGAAGGCGTCCACCGCCTTCGACCGGTCGGCGTCCACCCACACCGTGATGGGGGCCTTGTCATCTTGCGCGGCCTTCGGAGCCCCGTTGGACCCGGAGGAGGCGCCGCCGCCGCCGCTGCAGCCGGCCACCGTCAGTGCGATGGCGATGGACCCGGCACCGGCGATGCCCATCCATCGGCGCGTACGTCCCGCCTTTGTGCTATCGACCATAGGAGTGTCCCTGTCTGGACGGTCATGTTGACGAGCTGTTCATCGGGTCGAAATATAAGACCATACGTATTATGTTTGCAAGGGTTCCCTTCACCTCGTGGCGCAAGCGATAACACCTGCCACAGGGGGTGGGGCGCTCCGGCGATCCCCTCCGCGTCCCCCGAGCTCAAACAAGTGGCGCATCGGTGCGGCATCACGATGAAACTTTCAGCACAAGGCGCTCGCGGATGATGTGATCCGGCCCAGCAAGGAGCGGCCGGAGTCCCGCGCGGTGCCGGCGATCACCCGGGCCGGCGCTTGACGCAGCTCAGCACATCGTATTGGCTCCGCCGCATCACCTGTCCACGAGCGAGGGGCCGGCCCCGTCCAGTGCATGTTACCGCTAACATCCCGTCCGCCACCCTCGCCGCGACCGGCCGCCGCGCATGGGCGCCGTCCCGCCGGCCGTGGTGACGGCGGCCGCTCCATCGCGCGGGCCTCTGGGACACGAACGGCAACGACCACGATCATCGGCTTATCACGGAGGAATCAGATGCGCAGGATTCTGAAATGGGCGCTGGCGGCGTCACTGGCCGCCGGGTCCCTGGTCGCGGTCGGCGGCGCGACGTCGCCGGTCGCCGCGCTGGAGAACGGGCTGGCCCGTACCCCCCAGATGGGATGGAACGACTGGAACAGCTTCGGCTGCAACGTCAACGAGACGCTCATCCGGCAGACCGCCGACATCATGGTGTCCAGCGGCATGGCGGCGGCGGGCTACCAGTACGTCAACATCGACGACTGCTGGTCGACCAAGAGCCGTAACGGAAGCGGCGACCTGGTGGCCGATCCGCAGAAGTTCCCCAGCGGCATCAAGGCCCTGGCCGACTACGTGCACGGCAAGGGGCTGAAGCTCGGCATCTACTCCTCGGCCGGCACGACGACGTGCGCGGGGTATCCGGCCGCCCTGGGCAACGAGCGCCGCGACGCCAACCTATGGGCCTCGTGGGGCATCGACTACCTGAAGTACGACAACTGCGGCGACCACCAGGGCAAGAACGGCCAGCAGCGCTACACCGCCATGCGTGACGCGCTGGCCGCCACCGGCCGCTCCATCCTGTACAGCCTGTGCAACTGGGGCCAGGAGAGCGTCTGGACCTGGGGAATGGCGACGGGCAACTCCTGGCGGACCACCGGTGACATCCAGGCCAACTGGAACTCCATCACCGGTCTGCTGGACCAGCAGGTCGGGCTGGACGCCTACTCGGGGCCCGGCGGCTGGAACGACCCCGACATGCTGGAGGTCGGCGTCGGCTCGCTGACCGCCACCGAGGGCCGGGCGCACTTCAGCCTGTGGGCGCTGCTGAACGCCCCGCTCATCGCCGGCAACGACATCCGCTCGATGAGCTCCGATACCCGCACGACCCTGACCAACACCGAGGTCATCGCGGTGAACCAGGACTGGGGCGGCAGGCAGGGCACCAAGATCAGCGACAACGGGAACCTGGAGGTGTGGCGCAAGCCCATGTCCAACGGCTCGGTCGCGACCGTCCTGCTCAACCGCGGCACCAGCACCGCGACCGTCTCCACCACCGCCACCGCCCTCGGGCTCGGCTCCGGATCCTCCTACTCGGTGCGCGACCTGTGGGCGCACACCACCGGCTCCTCCGCAGGGACGATCAGCGCCTCGGTGCCCGCCCACGGAGCCGCCATGTACATCGTGTCCGGCGGCGGCACCCCGCCCAGCCCGACCCCCACGCCCACCCTGCCGGCGGGCGGCTCGATCAAGGGCACGGCGTCGGGACGGTGCCTGGACGTCAACAACGCCGGCACCGCGAACGGCACCGGCGTCATCATCTGGGACTGCAACGGCCAGACCAACCAGCAGTGGAGCTCCACGAGCGCCAGTGAGCTGCGGGTCTACGGCAACAAGTGCCTGGACGTGAACGGCGCGGGCACGGCCAACGGCACCAGCGTGATCATCTGGGACTGCAACGGGCAGAACAACCAGAAGTGGCGGTTCAACTCCGACGGCACCATCACCGCCGTCGGCGCGAACAAGTGCCTGACCGCGGCCGACAACGCCACGGCCAACGGCACCAAGATCGTCATCTACGACTGCAACGGCGGCGCCAACCAGCGCTGGGCCCGCGCCTGACATCCTCCGGCCCCGTCCGGTGCGGTCCTTTCCGGGGCGGCTCGCGCCCCGGACGGGACCGCTGAAATATTCACGGCCGAGGCCGGGTGGGTAAGCCGGCTTGGCGCAGGTAGACGCGGGCGCGGAGCGCCCGGCGGCCCGGGACCGCCTTGACGGGGCCGGGCCGCGTCGTATTTGCTCCGCCGCACACCACCAATCACGACCCCGGCCTCGACGCGGTTGGTGTTAGCGGTAACAGGCGCCGGGCCGATCGTGATCGCCGGACGAGGCGGGCCACCGGCGTCTCACGTGAGCACGAGCACCACGATGCACCGATGTTAGCGCTAACAGGCATCGGGTCCCGTCTTCGGAGACGTGCGGGGCCCGGCGCCCGCCAGAGGGCCGCTCCCCGGGACGACGGGGCGCAGAGGGAGAAATTCACCACCTCAGGAGTGAACGTGAGACCAGCGATTCCACAGCCCGCCAGAGCGGGGTTCAGGCGCGCAGCCGCCTGGCTCGCGGCCCTGCTGTGCATGATGACCTTGCTCCCGGCCGCCGCGGCCTGGGCGGACAACCCCATCGTCCAGACCGTCTACACCGCGGACCCGGCTCCGCTGGAGTACAACGGCCGGCTGTACCTGTACACCGGGCACGACGAGGACGGCTCGACGTACTTCACCATGAAGGACTGGCGGGTGTGGTCGACCACCGACATGGTCAACTGGACCGACCATGGTTCGCCGCTCAGCGTGGCCACCTTCAGCTGGGCGAAGTCGGACGCGTGGGCCGGCCAGACGATCTACCGCAACGGCAAGTTCTACTGGTACGTCCCGACGACCAACCGGTCGACCGGCCGGATGGCCATCGGGGTGGCGGTCTCCGACAGTCCCACCGGGCCGTTCAAGGACGCCATCGGCCGCCCGCTGGTGGAGAACGGTGAGATCGACCCCACGGTGTTCATCGATGACAACGGTCAGGCCTACCTGTACTGGGGCAACCCGCACCTGTCGTACGTGAAGCTGAACACCGACATGATCTCCTACTCGGGCGGCGTGTCGCAGATCCAGCTCACCACCGCCGGCTTCGGCAGCCGCAGTGGGGACGCCAACCGGCCGACCCTGTTCGAAGAGGGGCCGTGGGTCTACAAGCGCGACGGCCTGTACTACATCGTGTTCGCGGCCAAGTGCTGCTCGGAGTTCATCGCCTACTCCACGGCCACCAGCCCGACCGGCCCGTGGACCTACCGGGGAACCATCATGCCGACGCAGGGCGGCAGCTTCACCAACCACCCCGGCGTCATCGACTACAAGGGCGGTTCGTACTTCTTCTACCACAATGGCGCGCTGCCGGGAGGCGGCGGTTACACCCGTTCGGTCGCCGTGGAGAAGTTCAGCTACCGATCCGACGGCACCATTCCCACGATCAACATGACCACGACCGGCGCTCCCCAGGTGGGCACGCTCGACCCCTACGTCCGGCAGGAGGCCGAGACGATCGCCTGGGAGTCCGGCGTGGAGACCGAGGCCGCCAGTGAGGGCGGCATGAACGTCGGCTGGATCGAGAACGGCGACTACGTCAAGGTCAAGGGCGTGGCCTTCGGCAGCGGCGCGACCACCTTCAACGCCAGGGTCGCCTCGGGCGCCAGCGGCGGCAAGATCGAGCTGCGCCTGGACGGCACCAGCGGCACGCTGGTGGGGACGTGCTCCGTCCCGGGCACCGGCGGCTGGCAGGCGTGGACGACCGTCTCCTGCTCGGTCAACGGCGCGACGGGAACCCACGACCTGTACTTCAGGTACACCGGCGGCAGCGGCACCCTGTTCAACGTGAACTGGTGGCAGTTCACCGGCTCCGGCGGCCCGAGCCCCACTCCGACGCCCACGCCCACCCCCACGCCGACCCCGACGCCCACGCCCACCCCCACGCCGACCCCCACCCCCACGCCGACCCCCACTCCCACCCCGACGCCCACGCCCACGCCGACCCCCGGCGGCGCCTGCAGCGCGGTCTACCGCACCACCAACTCCTGGTCGGGCGGCTTCCAGGGCGAGGTCACGGTGACGGCCGGCAGTTCGGCGATCAACGGCTGGACCGTCAAGTGGACCCTGGCGAGCGGGCAGAGCATCACCCAGCTCTGGAGCGGCACGCTGAGCACCAGCGGTTCCGCCGTGACGGTGAAGAACGCCTCCTACAACGGCTCGCTCGGGGCGTCCGCCTCGACGACGTTCGGCTTCACCGGCGGCGGCAGCCCGTCGACACCGACCCTCACCTGCACCAGCCCGTGAGGACGGCGGCACCCTGACGACGGTGCGGGTGCGCCGCTGTGGCGGCGCACCCCCACCGCGTCGTCCCTACCGGGTCACGCTGAAGTCACTGAAGCCGAACTGCCCCGTCACGCCGGCGGCGTGCGAGGTGGCGATCAGTCCGGCGTCCTGCGTCTCGGCGATGCCGGGCAGGGTGACGGTCGGCCCCACCTTGGTCCAGTCGGTGCCGTTGGTGGAGTGGTAGCCGCTGACCCCGTCGGCGGCGCGGACGAGACGGACCCAGGCCGGCGCCTTGACCCCCGAGGCTCCGGCGAAGGAGTCGAGGTACCCGTTGCCGTTGGCGTCCCACTGGAAGGCGACCCCGTTGCCAGGGGTGACGACCAGGGCGGCGTATCCGGGCGACGACGCGGCGGCGGTGAGGTCGTTGCGGATCACCACACCGGCCTTGGCCCAGGCGTTGGTGTTGTCCATCTGGGTGACCCGCGCGGTCACGGTGGTGGTTCCCGCGACCGCGTCGTCCTGGTAGAGGGCGCCGTACTCGTCGAAGGAGCCGCCGCCGTCCTGCCAGATGTCGGTCCCGGAGGTCAGGATGGCGTAGGCGCCCGCGGCCTCGGCGAACCGGCTCGGCACCGAGCCGTGCCCCTTGAGGGAGATCAGCGGGTTGAGCGCGGTCACCGTCGCCGACCGCTTCAGCTCGTAGTCGGTCTTGCCGGCCCGGAACCTCACCGACACCGCGACCGGCGCGCGGCTGACCGGCGCCGCGAACGACGCCGGCGCCGTGATCTTCCAGGACATGGTGACCGAGGCTCCGGGGGCGAGCCCGGGCTTCACCGGACCGCCGGCGGGTTCGGCCCGCCAGCCCTCGGGGACGGTGACCGAGGCGCTCAGCTTGTCGGCGCGGCCCTCACTCACGTTCGCCACCGTGGCGGTGAGCGTGGCGGTCTCGCCGGCGCTCACATTGGCCGGGTCGACCGTGAGATAGGCGCCGAGCGGAGGTCGCTGCGGGTCCGGGGACCCGCGGTACGGACCCCTGGGGCCGGCGTTGTAGATCACCCGGCCGGCCTCGATCGGCGGGTTGCCGGCGGAGATGGTGACGTTGTCGCGGGCGACGTTCCCGCGGCTGCCGTTGACGATGCCGGTGATGGCCGGGTTGGTCGTGTAGTTGCCGACGAGCGTGAAGTCGCCGGTGTGGTTGCCGTTCTGGTTGTTGGCGTGCGCCCACTGCGCGGCGGTGTTGACGAACACGTTGTGGCTCGCGCTCAGGTACCGCGAACCCTCGTCGAAGTACAGCCCGAGCTGCCCGCTGTTCTCACAGAAGTTCTCGTCGATGGTGCTGCGCGGCATCGCCGAGAGCGTGTAGATGCAGCCGGCGTCGAACATCGTCTGGACGACGTTGCGCACGTGGTTGCCCACGACGCGGACGTCGCTGGAGGTCGTCGGCGTGTCGTAGACCGGCTGGAAGTCGTAGAGGCCGCGGTTGAGGTACTCGGGGCTGCCCCCGGCGTCGTTGGCGCCCCAGCCGTAACCGAGCCCGATGCCGGTGTAGGGCATGTCGGAGACGTAGTTGTGCTCGATGGTCAGACGCGTGACATAGCTGGCGAAGATCGCGTCCTGGTCCAGGTACTCGCGGGCGGTCGCGTAGACGCGGTTGTCGCTGAGCCGGATGTCGCTGTTGACCATGCGGGGGTCGGACGGGTGGTGGGCGTCGGGCCGTACGCCGCCGACCATGATGCCACCGCCGGCGCTCGCGGTGAACGTGCTGCCCTCGACCGCGATGTCGTGCGCGCCCAGCCCGACGCCGGAGGCGTGGGCGTTGGCGTCGTTGCCGATGCCGAGCGCGAGCGAACCGAGGTTCACGAAGGTGTCACCGGTGAACCGGACGCCTTCGGCCGCCGACACCTGCACCGCCGCGGACGACTGCGCCCAGCCGTTGCGCGAGCCCTCGAATCCCTTGCAGCCGAACCCGCAGGAGGTGAAGGCGTCGGCCGGACGGTCGGGCTGGACACCGGAGATGAACACGCCGGTCTGCTGGTTGGCGTACCCGTCGGGCGAACTCGGGTGCAGCCACGTGGTGCCGGTGAAGGTCAGGCCCGCGAACCGCAGGTCGCGTGCCGGCTGGTCGTAGGTGCCGCCCACCTGGAGCAGCGACTCCAGCCGCGGCAGCTCCACGCGCGCACGCGAGAGATCCTGTCCGGGGAGCGGCTTGTAGTACAGAGTCCCGGCGGTGGTGTCCAGGTACCACTCGCCGGGCTCGTCGAGGAACCTCTTGGAGTTCAGCAGGAAGAACGTCGGCGTGCGGAGCGGCGACTGGATGGTGTCGTAGCCGTAGGTGTTGTTGTCCCACGCGGGCTGCTGCATGACGACCGTGGAACCCGAGATGCTCTGTACAGGCGCGAACCGGTTGGTGAAGGACAGCATCGCCTGGAGTTCGACGCGCTTCTGGTCGGGCAGCGTGGCCAGGTAGCCCAGGGCGGGGTTGTTGACGGTGAAACCGGTCGCGTTGAGTGTGATGTCGCTGCGCGCGATCTTGGTCCGCGCCCGCTGTGCGAGAACGCCGTCGACGTAGAGCTGCCGGCTGTCGAATCCGCTGCCGACCTGGGCCTTGTAGACGCCCGTGGCGGCATCGTCGGGTTCCCATCCGGTGACGGGCTTGGCGCCGCTCAGTACGGGCTTGGCTCCACGCGCGGCCTTCCAGGTCACGGTGTGCCCGGCGCGGCCGGAGTCGGCGGCGTCGAACCGCAGCGGCGAGGTCAGCCGGTAGGTGCCGTCGAGGAGTTCGACGGTGACGTCGCGCTTCCCCTCGGCCGCCGCCTCGCGCGCCCGTCTCTGTGCTTCCGCAAGGGTCGCCAACGGCCGGCCGGCACTGCCCGGACCCTTGTCGTCGGCGTTCGCGGCTCCGGCGGGGGCGACCACGATCGTGTGGCCCGTCCTGGCCGCCTCGGCCTGCGCGGCGACCGGTGCGATGAGTGATCCCATCGTGATCAGCAGGGCGGCGGATGCCGCGACCGATGTTCGCCTGTGCGACACGAGTGACGAACGCACGTGTGCTCCTTTCGTTCGGCACAGGGATGCTGTACGGCGGCCCGCGTCGAACGGTGTGGTTCATTGGTGCGCCCGCCGCATATGTGACGAATGTGCCGTTGATCACTATCCGCGCGAAAACGTAACTCGTATGACGTCTCACGTCAATACTGCCGACATATACCGGGACGGCGATGCCGTCCCGGCGAGCCGAGCGGCCGGATGCGGCGGTGTGACGGGAAGGCTCCGGCGGCGTCTCCGCCGACATGGCCGCCGACATGGCCGTGGCCCGCCGGCTTCGCGGCCGAGTTCGCCGGCGTGGTCACCGAGCGGTGAGTGTGAAACTTACATTTCGGCCGTCCGGCACCGCCGGGGCGGTCCCTTGCGGCCGCCGCGACGCGCCCCCGCGGCGACCGCCCGCGTACCCGAAGGCGCCCCCGGCCGGCATTGCCGATGGTGAGCAGGGCATATGGCGTCCGGCACTTCACACGAGGCAGCGCACGGGGGACGGGTTTCGGTGGGTGCGACCGCGACGCCGGGGCCCGGAGAGGGCGCACGGCACGCGGAGCCCGATGTGCTGAGTCTGAAACTTACGGCTTGACGGACCTTAGCCTTAGGCCGGTAATTAGTACCTATACCGCCCGAGGGGATCTCTCGGGGCAGGCGCGGAGACGTGGGAACGTCGACCGCGCCGAGCGGTCTTCTTCGCCCGACAAGCCGTCACGTCGAGTCCATAAGACGCGTCGCTGATTGTTAGCGCTAACAATGCCTCGGAGGTCCGGTGCCGCCCTCGCCGCTCTGCCACCGCTCGCATCCCGCAGGACGCCGATCACCGCGGTACGACCGGGTGGGACCGGCGCGGC
Organism: Sphaerisporangium rhizosphaerae; assembly: GCF_042665155.1. Taxonomy (NCBI): domain Bacteria; kingdom Bacillati; phylum Actinomycetota; class Actinomycetes; order Streptosporangiales; family Streptosporangiaceae; genus Sphaerisporangium; species Sphaerisporangium rhizosphaerae. The sequence goes on along the minus strand of NZ_JBHTCG010000018.1, from coordinate 31,223 downwards.
CGACCCCGCGATGACGCGCGTGCGCGCTGCCGCGGGGCGCCGGGTAGCTGCCGGCGGCACGCACCGCCGGGCATCTCCCGCGGCCGGTGCCCGAGGCCGCGGTCACCCCTGACCACGCCGGCCTCCGGCCGGCGTCTCATCACATCGATCTCGCCCCTCACCGAAAGGACCCCCATGAGCCGGCGAAGAGAAAGCACGGTGCGCGTCGCCGCTAGAGCCCTGGTCGCGCTGCTGACCATCGCGATGATGTCCCTGATAGGCGCCTCGGCCGCCCAGGCGGCGGTCGGAATCACGATCAACGGTGGTTCCGGCGGCCGCACCTTCGACGGCGTCGGCGCCATCAGCGGCGGCGGCGGCAACAGCCGCCTGCTCATCGACTACCCCGAGCCGCAGCGAGGCCAGATCCTGGACTACCTGTTCAAGCCCGGGTACGGCGCGGCGATGCAGATCCTGAAGGTCGAGATCGGCGGGGACACCAACTCCACCGACGGCGCGGAGCCGAGCCACCGGCACACCTCCGCCGACCTGGACTGCAACCGCGGCTACGAGTGGTGGCTGATGGAGCAGGCCAAGGCCCGCAACCCCAACATCAAGCTGGTCGGCCTCTCCTGGGGCGCGCCCGGCTGGCTCGGCAACGGCAACTTCTGGTCCCAGGACACCATCAACTACCTGGTCGACTGGCTCGGCTGCGCCAAGAACAGCCACGGGCTGACCATCGACTACCTCGGCGGCTGGAACGAGAAGGGCCGCGACCTCAACTGGTACGTCAACCTGAACAGCGCACTGGACTCCCGGGGATTCGGCAACGTCAAGATCATCGCCTCGGATGACTGGGGCTTCGACGTGGCCAACGACGCGGCCAATAACACCGCCTTCCGCAACGCCGTCGACGTGTTCGGCGGCCACTACGTGTGCGGCTACCGCGGCGCCCAGCAGAACTGCCCCAGCTCCACCACCGCCATCAACTCCGGCAAGGTGCTGTGGGCCAGCGAGAACGGCTCCGATGACTACAACGACGGCGCCAAGGCGCTGGCGCGGGGCATCAACCGGGACTACATCGACGGGAAGATGACCGCCTACATCAACTGGCCGGTCATCGCCGCGATCCCGCCGAACCTGCCCTTCTCCACGATGGGCGTGGCGGTGGCTCCCCAGCCGTGGTCGGGTTACTACGCGATCGGCAAGAACGCCTGGGTGATGGCGCAGACCACGCAGTTCACCACGCCGGGGTGGAAGTACCTCGACTCCTCCACCGGCTACATCGGCGGCAACCGCAACAACGGCAGCTACGTCTCGCTGAAGTCGGCCAACAACTCCGACTACAGCACGATCATCGAGACCATGGACGCCACCGCCGCCCAGACGCTGAACTTCACCGTCACCGGAGGCCTGTCCACCGGCCAGGTGCACGTGTGGGCGACCAACCTCAACTCCGGCAACGCCTCCGACCACTTCGTCCACACCACCGACCTCACGCCCTCGGGCGGCGCGTTCTCGCTGACCGTGCAGCCCGGTTACGTGTACACGATCACCACCACGACGGGCCAGGGCAAGGGCACCGCCACCAGCCCCGCCCGCGGCTCGCTGGCCCTGCCCTACTCCGACACCTTCGACTCCTACGCCACCGGCCGTGAGGCGAAGTACCTGCAGGACATGCAGGGCTCCTTCGAGGTCACCGGCTGCGGCGGCGGGCGCACCGGGAAGTGCGTGCGCCAGATGGCCCCCCGCCAGCCGATCCTGTGGACCGGCGGCTCCCACCCCTACGCCCTGCTGGGCGATCTCGGCTGGGCCAACTACACCGTCTCCACCGACGTGCTGCTCGAGCAGAGCGGCTACGCCGAGGTGATCGGCAGGGCCGGCGGCCAGCACTCCTTCGGCCCCGAGGGGTTGAACGCCTACTACCTGCGCGTCACCGACGGCGGCGCCTGGCAGATCCTGCGCAACAACATCGACAACCAGATGACCACGCTGCGCAGCGGGACCGTCGCCTCCCTCGGCACCGGCCGCTGGCACACCCTGACGCTCGGCTTCTCGGGCGGCACCATCACCGCCGGCATCGACGGCGCCCAGGTGGGCTCGGTCACCGACGGCACCTGGGGCGCGGGCCAGGTCGGCATCGGCACCAGCACCACCGAGACCGCCCAGTTCGACAACCTCACGATCACCCCGGGCCAGGGCGGCGGCACCGGAAACGGCAACCTGCTGCGCGGACAGGCCTCCGGCCGTTGCATCGACGTGCCGAACCAGTCGCAGACCAACGGCACCCAGGTGGCGCTGTGGGACTGCAACGGCGGCGCCAACCAGCAGTGGCCCCTCACCTCCGCCAAGCAGCTCCAGGTGTACGGCACCAAGTGCCTGAGCGCCGAGAACGGCGGGACCTCGGCCGGAACCCGGGCGGTCATCGGCGACTGCAACGGGCAGACCAGCCAGCAGTGGAACCTCAACGCCGACGGCAGCGTGACCAACGTCCAGTCCGGGCTGTGCCTGGACGCCAACGCCGCCGGCACCGCCAACGGCACCACGGTGATCCTGTGGACCTGCAACGGCGGTACCAACCAGAAGTGGACCCGCACCTGACCTGACACGAGCGGCCCGTCGTGGCGACCACCGCCACGACGGGCCGGAGTCACTGCGGAGCCGGACCGCTGGTGCGGGCGGCCGGGTGGTGACCGTCGGCCGAGGAGAACAGCAGCTGCTGGATCTCCCTGCGGTAGTCCTCCAGCGTGTTGTCGATGTGGGCCGCCGCGGCGCGGGCCGCCGCTTCGGGATCGCCGGCGCGGATGGCCCGGTAGATGGCGCCGTGTTCCTCGACGGCCTTGGCCGCGTGCCCGCCCACGGAGCCGCGCAGCCCGATGATGGCGGACTGGGCCTGGAGCCGGCGGGCCTCCCCCACCGCGATCTGCAGGAACACATTGTGCGAGGAGGTGGCGATGGCGGCGTGGAAGGCGTCGTCGCCCTCGTTGAACACATCCACGCGTCCGGTCTCGAACCCGTGGCGGCACACCTCGGCCGCCTCCTCGATGGCCCGCAGCTCCGCCGGGGTGGCGCGGTGGGCGGCCAGCCGGCTGGTCTCCATCTCCTGCGCCCGCCGGAACTCGAACAGCATGTAGACGTGGTCGAGGTCGGTCGGGAGGAACAGCGATGCCAGCCGCCCGGCGCCGAGCATTCCCTCGTCGTCGGCCACGTACAGGCCGCGACCCTTCTGGGCGCGTACCCGGCCGAGCGCGGAGAGGATCTTCACCGCCTCGCGGACGACGGTGCGGCTGGTGCCCAGCCGCTGCGCCAGGTCGTTCTCGGTCGGCATGCGGTCGCCCGGGCGCAGGCCCAGCCGGGCGATGAGCTCCAGCACCTGCTCGGCCGCCACCTCGTAGCCCGGCCGGTATCCGCCCTCGCGCGGGGTGTCGGTCACGGCGCTCCTCCCTAGCGATCTCAGCCAATTATGACCGAGTGCCATGCCGCGTCAGGCGGTCCGGACCTCGCCCTTTGATCGTGTACCACCAGGGGTTTCACAGCGAGGGCCCATCCGCCCGCCGGGCGTCTTGGGACCGGACATCGGCGGTGGCGCCTCCACGCCTCCCATGCCACACTGACTGTTATAGAACTCACTCAAGAGTTATAGAACGATCGGAGCATGGCATGCGAGAGGTGTCGCCATGGCGGGAACCGGTCCCACCGGACGGGACGATGGGCGAGCCCCGGGCGAGAGGACGGTTCGGCGGGTACGGCGGACGGTACGCGCCGGAGTCCCTGGTCGAGGCGTGCCGGGAGGTGGAGGAGGCGTTCCGGGAGGCATGGGCCGATCCGGGCTTCCGCGGCGCCCTGGCGCGGCTGCTCGCCGTGCACGCCGGGCGGCCCACCCCGCTCACACCGGCCCGCCGGTTGTCGCAGGCGCTGGGCGTACGGCTCTACCTCAAGCGCGAGGATCTCACCCACACCGGGTCCCACAAGATCAACAATGTGCTCGGCCAGGCCCTGCTGGCCACTCGGATGGGACGGCGCAGGCTGATCGCCGAGACGGGAGCGGGCCAGCACGGGGTGGCCACCGCGACCGCCGCCGCGCTGCTCGGGCTTGAGGCCACGGTGTTCATGGGCGAGCGCGACATCGAGCGGCAGGCGCTGAACGTGTTCCGGATGCGCATCCTGGGCGCCGAGGTGGTCCCGGTGACCACGGGCGGCCGCACCCTCAAGGACGCGACCAGCGAGGCCATGCGGCACTGGGTGGGCGCGACCGGCGACGCGCACTACTGCATCGGCTCGGTCGTCGGGCCGGATCCGTACCCGTGGATGGTCAGGGAGTTCCAGCGGATCATCGGCGACGAGGCCCGGCAACAGTGCGCCGCCGAGCTGCGGACCGGCGTCCCGGACCACGTGGTCGCGTGCGTGGGCGGCGGTTCCAACGCGGCCGGCACGTTCGCCGGATTCGCCGACACCCCGGCGCGCCTGGTCGGCGTCGAGGCGGAGGGCGGCGCCGGGGCGGCCCGCGGCCGGCTCGGCGTCCTGCACGGCTGCCGCTCGCTGTTCCTGCAGGACGACGACGGGCAGATCACCGAACCGCACTCCATCGCCGCCGGGCTCGACTATCCGGGAGTCGGCCCGGAGCACGCCCACCTGCGCGACCTGGGCCGGGCCCGCTACGTCACGGTGACCGACGAGGAGGCGGTCGGCGCGGCGGTACGGCTGGCGCGCACCGAAGGCATCGTCCCGGCGCTCGAATCGGCGCACGCCCTCGCCTGGGTGATCCGCGCGGCGGGCGGCGACCTGCCGGCGGGATCGACGGTGCTGATGACGTTGTCCGGCCGGGGCGACAAGGACCTGACGATCCTGAAGGAGCTGCTGTGACCGACCCCACCACCCTGGCCGCGGGCGCGGTCGAACGCCACCTGCGCGCCCGCCGGGACACCGGCCGCGGCCTGCTCATGCCGTACATCACCGGAGGGATCACGGCCGGCTGGACGGACTATCTGCGGGCGTTCGCCGCCGCCGGCGCGGACGCCATCGAGGTCGGCCTGCCGTTCTCCGACCCCACGCTGGACGGCGCCACCATCCAGCAGGCCGGTGACGCGGCACTGCGCCGGGGAGCGAACGTGCGCCGGATCCTCGCCGGCCTCGCCGAGGCCGGTGATCCGGGCGTGCCGCTGGTCGCCAGCACCTACTACAACCTGGTGCTGCACGACGGCCCCGAGGCGTTCTGCGCGGCGCTGCGCCGGGCCGGCGTCGGCGGCCTGATCGTGCCCGACCTGCCGGTGCACGAGGCGGACGAGCTCACCGGCGCGGCCGCCGCCAACGGGATCGAGCCGGTGCTGCTGGCGTCGCCCGCGACGCCGCGGCCGCGGCTGGCCGAGATCGCGCGCCGCAGCCGCGGATTCGTCTACGCGGTGTCGGTGATGGGCACCACCGGTGAGCGGGCCGCCCTCGCCGCCTCGGCGGCGGAGCTCACCGAGCGGATCAGGGACCTCACCGACCGGCCGGTCTTGCTAGGATTCGGCATCTCCACCCCGGACCAGGCACGCGAAGCCCGCCGGCACGCCGACGGCGTGGTGGTCGGCGCCGCGGTCATGCAGCGGGTGCTCGACGGCGCCGGGCCGGACGACCTGCGGGCCTTCCTCGCGACCCTGCGGCGAGCCCTCGACCAGGAGTGTGACCGACCACGATGACCCCCGACGCCGGGCACGAGGCGAGATACCGCGCCATCGCCGCCGACCTCGCCGCGAAGATCCGGTCGGGACACTACGCCCCCGGTGAGGCCCTGCCGCCGCAACGGGAGCTGAGTGCCTCCTACGGGGTGACCCTGATGACGCTGCGCCAGGCGTTGCGGGAGCTCAGCGACGAGAGGCTGATCGTGCAGCAGCCCGGCAGAGGCACGTTCGTCGCCCCGCCGCACACGGCCTACCAGCTCGACTCGCTCCGCAGCCTGGTCGACGACCTGCGCAAACAGGGCCATGACGTGCGCACCGCGGTGGCCGGGCGGGCGGTGCGCCGGGCTCCGGCCCGCATCGCCGCGGAGCTGCGGCTGCGTCCCGGCGACACCGCCCTGCGGCTGGAACGGGTCCGCGAGTTCGCGGGCCGTCCCGCCGTGCACCAGGTGTCCTGGGTCCGGCGGCCGGCGGCCGGCCGCATCCGCGACCGCGACTTCACCGTCGTCTCCCTCTACACCGCCCTCGCCGACGCGGGAGTGACGGTCGCCCGGGCGTCGGAGGTGGTGCGGCCCGGTCTGCTCGACGCCGCCGCCGCCCGCCATCTCGACGAGCCGCAGGGCAGCCCGGTGCTCGTCAGCCACCGGATCACCTACACGCTCGACGCCACGCCCGTGGTGTCGGACCATGCCACCATCCTGGGCAGCATGATGGAGATCCGCGCCGAACGCGCCGCCACCGGCCTGTCGCTCACCTGGGGCGCCACCAGTTGAGGCGCTGCGCCGCGACCGGTGGCCGGTCGCGGCGCAGCGCGTGGTGCCGCTCAGAGGTGCGGCGGGCCCGCGACCGTCACAGGTTCGTGATGGTCCACAGGTTGTTGCCGTTGCCGTTCGGCGTCCACATGCCGACGTCGGAGCCGGCGCCGGTGTAGCCCATGCCGTCCAGGGCCGTGCCGGTGGCGCGGTTGATGATCTGGTAGCGGCCGCTGCCGGTGTCGTTGAGCCGCCACTGCTGGTTGTTGTTGCCGTTCGACGATGCCTGCTTGGCGATGGCGCCGTTGGACCCGTTGCCCTGGCTGTCGATGACCAGGCCGTTGGTGCGGTTGACGATGCGGTACCAGCCGCTGCCGAGGTCGACGAGCTGGAACTGCTGGTTGTTGCCGCCGTTCCAGGCCCACTGCTTCAGGTTCGACCCGGAAGCGACGTTGCCGGCGCCGTCCAGCACCAGCCCGGTGGCGGCGTTGGAGACCCGCACGTAGGTGGAGGGCGGCGGCGTCGTCGTGCCGGTGCCCGTGAGCTTGTAGGTGTGCCCGGCCTGGCCGGTGAACCTGACGACGTCGGTCTCGGGCTTGGTGACGGTGAGGGCGCCGCCGGTCGCGGTGTCGACCACCTGGTAGGTGCCGGTGAAGATCCGGTTGCGCACGTTGACCGTGCCGTCGCGGTCGAACTTGACGAGGATCTCGGTGGCCGCGCCGGAGGCCCACGTCGCGTCCACGGTGTAGCCGCCGCGCCCTCGCAGGCCCTGAACCTTCCCTGCCGGCCAGGCGGACGGCAGTGCCGGCAGCACGTTCAGCTCGCCGGTGTGGCTCTGCAGCAGCATCTCGGCGATGCCGGAGGTGGCGCCGAAGTTGCCGTCGATCTGGAACGGCGGGTGCAGGTCGAACATGTTCGGCGCGAGCCGCGCCGTCGTGACCAGGAGACGGATGAGCGTCTGCGCCCGGTTGCCCTCCTCCATGCGCGCCCAGTAGTTGATCTTCCAGGCGAGCGACCAGCCGGTGCCGTCGTCGCCGCGCAGCTCCAGCGTCCGCCGCGCCGCGGTGTACAGCGAGGGGGTGCCGCGCTTGGTGATCTGGTTGCTGGGGTGCAGACCGTACAGGTGGGAGATGTGCCGGTGGTTCTGCTCGGTCTCCACCCAGTCGTACAGCCACTCCTGGATGTTGCCGCGCGAGCCGACCTTCATCGGCGCGAGCCGGTCACGCGCCGCCAGGACCCGCGTGCGGAAGTCGGCGTCGGTGCCGAGCACCTGGCTGGCCTGGGCGCAGCCGTTGAACAGATCGCGCAGGATCTGGTTGTCCATCGTCGGGCCCGCGCACACGCTGACGCCCGAGTGGTGCGGCAGTTCCGGGGAGTTGGAGGGGTTGGTGACCAGGTATCCGAGGCTCGGTTCGCTCACCAGGGTGTCGAGGAAGAACTGCGCGGCGCCCTTCATCGCGGGGTAGTACTGCTGCAGGAATCCGACGTCGCCGGTGAACTGGTAGTGGTCCCAGATCAGGCTGGACAGCCACGCGCCACCGGTCTGCCACATGCCCCACAACGCGCCGTCGACGACCGACGAGGCGCGCCAGGCGTCGGTGTTGTGGTGGGTCACCCAGCCGCCGGCGTTGTACTGCACCCGGGCGGTGCGGGCGCCGGTGACCGCGAGCTCGCTGATCATCTTGAACACCGGCTCGTAGCACTCCGACAGGTTGGTGGTGTCGGTCGGCCAGTAGTTCATCGGCAGGTTGGCGTTGATGGTGTACTTCGAGTCCCACTGCGGGGTCAGCGAGTCGTTCCAGATGCCCTGCAGGTTGGCCGGCTGCGAGCCGGGACGCGAGGAGCTGATCAGCAGGTAGCGGCCGTACTGGAACAGCAGCACCGAGAACTGCGGGTCGTTGGTGCTGTTGTGCTGCGCGATGCGCACGTCGGTCGGCTGGTCGGCCGCGGAGGTGCGGCCCAGATCGAGCGTCGTGCGCCCGAACAGCCGCTGGTAATCGGCCACGTGCCGCGAGCGCAGGTCGTCGTAGGTCCTGGCCACGGCGGCGCTCAGGTAGTTGCGGGCGATGCCCTGGTAGTCGCCGCCGACGTTCTGGTAGTTGACGTAGCTGGAGCCGATGGAGATCAGCAACGTCACGCTGTTGGCGCCGCGCACCTGCAGCGTGCCGCCGGAGCTGGTGACGGTGCCGCCGTCGGCGACCGCCCTGGCCAGCGCCAGGAACCGCACCGAGCCGCTCTTGCCCTCGAAGTCGCCCGAGATGCCGTCGAGGCCCACCGTCGTGCCGTCGGGACTGCTGCGTGTCGTCCGCTGCGGGCTGTCGAACGTCGCGGAGAAGGTGATCGAGCCGGCCCGGTCGGAGGTCAGGCGGATGGCGATGACCTGGTCGGGCGCGCTGGCGAACGTCTCACGCCGGTAGTTGATGCCGTTCTGCGCGTACGTCGTCGCCGTGGTGGCCGTGGTCAGGTCCAGCAGCCGGTTGTACCCCGAGACGCCGCTGGAGCCGCCGCTGAAGGTGAGCCGCAGGTTGCCGACGGTCTGGTAGGCCAGCTGGCCCGCCGGGCTGCCCAGCATGTTCTGGTCGATCAGGGTCTGGGCCTGGCTCCACTGGTTCTGGAAGACCAGCTGCCGGATCTGCCCCAGCGCCCCCGCGCCGCGCGTGTTGCTCTGGTCGTACGGCCCGCCGGCCCAGACGGTGTCCTCGTTCAGCTGCAACCGTTCGACGTCGACGTTGCCGAACACCATGGCGCCCAGGCGCCCGTTGCCGATCGGCAGCGCGCGCAACCAGTCGGTCCCGGCGCTCTCGTCGTACCACAGCGCCAGATCGTTCGCGGCGGCCACCTGCGCGGGCGCCACTGACGCGGCTCGCGCGGCCGCCGTCCACTGGAACGGCAACATCGCGGCGCCGGCGCCGGCCGCGCCGAATCGCAGCACTTGCCGACGCGACAAATCAGACATATTGCTTCTCCATCCCGAAGGGGTTGCGGACGGTGCTCCGGCCCCGGCGAACACCGCGGGGCGCAGCCGGGGACCGTAGAGGAGCGGCCGGCGTCGGGAGCCACGGACGTCGGGGCATTGGACGGATGGTTCCTTCCTGACATGAACGTCCAGTCAGGCATGACGCGCGCCGCCGCGCTGCCGAAATAGGGCGTTGCTCGCAGAGGTGCCGCCCCTGCTTCGCAAAAGGATCTCGTTGCCAGACACCCGACGTTAAGCGGGCATTTCCAGGTGTCAAGCGGGGCCGACGCCATACTGTGCGGGGACAGGTCGGACCTCTACCTCAGCGCGATGCGGCGTCGCCCCCGGACCAGGAGTTTCGACGCCGGCGCCGGCCGGAGGAGGGCTTCTTCGGACGCGGGAAGAGGCCGGGCGTGACGCGCCCGCTCTGAAAGTTTCCCAGTGACATGGGATGACGACGGCCCCCTCTCCCCCGCACCTCGCGCGACCGCGCACCCCCCGAGCACCCCGGAATCACCGGGTGACCGCCGCCCCGGCAAAGGTATGAGCCCAAAAAAGCCGACCGTAGACATCCCATGTCGAGGACGCCACTCCTCCCCGTCGCCGCCTACGCGCCGGCGGCCTGCGCCGCGGTGGCGAGATTCGCACGTCCGATTCAGGACGGCGGCCCGGGGAAACGGACCGGTGGCAACACCGACACCGCACCCCGGGCCGACCGCACAGCGCCGCGATCCGGATCCCCCGGCACGGAGCGCACAGCAGGAGATCGGCACCGGGGGCGTGCGGGCTGTACCGCGGAATCCGCGCTTACGTCGAGACGACCGTCAGACGGCCGTGCGCGACCACTGCTGGTTGGTGCCGGTGTTGCACGTGTACTGCTTGAGGACCACGCCGTCCGCGGTCGAGGCGGAAGGCACGTCCACGCACTTGCCGCTGTGGCGTGCGCGGAGCTGGAAGTAGCCACCGTTGGCGACCATCTGGAACTGCTGGTTGTTGCCGGTGCCGCAGGTGTACTGGATGAGTTCGGCGCCGTCGGCGGTCGAGGCGCTGGTCACGTCGAGGCACTTTCCGCTGTGGCGGCTGATGACGCGCCAGTAACCGCTGCCGGCGTCCTGGAACCTCCACTGCTGCCAGGCGTTGCCGCCGTAGGTGTACTGGTCGACGCGCGCGCTGTTGCCGGTGCTCGCTTGCTGGACGTCCATGGCCTTGCCGCTGTGGCGCACGGTGAGGCTGTAGTACGTATCCGGCTCTGGCGTGGGGGTGGGAGTGGGGGTGGGGTCGCGCACGGCGTCGCCCCAGCCGTAGCGGACCCGGTCGGCGCCGGACTGGTTGCGGACGGCCAAGGTGAGGTTGGTGCCGCTGCCGCCGAGGGCGTACATCGAGTAGTGGTCGTAGCCGAGGCCCGCGGTCACCTTGCCGCCGAGGGCGGGCCAGTAGGTGCCGCCCATCTGGTTGTCCCGCATCACCTGGGCCACAGCGCGGAGGTAACGCACGAAGTTGTCGCCGCTGTTCGCGTCGGCGTAGTTGAGGCCGGTGGCCATCGGCGCGCCGTACTCGGTCGCGACCGCGCGGGAGGCGCAGTTGCCCAGACGTGTCTGGATGTGGCTTCGAAACTCGTCGTAGGTCATCGCGCCGTAGAAGAAGGCGTAGTAGTGGAAGGACAGCAGCGTCGAGTTGAAGCGGCTGTCGTTGCAGATGTCCCGCAGGTCCTGGCTGAAGCCGGTGCCGCCGATGAGCACCCGGCCGGGCACCGCCGAGGTGTGCGAGCTGAGCCAGTTCGCCGCGACGTTGCGCCACTCCGTCGATGAGTAGCCGTGCGGTTCGTTCATCGGCTCGAAGTAGACGTTGCCGTTCGAGCCGTACGTGCTGATCACGCTGGACCACATCGCGTTCCACGCGGAGAGGTTGGTGATCCTGCCGCCGGTGGCGGCACCGTCCTCCCAATAGGCCAGGATGACCTTGAATCCGCGCTCGGTGGCGGCGTCGATGGCGCCACGGTAGGAGTTCCACCAGGTCGTGTTGGCCACGGTGTGGGTGTTGATGGGCAACCGGACGGTGTTCACCCCCATGATGTATTCCATGTAGTCGTAGAGCGAGTTGGCCTTGGCCCGTACCGTCGCGTTGCTGTCGGACTGGCTCAGGCCCTGCACGACGAGCGGGCTGGTGCTGAAGTTGTCACCCAGCACGGCCCAGTTCATGCCCCGGAACTGGCTGGTGGCGGCATGGGCCGACGGCGCGGAGACGAGGGCTGCCACTGCGGTGAGCGCGGTCACCACAAGCCCGATCAGCAACCGGTGTAACGGCCGGGTGCTCCGCGATGGTCCTGATGAGTGACCATCAGAGGCCATGATCAGTGCCATGAAACTCCCATCACTGAATCTGAATTGCCGGGCACACACGTGCACTTGTGCGCATCGTGGTGCTGACGTACGTCACGGCCACCTCGCCGCAGCCGACAGCCATGAAGCGGAAACGGGAACAACGGGCAGGAGGGCGAAATGGCTATGGATGAACGGCGGGTGGGCCGGTCGGAGACATCGGAAAGGACCGGCTCTCCTGTCTCCACACCTCTCCAATTGTTAGCGTTAACAACTGAATGTCGATCACCCACGGGGGCCTCACGCTAGAGAGGAGGCGGGAGTGCGTCAACAGAACGGGAGACGACTCGCTCGAAGCGCTGGTCCGCGACGGATGCCCCTGTAAGTTTCAGGCGGACTTCCGGACCGCGCCAACGCCCGGTCGTCCCAATGCGACTCCACCGCGCCCCCGCCGCACGTCCCACTCTCCCATCGCGCCCCGGTCCGTCAGGCGGCCGTGGCCAAGCCACGCAGGCTGTGCTCACCGACCGGCCCCGCGAGGAAAATGCCGGGTGCGGGCGCATCTTCTGCCGCATACTCGGCAGCACGGGGAGTCGGTATGCGAGGAGCGGTCATGGGGTGTGCATTCTCTGTCGGCGGGCTGGTGGGGGACCGATGGCAGGCACTAGGGGCTGAAAGTGGCCCCTTCGGCTGTCCGGTGGGGCCGGAAATGGATCTACCGGACGGCGCTCGCGGCCGGAGACAGTCGTTCGAGCGCGGGGAAATCGCGTGGATGCCCGACCAGGAGATGGTCATCAGCGTGTTCCGGCTCGGGAACGAGGCGTGCTTCGAATGGACCCTGCTGCCGACGTCGGATCTGCATTACGACTATTTCCGGTTCGACGTGCTGTACCGGCGGGACACGGGCGCGCGGTTCGCGGGGCACGGGCACGCGAACATGAAGGTCCACGATTCGAAGAAGGGGCGGCAGTGGTTGTTCCTGCCGGCGTTGGGGGAATACGCGTTCCAGGTCAAGGGGTGTGACAATCCCACGGTCGGCTCCGAGGAAAGCCGGCAGGGCTGGACCGGGCCCGTCCATCTGACCGTGGGCGCGGCGAGCACCCCTGATCCCGGCGATCCGGCGGTCCTGGGCAGGATCGCCGATCGGTGGCAGCTTTTCGGTGGCGTCGAAGGGCCACTAGGACGTCCGGTCGATACGGAGTCGGACGGCGGGGACGGCGCTCGCATGCAGACCTTCGAGCACGGCGTCATCACGACCTTTCCCCTGATCGACGCGGAGATGGCGGTCGTCGCGCACCAGACCGGCGGGTCCGTCGAAGTGCACTGGGGGCACATCCCGGACGCCATTTCGATGGAGACGCGCTTCGAGGCGACGCCCGCGGACAGCGAGCACCCCGATCCCGAGTTCGGCTTCTGGGTCAGGCCGACGGATCTGGACGCCTTCCGCTGGGCCTTCGACGGCTACAGCTCGGGCTACTTCCGGTTCTCTCCCGGCCGGGAAGGGGTCGACCCGCGCACCCCCGGGACGCCGCGGCCCTATCGGATCCGGATCACCGATTTCGTCGGCCACGTCTTCCAGGCGCAGGTGCCCTTCGTCTTTCACGCCTTTGACGTGTGGCTCGATCCGCCCGCGGTCGACGAGACACCTCATCACGCGTTCGCCGCGCACAGCGACCGTCTGGACGCGGTGGCCGACCACTTCCTCCGGACGCGTCCAGTCGACTGGAGGGCGGTGCCGGACGGCGAGGACGTCACCTTCCACCTGTTCGCACTGCTGCACTCAATGACGCGTGATCCGGCGCATCGGAGCCCTGGACGGCCGCGCAGCAGCATCCTGGTGGCGTTGTGCCTGCGCGCGATCGTCGTCAAGAAGATGGGCACGGACGGCGACTACGACATGACCCTGAAAGGCCTGATGACCGTCGTCGGGCGTTACTCGGCGCTCCTGTCGCCCGGCCAGCTCGCCTCCATCATCGACGACCTGGTCCCGGAGGGGCATCACGGCGGCCACAACATCACGACCGAGACCCACCTGGTGACAGGGTTCGGATTCAGCTTCCTGGGCGCGGAGACCGAGAACCACCAACTGATGATCGAGTCGTGCCGGTTCCTGGTGAACCAGGCGCTGTTCGAGCGCACAGGGGAGCCGATCTACGACAGCCTCGAGAATGGGCTGAGAGACTGGCTGCTCATCTTCATGCACAATATCGCCAAGCATGACTTCATGGAGTTCAACTCGCGCAGCTACCAGCGGCTGTCGGTGCATGCGCTGCTGAACCTGCAGGAGTTCTCGACGGACTCCGCCGTCAAGACGGGCGCGGGGAACCTGCTCGACTTCGCCGCGGTGAAGTTCGCCGTCTCCAGCAGCCGGCTGCGCCACGTGGGCCCCTTCCGCCGGCAGAAGGAGGAACTCAACCGGCCCGACGACTGGGAGTTCAACGACCTCTACTGGAAGACGGGGCACCCGCAGACCGGCTTCTTCCTGATGTATCTGGGCCGGCCCGAGGCTTCCGGGAAGCCTTCTCGGTGGTTTCCCGACGCCTGGGTGGCCGAGGCGCTCATCGCGGGGACGTCCTCCTACCGGCCGCCGGCCGCGGCGTACCTGCTGGCGCTGACGCCCTACCCGGCGAGCCAGCACGTTTTCTTCCAGGGCCGCCGTCCCACATTCACCTTGGGCGAAGAGGCGGACCCGGGCGTCGAGATCTACTACAAGTCGCCGTCGTTCGTGGTCAGTGCGGGCGGGATGTTCCTCAACAGCGGTTACGGCAGCGACGAGCACGTCCAGGTCGCGACGGGCACCAATGGCGTCGCCATCGCCCAGTCGACGGCATTGCTCCCCACCCGCGCTGACGTGACGTTCGCCGACCTCATCCGGTTCGACCGCTACCCAGATATCCAGGACAAGCGCCGTCCGGTCAATACCGGGGTGCATGAGGGGTTCGCCTGCGGGGCCAATCTTCGGATCCCCGAAAGGTGGCTGAACGCGACGGGCGTCTCGCCCGCGGGGCCTTGGTTCGTGCTCAATCTGAACGTCGACCTGCCGGGCATGGGGCCGCTCGGCTTCTACGTGGCCGCCTTCCGGGCGCCGGTCTCCAACGAGAGCGACCTGCAGTCGCTGTACGGCGTGGCCCCGGAGAACGTCGGCTTCTTCTACGCCGTCGAAGCGGACACCGTCGGCATCGACTTCGAGACCTTCGAACAACGGACCCTCGGTCAGAATTCCTACCCGGGCGAGCTGGAGTACGGCGAGAAGTACACCTTCCACGCCCCCGACGGGCCGACATTCACGTTCCTCGTGAGAACCGAAGGCGACAAATACCAGGCGCGAGTCCTGTCGAAGGACGACGACCTCCTGCCGGACTTCTCCAGCCGGCCCAGACTCGTCGATGGGCCGCATCTTCTCTCGCCGGACGGATTCGACGGGTACATCGAGATCCGCAACCCCGGCGAGTGCCGGACGGCGCTCGTCCTCGACTACCGCGATCCCATGCACCCGGCCCGCTTGGATAATTCAGCCGCGTGCCCGCAGTGGGACCTGGACACGATCGCCGCGTTCGGGGAACGCGCCCGTTACCTGTTCGAAAAGGGCCGGTACGATGACGCCCTGCGGACGACGAAGAACGGCGTCACCCATTTCCAGAACGTCATCGCCGTCAATCCGGGCATCACCATCGAGCCGTTGCGGAAGATAGCCGAGATGTGGTTAGGGATCGCCACGGCCGCGCATCCCGGGAACATCCCCGTCCAGCGCGCGGCGGCGGACAACGCCTGGGAGATCCTGCGTTACCTGGCGACCCGCCCGGGAGCTGACGAGGCGCAACGCGCGCTTCTGGCGCCGCGGATCGCCGTTCTCACCGGGCTCCTGGCATTCGGATCGCCCACGACGCGCCTGGCCGGCGAGGCCGCCGCGCTGGTCCGCCACCTCTACGGGGGCCTGACCGACCGTGACCACCGGCTCGACATCGCCGCCTCCTGGACCGGCGAATCCCTCTTCCATCACGAGGTCTCCTTCAACCCGGGCAATCCCGACCCGGTGGCCGAACAGCTCCTCCAGCGGACGACCGCGGCCGAGGCCGCCGCCGTCGTCTTCCCCATGGCCCGCTCGCTGCCCGACCCGTCGCCGACCGTCTCGGACCTGCAGCGCATGGCGGACATACTGACCCGCCTTCTGGGCCTGCTCACTTACGGTGGTCCGGACTCGGCCCCAAGCGTCGAGGCGGCCGAACTGGCCCGGTTCGTCTACGCCCACCTGACCGACCGCGACCATCGCATCGACATCGCCGCGATTTGGGCCGCCCTTTCCCTGCGTCACCACGAGACGTCCGTCCACCCCCAGAACCCCGACCCGAAGGCCGAGCAGCTCCTGCAACGCCGCGCCGCGGCCGAAGCCGCCGCTGTCATCTTCCCCCTGGCCGAAGCCCTCCCCGACCCGTCGCTCACCGTCTCGGACCTACGGAGCATGGCCGACATGCTCGACAAACTCACAACGCTGCTCACCTTCGGCGCTCCTACCCCACCCGACCCCGAGACGGTCGCCCTCCAAGCCCTCTCCACCCGAGCGGCCACCCTCCGCGACCACATCCGCGCCCTTCTCGGCACGCCGTGAGCCACCAGGTAAGACTCCTCGCTGCGGACCGCTCCTTCATGAGGTGCCCTTTCTCATCGCCTGGATAAAGACACCGAAGACCCGAGTGACCGGGCGCTATCCCGGCTGTTGACAGGTGCCCGGACAGCGATCAAAGTATGCGTTTGTACCCCTCAATGCAGCACTCGTAAAGCGGCTCGGCAGCGCGCCGGGTGGAAGACCCGGCCGCGCCTGTGGACCGGGCCGAAATCAAGTCGCATGGAGGTGGAGATTGGCCGGCATTCGAAGCAGAGCGCACGACCGGCGGCGGGGAGCGGCCGGAAAACCAAACGGACGACGGAGAAGACTCACCGCGTTCACGGTGCTCACGGCCCTGATCTCAGGTCTGGGTGTGACCGTGACACCGGGTGTCGCGCACGCCGACGGGCCTGGTCCGCAGATTTCCTGCCCTACCGACCCCACTATCGTTTGGCGACTGGCGTTCTACGGCCGCACCCCCTATTTAGCGGGGTACCGATACACCGCGGTTTCCACCGCCTCGACGTTCAACGTGAGCGACGGCCGCATCGTGGACAACACCCTTGACACGCCGATCAATGCGACGTTCAGCTCATCGCAGTCACGGACCTGGCGGATCAGCGTCACCGTGGGCGCGACGGCCGAGCTGACCAAATATCTGCAGACCAATGTCAGCACGCAGATCGTGCAAGAACGGACCACCGCCATCGGCGTGAACGCCAGCCTCGTGGTCCCCCCGCACAGCCGGGTGACCGGGCAGTACGGTGTGCAGGCCTACGACGTGGTCTACGACGTTCAAACGGTGTACTCCTCCCCGGCGAACGAGAACCGGCCGCGCGAGAAGTGCTACGACCGGGGCACCCAGCGGGGCACCACCAACGCTCCGACCGTCACCGAAGGCTGGCGCTTCATCGCGGGCTGACCGAAACCGGCACAGAGGCAGCGGAGGCCGAGATGAATCGGTCCTCCGCATGCCGTTTTCGTCAACACAGCCCGGCCAGGCTGGCTCAAGGGCACCGCACCGATCTGGCAGGTCAGGCGAGATGTACGCCGCTGGTGCACGCTCCAGCACATCGGGGAGGTACTCGCGGAAGGTCTGACGAGGAGTCGAACAAGCTCGATGACCTGCGCGGATGACATCATCGGCAGATACAGAGTCCCGTCATGAGGTGGCCCGCTATGTCGCTCGCTACGAGAAGCGGGTCGCCAAGGCAGTGCTGGTGGCCTCGTTGACCCCGAACATGGTGAAAACCGACGCGAACCCTGGCGGTCAGCCACAGGAGTGGTTCGATGCGGTTAAGTCCGGCATGTTAGGCAACCGGTCGGAGTTCTACCGGGCAGTGCCGGAGGGTCCGTTCTACGGATTCAACCGTCCGGGCGCCGAGCCGTCCGAGGCGGTGATCGCGAACTGGTGGCGGCAGGGCATGGCCGGCAGCGCCCAGGCCCACTACGAGACGGTCTTCTCGTGGCTGGAGGACTACACCGCGGATCTGAAGAAGATCACCGTGCCGGTCCTGGTCATGCACGGCGACGACGACCAGATCGTCCCGTTCGCCAGTTCGGTGCCGCGCGCGGTCGACCTGCTCGCGAACGGTGTGCTCAAGGCGTACCCAGGCTTCCCGCACGGCATGCTGACCACCCACGCGGACGTCCTCAACCCCGACCTTCTCGCGTTCATCGAATCCTGACTGGACGAGGGCGGCCTGCTGACGGCGGCCGTTCGCAGCCGAGGGACACCGACGTCGATTGCCTGCCGAGGAGCTGACGGAGACCATCAACTCCTCGGCGCGACGGGCGATGGCGTACGCCCCGCGTCCAGGCGGTCATTCCCGAGCGCAAGGGCCAGATCGCCGACCGCAAGCGTAAGGGCAGCCATGGAGGCCGCCCTATGCCTTCGACGCTGAGACCTACAAGCGGCGCGACCTGGTGGAATGCTGCTGGCAGAGCATCCTCAGGGAGTGAACGCGTCGGCCCAGGCGAACGTCAGGGCTGATCCAACGGTGGCAGGCGATCGTCGCCGTGACGCGCCTCCCGCCGACGACACCAGCCGCCGGCTCAGAGCAGCGAATCCCAGAACTCGCAGTTGTGCCGGGTGTTCAGGTCGGCGGTGCGTACGCCACCCGGTTCCAGCGACCGCACCAGCGGCACCCGCGGCCAGGCGGCGTCCGGCTTACCCGCGGCGGCGAAGCGGCTCCAGTAGCCGATCATCGTGTCCGCCAGCCGTCGCTGGTCCGGCCTCAGGGTGACGTCCAGGCCCACGATGTCGTGCAGGTAGGGCAGCTCCGAGGCGTGGTGGGCCCCGAGCGGGAAGTCCGGCGGCTGCGGGAACGCGAACGACTGCGGGGCGTCGCGGTCGGCGAACTCGTACCCGTAGACCGGCACCCAGCGGGCGAGCACCTGATCGTTGCGCCGGTTCGGGCAGGCGTAGCCGCGGTCGGTCATCACCGAGCCCAAGGCCTGACGTGGCGAGGTTCCCGCCGGGTAGAGTTCGGCCACCCGTTCGGCGTCGCCGCCGAAGGACACCGCGAGCAGGCCCCGGTAGGCGGTCTCGTCCAGGGGCGGGTACGTGGCGACGAAGAAGGAGCCCTCGTCGCGGGTCGTCCCCGCGAGCACCGGTACGCGGTTGAACGCGCCGTCGCGCAGTGCCAGCGCGGGATGTACGGGAAGCGTGGGCGTGCCGTACGCCGGGCTCCAGAACACCGGCGGCTGTTGCGGCGCCAGCAGGTCGGCCACGGGGACCCGGCGCAGGCATTCCAGGGCCGTGGCCGGATCGGCGCAGCCGAGCCGGGGCGCCACCCGGGAGCCGATGCTCTCGGCGAGCGCGCGCGGCTTCCAGGTGTCGTACTCGGCGCCCACGCCGGGGAAGATCACGTCGGGCACGTTCAGCTCGGTGCAGGACCCGCTCTGGATCACCATGCGGTGGAAGAGCCCGCGCGCCGCCGGCGAGGTGAGCTGGGCGCACATGCTGTCACCTCCCGCGGACTCGCCGAACAGCGTCACCCGGCCGGGATCCCCGCCGAACGCCGCCGCGTTGCGGCGTACCCAGCGCAGCGCCGCCTGCTGGTCCATGAGCCCGAAGGCGCCCGAGCCGGCCAGTCCCGGGTACCCGAAGAATCCGAAGGCGCCCAGCCGGTAGTTGATCGTGACGACCACGACGTCACCCTGGACGGCCAGGCGCCGCTCGTCGTAGTCGCTGCCGGAGCCGCCGGTGAACCCGCCCCCGTGTACCCAGACCATGACCGGCCGGAGGCCGCGCGAGCTTCGCGGCGTGGTGACATTGAGATAGAGGCAGTCCTCGGAGGCGCTGCCGGGTAGCCCGGAGATGGCGTCGGCGTTCTGCGCGCAGCGGTTCCCCGGCCGGGCGGCATCGCGTACCCCCCGCCACGGCTGCGCCGGACGCGGCGGCGCCCACCGTAACGCGCCGACCGGCGGCGCGGCGAAGGGGATGCCCTGGAAGAGGCGGTGATCGGCGGCGACGGTGCCGCGCACCGCGCCCGCGTCGGTCTTGACGACGGCGCCTTCGGTGGATCTCGCGGTATCCGCCTGGGCGGGCACACCCATCGTCAAACAGGCCATCGCCGCCGAGATCACGGCCAGAACTCTGCGGCTCGCCTTGGAAATGTTCATGGTCATGATGATGAGCCTGTGGCCGTGTCGGAAGAACCCGCTTGGGTACCCGGCCGAGGTGCACCTATCTCCACCCCCAGGGTGTTGCCGGCCGGCGAGGATGCGTGGTAGGCCTCCGACGGATACCGCGCCCGGCGGGCCGTCGGCGACCGGCGGTTCCGTCCTCGCGCCGTGTCCGACGGAACAGCGACGGCACAGGAAGCGATGCGCGGTGCTCGCCGGAAGGACGTGATCACTGAACCTGCAGGCCGGTGACGGCGCGGCCTATCAGGAGGCGCTGGATCTCGTACCTGCGGAGGTCGCGCCGAGGTGTGGACCGGCCTGCGCGTCGCGCACTGCGCCGGCCGCCACCAGACGTTCAGCAGCCCGTCCGCCTTCGACAGCCACCGCCCCGGGCGCTGCTCCGGCGCCGTCCGAGCGTCGAGCAGGTCAAGGAGTGGGCCGAGGACCTGGACGAGCCCGCGCAGCCGCAGCCGATGCCGGACGCGCACCGGCCGAGCGGACCGCCAGCGGGCCCGAATCACCAGGCGCGGTTCTGGCGCGGCCTGGCCGACGACCCACGGCAGTAAGCGGCCGCAGGGGAGGGCAGTCAGGAAATCGGGCGTCGGGCGGTGAGGAGGAGGTAGCCCATGTGTTCGAAGGCGGTGAAGGACTTCTCCCACACGTCCATGGGGAGGTCGACCGAGTCGACGGCGATGCCCTGGGCCTCGATCATCTTCCGCATCATGTCGACGACCTTGGCCGGCGAGTAGCGGGTGCGCTCGCCGACGTCGGTGATCTGCTTGAGCTCCAGTCCGGCCTCCGCGATCAGGGTGGCGTACTCGTCGGGGGTGATCAGGGACTCGACGGCCCAGTCACGCAGGACCTCCTGGAGTGCCTCCTGGGCCTCCGTGGTGGTGGGGGTGGTGCCGGAGACGTCGCAGAGCACCAGCCTGCCGCCCGGACGCAGGACGGTGGCGATGTTCTTGAGCACCCGCAGGCGGTCGGGCATGTGCAGCAGGGATTCCAGGGCCCAGACCGCGTCGAAGGACGCCGGGGGGAACGGCAGATCCATGGCGTCGGCATGCGTGAAGGACACGCGGTGCTGCAGGCCCTCGGCCCGGGCGAGTTCGGTGGACACCTGGATGTCCCGCCTGCTCACCGAGATCCCGATGATCTCGACGTCGGCCGCGCGGGCCAGCCGGACCGCCGGGCGGCCTCTCCCGCAGCCGAGGTCGAGGATCCGCTCCCCCGGCTTGGGCGCCAGCGTCTCGATCATGTGGTCGGTCAGGCGTTCGGCCGCCTGGGCGAAGGTGCTGGGGTCGTCGGGGCCGAGCCAGTACCCGAAATGGATGTTGCCGCCGAGCAGTTCGCTGAGCACGTCGCCCTTCTCGTCGAAGAACCGGCCCACGTCCTCGGTGGTCATGGCGACGCGTTGCGCGTTCATGGTCGCTCCAGGTGTCGAGGGGGTCACTGCGGGATGAGGCCGATCTGGCGAAGGATGGCCATGGTGTCGTAATAGTCGGTCTGGCGGCTGATCAGGCCGTTGTCGGCGAACTCCATGACGCTGAGCCCGCGGTTGTCGATGCGGCTGCCCTTGACGGCGGTGTCCGGCAGGTGGGGGAAGGTGCCGAGGAGGGTGCCCGTGCCGTTCCAGGGCACGGCGGCGCGGTCGCCGTCGAGGATGACCTCTCCCGGCTCGCAGCGGGTGTCGGGGCAGGCCTCCACCCAGACCCGCATGAACTCGGCGAGTTCCTCGCGCCCCTTGAAGGTACGCCCGAGCGCGATGTCCTCAAGGACGGCGTCCTCGGTGTAGCACTCGGCGAAGCGGACGTGGTCGTGGGTGTTGAAGCATTCGAACCATCTGCGGATGACCTCGGCCGGACGGTCCGGGGTGTTCGTGCTGGTCATGGGCGGTCACCATTCTCGGTCGATGAGGAATGTCGTGAGTTCTTCGAGGTCGTTCCGCGCCTCGCCGGGAATGTCCACCGCAGCGAGGTGCTGCCAGGCGGCGTCGATGCGGCGCCGCGCCTCTTCGCGTGCCCAGGCCCGCCCGCCGGCCGCGTCGATGAGCTCGGCGGCGAGCACGAGCTGGCCGGTCTCGAACGGCCCGGACGTCTGGTACAGCTCGGCCAGCCGCCGGGACGCGGCGCGGCCGGCGGTGAGCGCGGCCACCACCGGGGCGCTCTTCTTGCGGGCCTGCAGGTCGGAACCGACCGGTTTGCCGGTGGCCTTCGGATCGCCCCAGATGCCGAGCAGGTCGTCCAGCAGCTGGAACGCGACCCCGAGGTCGAGACCGAAGCGCCCGAACGCCTCCGCCACGGGGGTGGGGGCCGAGCCGTACAGCGCGCCAAGCCGGCACGCCGAGCCGAGGAGTGCCCCCGTCTTACCCTCGATCATGTCGATGCACTCGCCGATCGACGGCGCGCCGAGCCGCTCGAAACGCAGGTCCCGGCTCTGCCCGGCCATCAGTTCCCGCAGAGTGCGGGCCAGGTGGTGGTCGGCGGGCCGCCGTTCGGGTGTTCCGAGCGCCTCGAAGGCCAGGGCGAACATCGCGTCGCCCGCGAGGATGGCCATGGGGATGCCGTACCGCGCCCATACGGTCGGCCGGTGCCGTCGTTCCCGGTCGCCGTCCATGATGTCGTCGTGGACGAGGGAGGCGTTGTGGACGAGTTCGACGGCGACCGCCGCGGGGACGGCGTCGACGAGTTCGCCGCCGCAGGCCTTCGCGCACAGCAGCGCGAACGCCGGGCGGATCAGCTTGCCGTGCGCCGAGCCGGTCGGATGTCCGTGCTCGTCGTGGACGCCGAGCTGGTAACCGCACATGTCGCGCAGCCGCGGTTCCAGCCGGTCGATGCAGTACGTCAGCGCGGGCGGGAGCAGCAGGCGGGCGTGCAGGACGCCTCGCGGGACGGGCATGCCCGCATGCGCCGGGGTGCGGCGGGTTTCGGTCGCGGCGGTACGGGGCGCCGTCGACACCGGGCTTTCGATCATGTTCCCGCCTCGGCCAGCGCGTCGAGGTAGTCGGCGGGCCGGTGCGCGGTCTCCTCGCCGGCGTCGCGGTAACGCTTGGTCCTGGCGGACCAGTCGAGGTTGCCGCGCATCCATGAACGCATCCCGGCGAAGTTCCTCGCCGCTTCGGCGGCGTGGCCGGGGAGGGCCGCCAGGGCTTCGCGTTCGCCGAGCAGGAAGCGGTCGACCTCGCGGGCGATCGCGCTCACGACGTGCTGGACGGCGGGCGCGCGGGTGAGGCCGCGGGCGCGCTCGACGATCGGCACCAGGTTGTGGTACTCGCCGACCGACAGTTCCTTCTCCAGCGAGAAGACGTCGTTGGTCCAGCACACGACGTCGCAGGCCGCGCGGAGGGCGTCCTGGTAGGCCGGGTGGTCGTATACGGCCGCGGGCACCTCGGCGAGGTCGGCGGGTTCGATGAGATCCATGCAGACGTAGATGGCTCCGGTGTGCCTGCGCTTGGTGATGTAGGTGGCCTCGTCCGGCACGAGTCCGCGGGTGCGGTTGCCCGCCTCCCACATCGCCGCGGCGCCGCCCTCGGCGATGTGGTGGACGAAGCGGTCGCGCCACGCGGGCGTGGCGCGCGGGATCGTTCTGCGCCAGAGATCGGCCAGCGCCGCCACGATGGCCGGCCGAGCCGTGCCCGGGTCATCGCCGTCCTGGAGGAGGACGGCCGCCAGCTGTCCCATCAGGTCCTGAACGCGCGCGGGGTCGCGTCCCACGGCGCCGTCGTCGAACTGGTCGTCGAGCAGGAACAGCCAGGCGAACCAGTCGGCGATCAGGCACAGGCCCCGCTCGTCGGCGGCCGGATAGGTCACGGCGGCGAACCAGGCGAAGTCGGCGTGCTCGAAGCGACGCCGTGCGGCGGGTTTGCGGACCAGGTCGTGCTCCACCACCCACTCGGAGAGGTGGTCGCGCGCGACGCGCAGGTGCTCGTTGAGCAGGGGCGGGAACACGTCCAGGGTCGTCGGCAGGAGCACGTCGAGGCAGTGGTCGACGGTGGCGGGCGGGGCCGTCATCGCCGTTCCATCCGGGTGTGGATGCCGCCCTTGGGGTGCATCGTGATCAGTGGCTCGATCTCCACGGAGCGGCGGTCCTCGGGGATCTCGACCCGGTACGCCTGGGCGATCATGGCCAGGATGATGGTGAGTTCGGTGAGCGCGAAGTGCTTGCCTATGCAGTTGCGCGGTCCGCTGGCGAACGGGATGTAGGCGTGGCGCGGTCGCCGGGCGATCTGTCCCGGGGTGAAGCGCTCCGGGTCGAAGGTGTCCGGGGACGGCCAGAAGTCCGGGTGCCGGTGCAGGGTGAACATGTTGAGGTAGATGTCGGATTTCGCGGGGATGCGATAGCCACCGATCTCGTCTTCCTCGTTGGCGCGCCGCATCGTCTGCCAGGCCGGAGTGTACAGGCGCAGCGTCTCGTCGACGATCATGCGGGTGTAGGTCAGCCGTGGCACGTCGTCGAAGGTGGGCGCGCGGCCGCCGAGGACGCTGTCGACCTCGGCGTGCAGCCGTTCCTGCACTTCGGGGTGCTGGCCGACCAGGTAGACCAGCCAGGCCACGGAGTTACTGGTGGTCTCGTACCCGCCGATGATGATGTTCAGCACCTCGCGGTGGAGTTGCAGCGGGGTCATCCCGGTGCCGGTCTCGTCGTCGACGGCGTTCATCAGCGCCGTCAGCAGGTCGTGGTGCTCCTCGTCGCTGTCCAGGCGCTTGCGGATGACGTCGGAGATGAAGCCGTCCATCGTCCGGATGATCTCGTTGAGGCGGCGATGGCCCTTAGTGGGAAAGCTCAGCGGGGGGAACGGGAATCGGAAGAAGGCGCCGACGATCTGGTTGGCCTCCAGGAACATCTCCTCGATGGCGTCTCCCCTGGATCCGACGTCCGCGCCGAAGAGTGATCTGAAGACGATGCGCATCGCGAGCTGTCCGAGTTCGGTGCTGACGTTGACGACGTCCCCCGACTTGTACTCCCGGTCCCAGCGCCGCAGCATGCGGGAGGTCTCGTCCGACATGTTCTGTGCGAACCCGGCGACCTGGGGGCGGTGGAACGAGGGTTGCATGATGCGGCGCTGCCGCCGCCACGGTTCGCCGCCCACGTTGCCGATGAGGCCGCCGCGCAGGATCGGCTCCACGGCCCGGAACAGGAAGGTGTTCTTGTCGTAGTTCTCGTGGTTCCTGACCAGGACGCGCTCGAAGTAGTCGGGGTTGTTGAGCATGATCATCTTAATGCCGAGCACCCGGATCCGGACGATGTCGCCGTAGGTGTCGATCATTCGCGAGAGGAAGCCGACCTGGTCGTTCCGCATCGCGAACACGCCGCCGAGCTGGTCTCGCAGGCTGGTGTCGGGAACCCGGCGCAACGTGGTCGGCGATGCGCGCCGTTCCTGGATCAGCGTTCCGGTGCCCTTGCTGGGATTGCTCGTCATGTCAAGATCAACTTTCCATCGTGTGCGGTCACGAGGGCGGATCTGGAGCGAGGTGCACAGCGACTCGGAACGACGCCAGAGCCGCGCCGAGTGTCGCATGCTGCGCTGATATGACGATCACTCAGCACGCTGAAAGATGCTTCTTCGAGAGTGCGGCATGTGGCGCGCGGCAGGCCCCCTGGTCAGCAGGGGTGCGGATTCAGCCGGGCATGCCGAAGCCCGCGCCGGCGTGGAGGGTGCCGGCGCGGGGAGGGCGGGGTCCTTGAGCATCCCGGAGCGCACCCAGGCCGGGGCCGTCCAGTAGTGGTCCGGCATCTGGCCGAGCACGTCGCCGGCCAGCCGAGAAAGCACTTCCTGACTCGCCGGAGGCGTCCGCGGTATTCCGGGCGAAAGCCGCCCGCAATACACCCGGTGAGGGGTGGGTCAGCCCCAGAGGGATGCGTTGCCGAAGTTGGCGGGTTCGGTCTCGCCCGCCGCTCCGACGGTGTCGGTGGTCGTGATGGTGATGGTGGCGTCGGGCAGGCCGGACGACTTGGCCGTGATGGTGGTCGTGCCGGCGTAGAAGGAGCGGAACTCGATCGCCATCTTGCCGTTGAAGGCCGAGATGTTCGGGGTGAAGGTGTAGGACTTGCCGCCGGGCAGGATGCCCGGGCCGCTGGTGACGGTCAGCGTGACGTTGCGGGTGTCGTTGACCCAGGCGCCCGAGGAGTTCCGCATCGTCACCACGAGCTGGGTGTCGGTGGTGCCGTCATCGGTGATGGTGGTGGAGGAGTTCCTGCCGGCCTCCAGCGTCATCCGGGTCGCCGTTCCGCTGGTGGACTGTTCGCGGGCCACGGGCGTGGGGTCGGCGATGGTGGTGCTGCCCGACCACCTCGACTTGTTGGCCCGGTACCAGTACCACTGGTCCTTGGGCAGCCGGTAGTAGTCGATCATGCCCATCCGGGCGTAGGCGGGGCTGAAGATCGTGCCGTGGTCGAAGCCCGCCCAGATCGCCAGTCCGGCGCTGCCGGTCGTGAGCTTGAACCTGGTGCCGTCGGAGGGGTCCTTGACGTCGCCGTACGTCGGGTCGTAGGTGCCGGGCCGGTCGGAGGTGGAGGAGCCGTACTCCGAGACGACGTTCGGCATCCAGGTGTTGGTGATCTTCCCGCCGTCGCCGTTGTACCCGGCGACGTCACTGACCGAGAGCTGGTCGAGCGAGTTGCGTTGCACGCCGCCCATCCCCGCCTTGCGCGTCGGGTCGAGCTGGTGGGAGTAGTCGCGCATCTTGCTCACCAGCGCCTTGGCGTTGCCCAGGGTGGAGGAGGAGGTGAAGAACACCTCGTTGCCCATGGACCAGTTGATGATCGAGGGGTGGTTGCGGTTGACGCGGATCATGTCGCGGAGACCGTCCATGGCGCTCTGCTCGAAGGCCGCCTGGTTGGCCGTCTTCTGCGGATAGCCGTCCGCCTGGTAGTCGCTGACGGTGCCGGTCGGCGTGGGCTCCTTGCCGGCGGTGGCGGTCGCCCAGAAGGTGGCCTCCGACCAGAACATGACGCCGAGCCTGTCGGTGGCGTCCGCGAAGGACGGGTCGTGGGGATAATGCGAGCCCCGGATGAAGTTCATGCCGGCCTCACGGATCTGGCGGACGTCACGGTCGAATCCGGAGTTGGGGACGGCGTTGGCCCAGCCGCCGTGGTCCTGGTGCACGTCCGCGCCGACGAGCAGCGTCTTGGCGCCGTTGAGGTAGAAGCCGTCCACCTTCCACTGCGCGCTGCGGAACCCGAACGTGGTGTCGTAGGCGTCGACCACGGCGCCGTCATCGACCACGCCGTCCGGGGTGCGGTCGACCACCAGTGAGGTGGTCACGGTGTAGAGCGCGGGGTTGTTCGGCGCCCACAGATCGAGACCCTGCAGCATCGCGGAGGTGTTGGAGAGCGAACCGCTCAGCGCGTCGAGCGTCGTCGTGGCCGCGGCGCCGAGCGTCCTGGCCGGGGAGTCGAAGCTCGCCAGCACGGTGCTCGACCCCTGCTTGCGCACCTCCTGGCGTGCGTAGACGTCGACCGCGGCGGAACCGTCGTTGCGGACCTCGGTCTGCGCCCTCACGTTGGAGCGGCGGGCGGCGAGGTTCGCGCGCAGGTCGGTGTCGCTGGGGTACTGCGACAGGTCGATGTTGCGGTAGTACGCGGCGTTGCCGGTGTCCCACGTCGGGTTGGTCAGCGCCGGGGTGGTGACGAAGGTGCCGTACCAGGTGACGTGGACGTTGTCGGTGACGTTCAGGGAGACGTCGCGGTAGAGGCCGCCGCTGAACTGGTGGTCGCCCGTCCGGGGGGCGAGGTCGGCCTGCCAGCGGTTGTCCACCCGGATCGATATCTCGTTGTCACCGGTGCGGAGCGAGGCGGTGATGTCGAAGGCGAATCCGGTGTAGCCGCCCCGATGGGTGCCGATCTTGGTGCCGTTGACCCACACGTCGGTGACCGAGAACGCGCCTTCGGATTGCAGTTCGACGCGCTTCCCGCTCCAGGACGAGGGAACGGTGAAGTGCTTGCGGTACCAGCCCGCGCCCGTATAGAAGCTCGCCCCGCCGGCGGAGCCGCCCACGTTGTAGGGGGCGACGAAGTCGTGCGGCAACGCCACCGGGACCCATCGGGAGTCGTCGAAGCCGGGGTTCTGGGCGCCGGTCACGTCCGCACGGATGAACTTCCACCCCCGGTTGAAGTTGACCTTCTGCCGTGCACTCGTGCCGGGCGGCGGGCTGGTCGACGGCGAGGGTGACGGAGTCGGGGTCGGCGTGGGGGTCGGGGTCGGGGTGGGGGTGGGCGTCGGGCTGGGGCCGCCTCCGGCGGTGCTCCACTTCTGGTTGGCCTGGCCACCGCAGGTCCACAGGATGACCGCGGTCCCGTTGACCGTGCCGTTGCCGTTCACGTCCAGGCACAGACCCGACTGCACGCCGGTGACCGACCCGTCGGCGTTCTGCCGCCACTTCTGGTTGTTCTGCCCGTTGCAGGACCAGATGACGACCTTCGTGCCCGGCGAGGTGCCTCCGGCGTTGGCGTCCACGCACCGTGTGCCGTTGTAGGTCCGCAGCTCACCGGCCGAGGTGAACTCGAACGCCTGGTTGGCCTGCCCGTTGCAGTCCCAGATCTGCAGGGCGGTACCCGCCGCGTCGGAGTTTCCCGCCACGTCCAGACACCGGCCCGAGGAGGCGCTGACCAACGGCGACGCCGCCGCCGACGCCGGCGCCGCCCATGCCAGCGCCGCCACCGGCACCGTCACCAGCGCGGCCGCCATCACGGCGAGCAATGCCTTCCTGCGGGAGTGAGGGGGGGAATGCAACGATCCTCCTGGGGGGTGCGAGCCGACCGCGGTGGCGGCCGAGCGGCGTCGTTGTCTCGGAGGGATGTGAACGTTAACATCCGAGGTCCGGATTGCTTTCGCCCGGAATGATCCACCCGGCTGTCAGGTGCTGTCGATCTTGACGCAGTTCACTTGCCGATCCGGACGCTATTCAGCACATCCGTCCGCGTCAACACATCCGATCAATGGACTCCTTCGCGGCCCCGCCTATCGCCGCTGCGCAGATACTGGACTCTGTACCTGAATTCCCAGGCCGCGATCGGGTTCAAGGCGCGAGCGGCTCCAAGCCAGAACCTCGGATGTACAGGTGAAATTTCAGGCAGTGATCAACTTCGTGGCCACCACCGGATGCACCTGGCGGCAACAGCCGAATGAGACGACGTCCACGACGCCACTGCGGGCTTTGTCCGACCGGTCAGTGGTGTACATGTTGGAGGCGGGGATCATCTCTCCAGCCGGCGTGCGGCGATGTGTCAGAGGATGAGCAGCCGGGGAGCGGAGCACCCCTACGAGGGCGTCACACGGCCGCTGAGGTCCCCTGCGGCCGGTGAGCACGCGTCGGCATGTACCCGTATATCAGCACTACTCCGGCCAGAACATCCCATCTAACTGGGGTCGCGCGCGCCATACGTGAGGGCAGGAGCGTCGCGGATTTGTAAGTTTCATGCATCTCCCTCCCTACGGCCCGGCGTACAGCGGCGCCCGCGACCAGGCGGTCCACGGCGACCACTCCTGGCGCGATACCGGCGAATCCGCTCCTTGACGTGGGGCGACATAGATCTGGTCCGATCCGCATCACCACCATTCCGAGGGCGGGCGAACCCGCGTGCCCGGCATCACCGCCTCGCTCGGAGCCGGTGTGGGGATTGACGGTGAACAGGGCAGTTCGTACTGTCCGCCTACAAAGACATCCTACGTCTATGCCAGCAAATCCCCTGGCTCTCGAAGTGGGCGTGACCTGGCTTCCGGATCGCGACAACCCCTCTTGTGAATCCGAAGGACCAGCAGAATGCGACTTGAATGCCATCGGTCACGGACGGCACTCGGCGCGGTGGCGGCGCCAGCGATCTTCGAGGTCTTGGTCCAGGACCACGATGGCACTGGTCACGACCACTGAGCACGTCGTGACAGCGAGCATCGGGGTGCCCTGCCGTCCGGGGCGCAGGCGGCCACCGCCTGCGCTTTCGGCGTCGAGCATCGGAGCCGCCACCCTGGCCGCGCCACGGGATGAGCCGGCTACGGCAACGGCCAAGGCGAGACCGCCCAACTCGAGAATCTCAAAGCCGTTGCCGGCCACGGCGGCAACGACGCTGGTGAGCAACGTCAACGCGGCCCGGTGCCTCGACGTCCACCGATCGCCCGATCACCGAAGCCGACCGGCCGTACGCAAGACGGCCGACCGGCGTCACCCCCCGACGCGACACCCCACTCCGGCCCCGCCGTCTTGGCCGACAAGCGAGATCAAGGGTTCCGAGAAAGGACCGTACATGGATTCGCAAGATCTGCACGGCTCAGCGAGCAGGATGCGCGGCCGGGCCAAGAGAGCGCTGACAGCAGTGTCGGTGCTCAGCCTGGTCTTGTCCCCGTTGTCCCCGGCCGCCCCCGCCTTCGCGGCCACGGTCCAGGTCGCGTCGGTGGCGTCGTCGGACTCGCCCGCCACGATCATCGCCAAGGCCGCGGACATCGTCCCCTCGTCGCGTCAGATGGCCTGGCAGCGGCTCGAGCAGTACAACTTCATCCACTTCGGCATCAACACCTTCACCGGCAGAGAGTGGGGCACCGGCACCGAGAACCCGAACTCGTTCCAGCCCTCCAGCCTGAACACCGACCAGTGGGCGGCCTCGATAAAGAGCGCCGGGTTCAAGGGGGCGATCCTCACCGCCAAGCACCACGACGGCTTCCTGCTGTTCCCCTCCAAGTACAGCAGCTTCGGCGTCGCGTCCTCCTCCTGGTCGAGCGGCAGGGGCGACGTGGTGAAGAACTTCACCGACTCCATGCACAAGTACGGACTGAAGGTCGGCCTGTACGTGTCTCCCGCCGACCTGCACGAGAACCAGTCCGGCGGGAAGTTCGCCAACGGCAGCCGCTCCAGGCAGGTGACCATCCCCTCCGACTCCTCCTCGGTCGTCAACGGGGTGACGTTCACCTTCACCTCTGACGACTACAACACCTACTTCGAGAACACCCTCTACGAGTTGATGACCCGCTACGGCACCATCGACGAGCTGTGGTGGGACGGAGCCAACCCGACCGGCCGCAACCAGCCCTACAACTTCTCGGACTGGGCCGCGATGGCCCGCAGGCTGCAGCCCAACGCGGTCATGGAGAACGACGGCGGGCCGGACGTGCGCTGGGTCGGCAACGAGAACGGCTACGCTCGCACATCGGAGTGGTCGGTCGTGCCCACCAACGGCAACGCCTCGACCGCCGCCGACTCCGTGCTGAGCGTGCCCGGCGGGGGTATCCCTCTAGGTGTGGGAAGTGATCTTGCTGGGAAGCAAGTCATCTGTGGGCGAGGGCTCACTTCTTCGGGGGATGGTCATGACGGTAATCGAGGGTGTCGGCGGCCACATGTCGACCAC
>NZ_JBHTCG010000017.1:0-156246 GCF_042665155.1 Sphaerisporangium rhizosphaerae | reverse complement strand
ACTCCAGCATGCGGCGAAAAGCGCCCCAGCCGCAGTCGGAGATCGCCTTGGCCAGGCTCCGGTTGCGCACCATGCCCTTGACGTTGAGGTCTTCGATCACGATCACGTCGTGGTCACCGACCAGCCGGACCGAGGTACGGTGCAGGAAGTCGGCGCGGGAGGCGCGGACCTCGCGGTGCGCACGGGCGACCTTGGCCCTGGCCTTGGCCCGGTTGTTCGAGCCGCGCTTCCTGCGGCCCTCGCGCCGCTGGTAGCGGGCCAGATTGCGTTCCCGTTTCGCCAGGTGGCGCGGGTTGACGATCTTCTCGCCGTCGGAGGTGACGGCGAAGTCCTTCACCCCGACGTCCACGCCCACCACCCGGCCGGTCGCCGGAGCCTGCCCGGGATCGTCGACGTCGACGGCGAGGTCGACGGCGAGGTCGACGGCGAAGGAGGCGTACCAGCGGCCGCACGGATCGCGCGAGATGGTCACCGTTGTCGGGTCGATCGTCACCGGATCGATGCCCGGCCAGGACCACACGAACGCCAGCGGGACGTCCATTTTCGCCAGGAGCAGCCGCCCGTCGCGGTAGCGGAAGGCCGAGCGGGTGTACTCGGCGCTCTGGCGCCCGGTGCGGGACTTGTAGCGCGGATACCTGGCGCGTCCGGCGAAGAAGTTGGTGAACGCCACCTGCTGATGGCGGATCGCCTGCTGCAGCGGAACCGACGACACCTCATTCAGCCACGCCAGCTCATCGGTGGCCTTCAGCGCGGTCAGGTAGGCATTGGCCTGGGTGAAGCCGGTCTTGGCGCCTTCGCCGTGGTAGCGGGCGTGCCGCCAGGCCAGGGTGCGGTTCCACACCACGCGCACGCAGCCGAACGTGCGACTCAGCATGGCCGCCTGCTCGGGGGTGGGGTAGACCCACACCTTGTATGCCGTACGTATGTTCGAACCCTATCAGAGTTGTTGGATCAGATACCGGCGCGACACCGTCCCGCGTTTCCTCCCGCCCCTGAAGGACCGGTTTCCACGCTCAAGGAGTTTTGATGACCGTCTCGCTCGATCTTGCGCACCTGGCCCGCGGGTACCGCGAGGGGTCGCTCACCCCGGCCGGCGTGGCCGCGGAGGTGCTCAGGCGCATCGCCGCCCGCGGCGACGACCACGTGTGGATCACCCTGCGGCCGGCGGCGGACCTGCTCGGCGACGCCGCCGAACTGGCCCGCCGCTGGCCGGACCCCGGCTCGCGCCCGCCGCTGTACGGGGTCCCCTTCGCCGTCAAGGACAACGTGGACGTGGCCGGGCTGCCGACCACGGCGGCCTGCCCGGCCTACGCCTACGTGCCCGAGCGCGGCGCGCCGCTGGTCGAGCGGCTGCTCGCGGCCGGGGCGCTGCTGGTCGGCAAGACCAACCTGGACCAGTTCGCCACCGGGTTGTCCGGCGCCCGCAGCCCGTACGGCACGTGCGAGTCGCCGCTGGTGCCCGGCCTGATCTCCGGCGGGTCCAGCTCGGGCTCCGCGGTCGCGGTGGGCGCCGGGCTGGTGACCTTCGCCGTGGGCACCGACACGGCCGGGTCGGGCCGGGTGCCGGCCGCCCTCACCGGCACCACCGGGATCAAGCCGAGCCGGGGTCTGGTCAGCACGCTGGGCGTCGTGCCGGCGTGCGCGTCGCTGGACTGCCCGAGCGTCTTCGCCCGGTCGGCCGCAGAAGGGCTCGCGGTGCTGTCGGTGATGGCGGGTCCCGAGCCCGACGACCCGTGGTCGCGCCCGCTGCCCGTCCCCTCCCCTGCGCCGCCCGCCGTCGGCGCGATGCGCGTCGGGGTGCCCGAGCACCTGTCGTTCTTCGGCGACGACGCAGCCGAGGCCGCGTTCGCCGAGGTGGTGAAGCGGCTGGCCGGGCTCGGGCACCGGATCGTCCCGGTCGACCTCGACCCGTTCCTCGCCGCGGGACGGCTGCTGTACCAGGGGCCGTGGATCGCCGAACGCCTCGCCGCGGTGGGCGACTTCGCCGCCCGTCACCCCGGCGAGCTGCACCCGGTCACCCGCGAGGTGCTCGGCGGCGGCGCCGGCCTCAGCGCGGTCGACGCCTTCGAGGGCCTGTACCGCCTGCGGGCGCTGCGCGCGAAGACCCGGCGCGCGTGGGCGGCGATGGACGCGCTCGCCCTGCCGACGGTGCCGACGACCTTCACCGTCGCCGAGATGCTGGAGAGCCCGATCGACCGCAACACCGTCCTCGGGCACTACACGACCTTCGCCAACCTGCTCGACCTGGCGGCGGTCGCGGTGCCCGGCGGCATGACGGCGGCGGGCCGCCCGCACGGCCTCAGCCTGCTGGCCCCGGCCGGCGCGGACGCCCTTCTGGCCGGCCTGGCCGACGCCTTCCAGTCGCCCGCCGAGGCCACCACGCCATCCGGCGGCGACGCGACCGCGGGCGCCTCCCGCGCACGGCCCGGCGCCTCTGGAACGGACATCTCGTCCTCACCCACCGAGGCCCCGGAGGCGGCGACGGGCGTCCGTGATCGCGGACGGGAAGTGCTGGCCGTCGTCGGGGCGCACCGGCTCGGGCAGCCGCTGCACGGCCGGCTCGCCGCGCTCGGCGCCGCCGGCCTCGGCACGGCCATGACCGCGCCGCTCTACCGGCTCTACGCGCTGGACGGCGGCGAGCCGGCGCGTCCCGGCCTGGTGCGCCGGCCCGGCGCGGGCGTCGCGGTCGAGGTGGAGCTGTACGAGCTGGGCACGCAGGCGCTCGGCACGCTGCTCGCCGACACCGCGCCGCCGCTGACGCTCGGCACCGTCGACCTCGCCGACGGCCGCCGCGTCCTCGGCTTCCTGTGCGAGGCGTACGCCGCCGAGTCGGCGAAGGACATCAGCGCCCACGGAAGCTGGCCCGCCTACCTCCTCACCACCGCCCGCACCCCGCGGTAGCCCCCGCCAGGCGGCGCGGTTCCCCGCCTCGGCGTGACCGTCTACCAGGCGATGGTGCTGGAGGTGGACGAGAAGTTGCGCGGCCTGGTCAACGACATCGGCGTCCTGCCCCGCGGATGGGTGGCCCGGACGCCCAGCGTCCACCAGATCCAGCGACCGACCTCACCGCGTCCTGATCCCCACGGCTCGGGCCGCCTTCCGTCCTGACCGTCAGGTGAGGGCGGCCGGGAGTCGGGTGAGTTCGTGGCAGGCGATGGCGGCGGCGGCGACCACGTTGAGGGAGTCGACGCCGAGGTCCATCGCGGCGGGACTCATGGGGATGCGCACCGCCTCGTCCGCCTCGCGCAGCCAGCGGGAGGACAGGCCGTCGCCCTCGGAGCCGAGGAGCAGCGCCACCCGGCCGCCGACGGCGGCGGCCTCCAGCGGGGTCGCCGAAAGGTCTGGGGTGAGCGCCAGGGTGCGAAACCCCGCCTCGCGGAGCTCGGCGAGGCCGGCGTGCCAGTTGGTCATGCGGGCGTACGGGACGGCGAACACCGCGCCCATGGACACCTTCACCGAGCGCCGGTACAGCGGGTCGGCACAGCGCGGCGACAGGATGACGGCCTCGACGCCGAGCGCGGCGGCGCACCGGAAGATGGCGCCCACGTTGCCGTGGTCGACCAGGTCCTCAAGGACGAGCACCCGCCGCGGGAGCCCGCCTTCCCGCTGCGTGCCCGGGCCCGAGGCGGGCGGCGGAGTCGGGGGCCCGGTGGACGGCGACGGAGTCGGCGCCGGCGGCTCGGTGGGCGGCGGTGGAGTCGAGGCCGGAGGCCTGGGGGACGGCGATGGAGTCGGGGCTGGGGGCCTGGTGGGCGGCGCGGGGGTGAAGCGGGGGTCGCCTGGGGCGGTGAACCGGCCGGCGAGCAGGTCGCTCACGGCGGGGAGCTCCAGGCGGGCCATGGAGGCGAGCGCCCCGCGGTGCACGGCGAAGCCGGCGATGCCGCCCATCACCTCCTCCGACACCAGGTAGACGCGGGCCTCGCCCAGCACGTCGGCGAGCCCGGCGAGCCACCTCGGGGTGGTGAGCACCGACCTGACCGGGTATCCGGCCGCGACGGCCCGCCGGATGACCTTCTCGCCCTCGGCCATGAACAGGCCGCGCTCGGCCTCCAGGCTCTTGCGCAGCTCGACGTCGCGCAGGCGCACATAGTCGGCCAGCCGGGGATCGGCGGGGTCCTCCACGGTGATGAGCTCAGGCACGCGTCAAGCGTATGACCCGCGCGAGCTGCCACAGCAGGGCGTAGACGGTCAGCACCGCGCACAGCCCCACGACCAGGCCGACGCCCGTCTTGGCGAGCACGCCCGCCCAGCCGTACAGGGGGTTCGGCGGGTCGACGAAGGTCCACAGGGCGGCCGCGCAGCACGCGCCGGCGGCCGCGCCGGCGAGCACGCCCCACCGCGCACGCGCCGTGAGCTCCGGCCGTCCCTCGACCTCCGCCCGCGCCGTGAGCTCCGGCCGTCCCGCGATTCCCGCCCGCGCCGTGACCTCTGGCCGTCCCGCGACTCCCGCCCGCGCGGTGAGCCGCGGCCGCACGCCGTCCAGCCCCGAGCCGGGGGCCTCGGGCCGGAGGTCGGTGCGGGCGGCGCGCAGGTAGCGCAGGACCCACCAGACGGTCAGCGCGAGGCCGAGCACGGAGGAGGCGTACTGCGCCACCTGGGCGCCGTTCAGCCAGCCGACCACCGGCGCGGTCATCCATGCCCAGCCCCAGAGCGCGGCTCCCCACTCGTGGGTGAAGGAGTCCCACAGGACGTGCGTGGCCGCGCCCGCCGCCGCGCCGAGCGCTATGGCGGGGAAGCGCCGCCAGGCCGGTCCGGGCAGCGCGGCGACGCGCGCGGCCAAACGAGGGGGCAGCAGCGCGGTCAGCGGGTCGCGCAGGACGAACTGCAGCAGCGCCAGCAGGACGAAGACCGCGGCGACGTCGTCGGTGACCACCCCGGCCGGCGAGTGCCACCGGCTGTAGTTCGACAGGTACGGCAGGAACATCGGCAGGTCGGGGACCATCGCCCCCACGCCGAGCGCCCAGGGATCGAGCACCTTGCGCACCCGCGGCGAGCCGATCAACGGGATGACCACGGCGACGTGGGCGGGGGTGAAGGGCAATGGGATCTCCTCCATGGACGGCCCGCCGGCCGTCCATGGCCGCGCGCCGACGACGGCAGGGCACTGTGTGCTACCGGTAGACTACGCAGCGCTGTCGGATCGGCTTTCAGGTGATCGGGGGCCATGGTGCCAGATCCGGGTACGCGGGCGCGTCCCTCGGCCGCGCCGCAGTTCCTGCGCGACGCGCGGCTGGCCAGGCGGCTGTCGGTCGCGACGCTCGTCTGGCTCGGCGCCGAGAGTTCCCTCGGCCTGGCGGCGGGACTGTCGGCCCACTCGGTGGCGCTCATCGGCTGGGGCTGGGCGTCTCTGGTCGAGGCGCTGGCGAGCCTCATCGTCATCTGGCGCTTCACCGGGCGCCGGCTCCACTCGGCCACCGCCGAGTCGCGCGCGCAGCGGGCCGTGGCGGTCAGCTTCTGGGTGCTCGCGCCCTATCTCCTGGCCCACGTGGCCTATGACCTGCGCGAGGGTCAGCGGCCGGCGTCCACGGCGCTGGGCATCGCCGTCACCACGATCAGCCTGGTCAGCATGCCGCTGCTCGGGCTGGCCAAGCGACGGCTCGGCGCGCGCCTGGGCTCGGCGGCCACCGCCGGCGAGGGCACGCAGAACATGCTGTGCGCCCTGCTGGCCGCCGGGGTGCTGGCGGGGCTGACCGCCACCTCCCTCGGCTGGTGGTGGCTCGACCCGGCCGTCGCCGTCGCGCTGGCCGCGGTGGCGGTGCGCGAGGGCGGCAGGGCCTGGCGCGGCCATTGCTGCCGCCACTGAACGATGACCACGGCGAGCCGGAGGCCCTGAGCGCGCAGCGCGGCGGCCACCAGCGGCGCGGTGCCCGGGTCGGCGAGGGCCCGGCAGACCCGTCCCGCGATGGCGACCTCGCGCACGCAGTCGGACTCCCAGAGGGCGCGGCGCACCTCGTCCGGGCAGCCGGGGTGGTCGGCCTCGATCAGCAGCAGATCGGGCCGCCGCTCCGCGACCCCCCGGCCGGTGGGCCCCGCCAGGGCCGTCACCTCCGGTGTGGCACGTGCCTCGACGAGCGTCGACACGAGTGTCACCCCCTGCCCCGGGCCGCCCCCGGCCCCCTACGGCTCCGCGACCGAGCACCAGAAATCGCGATATACCGTGACACGATACATCGCGTTCGCGCGGCGTCAAGATGTATCGCGAAATACAGGCATCAACCACCGGATTGTGCCCCGAATCCGGTCATCGCCGCAGCAAAAGATCGGTTTTGCCGGTATAAAGCTTGACGCTATGGTTCCGTAAGCATTACCCGACATCTCCCTATATGGTCGCCGCGAAGCGCGCCACCGTACCCCTGAAGATCGACACCTAAGAGGACATCGTGGGTGGACGCCACCGGACAGACGAGCTTGAGGGCGGCTACAACCCTTATCACGAGCCGTCAGGCCGCCGCCGCGGGGGCCGGGGCAAGGTGCTGGTGCCTCTGGCGGGCGCCGTCGCGCTCGCCGTACTGCTGGGCGTCGCCGCCTATGTGATCATGAGCCGCGACAAGGCCTGCGGCGACGGCACGGTCGCGCTCAAGGTGGTGGCCTCCCCCGACATCGAGCCGGCGATCAGCAAGATCGCCGCCGCCTACAACAAGAAGGCCGCTCCGGCGGACGGCGCGTCCTGCGTGCAGGTCGCGGTCTCCGGCAGCGACCCCGCGGGGGTCACCAACGCCCTGGCCGGCACCGGGGCGACCACCGGCAAGTTCGACGGCGACGTGTGGATCCCGGACTCCAGCCTGTGGGTCGCCAGGCTGCGCTCCAGCCCCAAGGGCGAGGGCATCCCCGACCCCACCGGCTCCGTCGCCCGCTCCCCGGTGGTGCTCGCCGCGCCCAAGCCCGTGGTCGAGAAGCTGCGCAGCGCCTTCGGCGAGCCGAGCTGGAGCGGGCTGATGTCGGCGGCGAACGCCGCGACGCCCGACGGCCTCGGCCGCAAGATCCGCGTGCTCCCGCTGGACCCGACGCTCAACGCCGCGGGGATGAGCGCCCTGCTGGCCGGGTCCGGAGTGCTCCAGGCGTCCGGCGCGGGCGAGGACCAACTGGTGGGCGTGCTCAGGCAGCTGTCGGAGAACGCGGTGAACTCGCCGGGCAACATGTTCGCCAGCATGGCCAAGCCGTCCTCCCGTGCCCCGATCGGCATCGCCTCCGAGCAGGAGATCTGGTCCAACAACGACAAGAGCAAGCCCGGCGAGGTCGTGGCGCTCTATCCGGCCGAGGGCACGATCAGCCTCGACTACCCGGTCGTCGTGACCGCGAAGGACGAGCAGAAGCGGCAGGCCGCCAAGGAGTTCACCGCCGCGCTGACCGCCGCCGACGCCAAGAAGACCATCCGCGAGTACGGCTTCCGCACGCCCGACGGCAAGGCCGGCGGCGCCATCAGCCAGGCCAACGGGCTGAACCCGGCGACCCCGCGGTCCCTGAAGATCCCGGACGCGGCCACGGTGACGCGGCTGTCGCAGGCGTGGTCCCGGCTGAAGCTGGGCGGCCGGCTGCTGGCCCTGCTGGACATCTCGGGCACCATGGCGCTGCCCGCCGTGGGCGCGCCCGGCGACCGCATGCGGCTGATCGCCCAGACGGCCATCGAGGGCCTGAAGCTCTTCCCCGACAAGACCGAGGTCGGCACCTGGGTGTTCTCCACCAACCTCAACGGCAAGGGCGTCGACTACCGCGAGGCCGTGCCGGTGGGGCCGCTCGGGGCCAAGGTGAACGGCGCCACCCGACGCGAGGTGGTCTCGCAGTCGCTCCAGCAGATCAAGGCCAAGCCGACCGGCGACACCGGCCTCAACGACACGCTGGCCGCCGCCTACGACAAGATGAAGGCCGAGTACGAGGCCGACAAGATCAACACGATCCTCGTCTTCACCGACGGCGTCGGCAACGACGACCCCGAGGGCGGCATCAGCAACGCGGCGATACTCAAGAAGCTGCGGCAGGAGTTCGACCAGACCCAGCCGATCAGCATCATCATCGTGGCGCTCGGCGCCGACGACGCGGCGGGCCGGCGGCAGATGCAGGCCATCGCCAAGGCCACCCAGGGCCAGGCGTTCTTCCCCAACAACGCCCTGGAGATCCGCAAGGTGTTCCTGGAGGGCATCTCCCGGCGCCTGTGCGCCCCCCGTTGCGGCACCGGCGGGGGCGGCTCGCAGTAGGAGCGGCGCGGACGGCCCATGCGCCCGGCACCGGTCCTTGAGATCCGGAGCCGGGCGTTCGCCGTTGATCCCTCGCGACGTCCGCCGTCCGGGCCACCGCCGCGGTCTCCCGGACGACCGCCGGCGGGCCGGCCTCCCGGCATCCGGCTGCGACATGTGCGCTTGCGGGACGGCCGCCGCCACCTCTCCGTCCCGCCGCCGCTTCTCCGTCCCGCGGCCGTGCGGGGCCGATCCGAAACGCCCGCGCGGGCGGTCGTCCGAAACGCCGTGCCGTCACGTTCCGTCAGCGGATTCGCCACCGAGGGTGAGGGATCTTCACCCCCTCTCACGCAGACGTCACACTGGTTCCAGCAGACTCCTCAATCCCTATTTTCCCAGGTCATACCCGCTGATTATTGTTTATTTCCGGGTGAACCCTCTGAAGGAAGCGGACGTCCTACGCGTGTGGGCCTGGCGCGGGCAGGGGAAATTCTCGCGATCGTGCGTGACCGCAAGCCAGGTACCCGTCCTGCGGGGGAGGAAGATTCGTGCCCGGATGGCCGAGCGTCGGCCGTGCCGACGACCAGCGACTGGTGGAACGTCTGCGCCAGGCGGACAGCCGCGCGGCGGACGGTCTCTACGACGCCTATGCCGACCGACTGAACGACTATGCCCATTCACTGCTGCGCGACATCGACGCCGCCGCCGACTCCGTCCACGACGCGATCGTCACCGCCCACGGCCGCATCGGCGTCCTGCGTGAGCCGGCCCGCCTGCGGGCCTGGCTGTACGCGCTGACGCGCTACCAGTGCGGCACCCGCCGCGGCCGGACCCCCGCGCACGGCACCGACACCGAGCAGTACCTGCCGGGGGACGAAGAGGACCCCGAGCTGGCGGAGATCGTGCGGGAGTCCCTGGGCGAGCTCGCGCCCAAG
Organism: Sphaerisporangium rhizosphaerae; assembly: GCF_042665155.1. NCBI lineage: Bacteria > Bacillati > Actinomycetota > Actinomycetes > Streptosporangiales > Streptosporangiaceae > Sphaerisporangium > Sphaerisporangium rhizosphaerae. The sequence goes on along the minus strand of NZ_JBHTCG010000017.1, from coordinate 147,140 downwards.
GACCGCGACGCGCTGGTGCTGGGCGTGCGGCACGGGCTGGCCGCCTCCGACATCGGCGCCGTGCTCGGGCTCACCTCGCGCCAGGCCGGGACGCGCCTGGAGCGGGCCCGCGACCACCTGGAGAACGCGGCGGCCGCCGTGGTCCTGGCCAGGAGCGGGCGTGCGCACTGCCCCGACCTGTCCGCCCTGCTGGACTCCATCGAGGGGCCGCTGCCGCAGCAACTGCGGCGGCGCATCACCCGCCACATCATCGGCTGCAAGGAGTGCACCGAGGGCCGCCGCCGCCGGGTCTCGGCCGAGCGGCTGCTGGACTCGGTGCCGGTGGCCTTCCCGCCCCTGTCGCTGCGGCGGCGGGTCGCGGAGTCGTGCGCCCGGCCGCGGCACGACGAGGCGCGCACGGCGATCATGACGCTCGCCGACGGGTTCGACAAGAACGGCTTCCCCCCGGCGGCGGCGGCCGAGCGCCGGCTGCGCGCGGAGCGGCGGGGCGGCAGGGACGAGCGGCGCGCCGCCGCCGACCAGGCCGCCGAGACCCCTTACTACGGCATGGGCGTCGCCCACGCCGAGACCCCCCGGCACGGCATGGCCGGGGAACAGGACGGGACGGGCGTGGGCTCGGGGAGGTCCGGGCGCGGCCCGGCGCGCAGGCGCGGTGCGCCGGTCACGCGCAGGGCCTCCCGCAGGTCCACGCCCGTCTTCGCCACCATCGCCTGCGTGCTGGTGGCGACCGGGGCGATGGTCGTCGCGACCGGGCAGGACGCCTCCCACCCCGGCGGCACGACCCCGACGCTGCGCTTCCCGAGCCGCACCCCCGGCGAGCTGCAGATCAGCTACGGCCCGGAGCCGACCGACGAGGCGACCTCCGCCGGGCCTTCCCCCACGTCGTCCTCGCGGACCCGTCCGACGCCGACGCCGACGCGGGCGCCACAGGCGCGCACGTCCGCCGCCGCGCCGGCGGCCACGTCGTCGAGCGCGCCCCCCTCGCGCACGCCCACGCCCCGGCCGCCCTCCCCGGCCGCCCGGCTCGTGGTCTCCTGCCCGGGGGCCTTCGGTGGGAAGGACGCGGGTGAGATCCTCATCTCCGCGCGCAACGCGAGTGTGTCCTGGACGGCCGCCGCGACCGGCGCGCTGTCGGTCTCCCCGGCGTCGGGCACGCTCAAGGCGGGGGTCAAGCAGCGGGTCTCGGTCGTGGTCTCGGCTCCGGAGGAGGACGGCAAAGGCGCCGTGACCTTGCAATCCGCGGCCGGCGCGGCGACATGCGCGATCTCGTGGGAGGCCCAGGACCCGCCGCCCGCCTCCGATCCGCCGCCCGACCAGCAGCCCACGTCGGACCCGTCTCCGACGGAGACCGCGAGCGAGCAGGCCACCACTGAGGCCACCTGATTCCGGCACCGAGTCCACACTTGGGGCGAACGGATAGTACCGTGTGAATACCCCCAAGTCCCTACAGTCACGGCGGTCTCGGGGGCAACAGTCATTGGCGCGGCCGGTCCTTTGATCGGCCGCGCTATGGTTCTTGCCCTGGGCCTTGTAAACCCGTGGCAGGGTTGGGGCGTCGGCATTGACGTCGGCGTGGCGTGGTTGGTCCTATGAAGAGACCGATCATCCAAGCCTTTTGGTCGGTCTTGACCAGCGGAGCCAGGAGAGAATGCGTAGGAGAAGGACAGTGCTCACATGGGTGCTGGCGATCGCGTGTGCGGCGGGGGCGGTCATCGCGCTCGCCGACATTCGCACACCGGCACGCGTGGTCCTGGTCCCGCTCTTCCTCCTCGTGGTCCCGGGAGCGTCGGTCGTCGGACTGTTGCGTGATCGTGACCCTCTCGCGGCACTAACGGTGGGCGCCGCCGCGAGTCTCGTTGTAAACGTCTTACTAGCCGAGGCCATGCTCATGTTCGACGCGTGGTCCTCCCGCGCGGGTGTGGCCACCGTCGCGGTGCTCGGCGGATTCATGTGGGTGCTTCGGTCTCTGTACCGGGGGAACGGCAACGTGCGCACCGAACAGGGGGCCGGGTCAAGGTGAAAGTCACGGTCGTTCGGCCTGGAGAACTAGGGGACGCCGAACTCACCCGATGGCGCGAACTCCAGCGCGCCACGCCATCGCTCGACAATCCTTTCCTTTCCGTGGAGTTCACGCTGGCCCTGAGCCGGCTGCGCTCCTATGTCCGGGTCGCCGTCATCGAGGACGGCGGCAAGGTGGCGGGCTTCCTGCCGTTCGAAAGGCACGCCTTCGGCATCGGCAAGCCCCTCGGAAGCTGGCTGACCACCTGTCACGGCCTGATCTCCGTGCCCGGCCTCGACATCTCCGCCCGCGAGATCCTGCGCGCGACGGGGCTGTCGGTGTTCGACTTCGACCACATGGTCGCCGGGCAGCCCACGTGGGCGCCGCACGAGTCCGCGGTGCGCCCGGTGCCGATGATGGACCTCACCGGCGGCTACGACGCCTACATCGACCATGTGCGGACGAACTCTCCCAAGAACTACAAAACGGTCCGCTACAAGGAACGCAAGCTCGCACGCGAGCACGGCGACATCCGCCTCGAATGGTGCGCCACCGATCCCGAGTCGATGCGCACGCTGACCGGCTGGAAGTCCGACCAGTACCGCCGGACGGGCCGGGTCGACCGGTTCGCCCAACCGTGGATCGTCCAGCTCCTGGACGAGATGCACGCCATGGACACTCCGTCGTTCGGCGGGGTGCTCACCATGCTGTACGCCGGCGACACCCCCGTGGCCGGCCACTTCGGCCTGCGCACCCACCACACGCTGGTCGGCTGGTTCCCCGCCTACGACACCGAGTTCGCCCGGTACTCCCCCGGGATCATGCACCACCTGCACATGGCCGAGCAGGCCGCCTCCCACGGTCTGGGCCAGGTCGACATGGGCAAGGGGGGCCGGGAGTACAAGGGCTGGCTGAAGAACGACGTCATCCACGTCTCCGAAGGCCGGGTCTCCCGTCCGTCGGCGGCGGCGGCCGTCCACTGGATGGGCCGGACGCCGGTGAACAAGGCCCGCAACATCGTGGTCGACCGCCCCTCGCTCTACCGGCTGGCCGACAGGCTGCTGAAGGGCTTCGGGCGGGTGCGCACATCCCTCCAGCCGGAGTCCGTCGAGAAGGAACCCTCGGGGGCGCGCTGACGGCTAGCTCCCCCTCCCAAGCACAGCACAGCACACCGCACACCCTCTACTGCTCTGACCGGGACGGAGAAACCCCTCTCCGTCCAGTCGCGCCGGTCCTGTTGGCAGTCGCCGCCGATGTCAGACCGCCCGGAAGGACATCCCTCGAAAATGAGTCCCGAGATCACCAAGCACAACGGGAAATCTCAGCTTCATACGCTGAGGCCACTGCCGACAGTGGACCGTTTCACACCTCTCACTCCCCACCTGGCCATTTCGCCGACGGTGAGCGTGGTCGTACCGGCCATGAACGAGGCGGAGAACCTTCCGCACGTTTTCGCCACGCTTCCGCACTGGATCGACGAGGTCATCCTCGTGGACGGCAACTCCACCGATGACACCGTCGCCGTCGCGCGGCGTCTGCGCCCGAACCTCCGCGTCGTGCATCAGCGCGGCAAGGGCAAGGGCGACGCTCTGCGCACCGGTTTCGCCGAGGCCACCGGCGACATCATCGTCATGATCGACGCCGACGGCTCGACCGACGGCCGCGAGATCATCCACTTCGTGGGCGCCCTGGTCACCGGCGCCGACTTCGTCAAGGGCTCGCGCTACGCCAGCGGAGGCGGCAGCGACGACCTCACGCTGAGCCGCCGTCTGGGCAACAGCGTCCTGCGCTCGCTGGTCAACCGGATCTACGGCACCCAGTACACCGACCTGTGCTACGGCTACAACGCCTTCTGGGCACGCCACCTGGACGTCCTGGACCTCGACTGCGAAGGCTTCGAGGTCGAGACGCTGCTCAACATCCGGGCGGCCAAGGCGGGCCTGCGCGTGCACGAGGTGCCGAGCCACGAACGCAACCGCATCCACGGCGAGAGCAACCTGCGCGTCGTGCGGGACGGCTGGCGCGTGCTCAAGACCATCGTCCGCGAGTGGCGGCGCCCGGTCATCGACATCCCTCCCGCGGCGGCCGCCCAGCAGCCCGCCGCCGACCAGGGCGCGGCATAACGGTATGAACATCTCCGTCGTCATCTGCGTCTACACCGAGGAGCGGTGGGACGACATCAGGGCCGCCGTGCAGTCGGTGCGCAGCCAGAGACGCCAGCCGTACGAACTGATCCTGGTCGTCGACTACAACCCCGAGCTGCACCTGCGGCTCAAGCGGGAGTACGCCGACGCGATCGTCGTGGAGAACACCCACGCGCGGGGCCTGTCCGGCGGCAAGAACACCGGGGTGGCCACCGCCACCGGTGACGTCGTGGCGTTCCTGGACGACGACGCGGTCGCGGACGCCGACTGGCTCGCGGCCTTCGAGGAGACGATGTCGGAGCGGCCCGCCGGCTCCGGAACGGTCGTGGGGGTCGGCGGGCTCACCAAGCCCCTGTGGGACACCGGTGAACGGCCGCGGTGGTTCCCCGAGGAGTTCGACTGGACCATCGGGTGCACCTACCGCGGCCTGCCCGCCGAACGCAAGCCGATCCGCAACGTGATGGGCGGCAACGCCGCCTTCATCCGGGAGGTCGTGGGCGAGGTCGGAGGCTTCCACTCCGGCATCGGCCGCAGCGTCCAGGGCCGTAAGAGCCGCCCGCTGGGCTGCGAGGAGACCGAGTTCTGCATCCGGCTCTCCCAGCGCAGGCCGGGCTCGATCATGATGTTCGAGCCGCGGGCGGTCATCGGCCACCGCGTGCCCGCCTCCCGGGCGACCTTCCGCTACTTCCGGTCCCGGTGCTACGCGGAAGGCCTGTCCAAGGCGCTGGTCTCCCAGAGCGTGGGCGCCGGCGACGGGCTGTCCAGCGAGCGCGCCCACGCCGTCAAGACGCTGCCGCACGGCGTCCTGCGCGGCGTGGCCGACGCCCTGCGGGGCGACCCCGCCGGGCTGGCCAGGGCCGGCGCCATCGTCGCCGGCCTCGCCTGGACCACGTGGGGGTACGCCGTGGGCTCCGCGCGGCTGCGCGTGCGCGGTGACCGGGCCGGACGAACCATCGACCACGAACGGTGACCACCATGCGCGTGCCGATCCTGATGTACCACTCGGTGACCGACCGTCCGAACAGCGCGACCCGCCCGCTCGCGGTCCGCCCGTCGGTGTTCGAGTCCCAGATGACCTACCTGAAGGACCGTGGGTTCACGCCGCTGACGCTCGGCGACCTGGTCGCCACCTTGTACGGCACGGGCGGCGCGCCGGTGCCCGAGCGTCCCGTGGTCGTCACCTTCGACGACGGGTACGCCGACTTCCACGGCGAGGCCCTGCCGATCCTCGAACGGCTCGGCTTCCCCGCGACGGTCTTCCTCACCAGCGGATGGGTCGGCGACGCGGGGAGCGACGCCGCGGGCCGCCCGCTGGACAAGATGCTGACCTGGAGCCAGGCCCGCGAGGCCGCCTCCTGCGGCGTCGAGATCGCCGGGCACAGCCACAGCCACCCGCAGCTCGACCAGTTACCGGAGGCCGCCCTGCGCCAGGAGCTGCGCCGCAACAAGGCCCTGCTGGAGGACAAGGTGGGGCGGCCGGTCGCCACGATGGCCTACCCCTACGGCTACTCCTCCGCGCGTGTGCGCAAGGAGGTGCGCAAGGCCGGCTACTGGGCGGCCTGCGCCGTGGCCAACGCGCTGGCCTGCGACGCCGACGACGTCATGGCGCTGCCGCGCCTGACCGTGGGCCGCTCCACGACGATGAACCGCTTCCGGCGGGCCGTCGAGGGGCGCGGCGTGCCGATCATCTACATGAAGGAACACGCGCTGACCAAGGGGTACGCCGTGGTGCGCCGCACCAGGTACGGCCTGCGCCACGTGGTCGGGCGTGAGTGAAGTAGCCGCGGGGAAGACGCCGCGCGTCGATGAGGGGGGTGACGCGACCATGAAGACGACAGTGACCGGCGACAGGCCGGAGGCGACGGACGCCGATGAGGCCGCCGGGAGATTGACCGTCCTGTGGCGGCGGCTCCTTCACGACCTGCGCAACCCGCTGTTCCTCAACGGCTACGCGCTGATGGCCAACACCGGCGTGACCGCGGTGCTCGGCATGGGCTACTGGCTGCTGGCCGCCCGGCTGTACTCGCCGGAGGACTTCGGGCGCAGCCAGGCGCTGATCACCGCGATGCGGCTGTTCGCCGGGCTCACGGCGCTCGGGCTGACCGGCGCGCTCGCCCGGTTCATCCCCGTGGCCGGCCGGCGCACCGGCGGGCTCATCGGCCGCGGCTACCTCATCTCCACGCTGACGGCCGTCGTGGCCGCGGGCGCGTTCCTGCTGACCCTGCCGTTCTGGGGAGAGAACTACTCCACGCTGGCCGGCGTCGGCCCCGGCCTGTTCTTCCTGGCCTCGGTGGCCATCTGGTCGGTGTTCACCCTGCAGGACGTGGCGCTCGCCGGCATGCGCAAGGCCGTCTGGGTGCCGGTGAACAGCTTCAGCTTCGGCCTGGTCAAGATGGGCCTGCTGGTGGCCCTGGCCGGGGCCCTGCCCGACGACGGCATCTACGTCTCGTGGGTGGTCCCGACCGCGCTCGCGCTCATCCCGATCAACATCCTCATCTTCGGCGTGCTGGTGCCGCGCCACGCCAAGCTGGCACCGGCCGGCTCGCGCCCGCCCCGGCTGCGCGAGATCGGCCGCTTCCTCGCCGGGGACTACCCCGGGGCGTTCTCGATCCTCGCCATCGTGTACTTCCTGCCGGTGTACGTCGCCTCGCGGGTCAACGGCGAGATGTTCGGGTACTTCTCCATCCCGCAGACCCTGGGGGCGATGATCGAGCTGCTGGCCATCAACATGGCCACCTCGCTCACCGTCGAAGGGGCCGGCGACCGCTCGATGCTGGCCGCCAACTGCCGCCAGGCGCTGCGGCGCGCGTACATGATCATCATACCGGTGGTGGCGGTGACCGTCGTGGCCGCTCCGCTGATCCTGGCGGTGTTCGGGCCGGGCTTCGCCGAGCACGGGGCGCCGCTGCTGCGGCTGATGGCCGTCGCCGTGCTGCCCCGTGTGCTGATCGAGATCTACCTGAGCGGGCTGCGGGCCCGCAGCGACGCCCGCACGCTCGCCGTCGTGCAGATCGGCCTGGCGGTGCTGGTGCTGTCGTCCTCGGTCATCCTGCTGCCGGTGGCGGGCATCACCTCGGTCGGGTACGGGCTGCTGTTCAGCGAGGTGCTGGTCGCCCTGCTGATCCTCCCGGGGCTGCGCCGGATACTCGGCGGCTCGGCGACGCCGCGGTCATCGAACGCGCGGGAGGCGTCCGAGACCGCATCATGGTCCACGTGAGGCAACGGACAGGCGACGAGGTGACAGAGGACACGGCGACGAAGATCGCCACCCCGGCGGACGACGACGCCCTCGACCCCGCGAACGATCCGGGCACCGGTCACCCCGCACACCAGAACGCAGGCGCGGAGGCCGACGACGCGGGCCCCGAGGCCGACCTGGAGGCCGAGCAGCCCCTCGACGCCGCCGACCGCCCGGACGCCGGCGATCCCGGCGCCGGGATCGCCGCCCGGGACGCCGAGGACGATCTCGACGCCGAGGCCACCGACACCGAGGACGGTCCGGACGCCGAGGCCACCGGGCCCGAGGAGGGTCCGGACGGCGAGGACGCTCTCGACGCGGAGGACGGTCCGGGCACGGAGGAGGCTCCCGACGCGGAGGACGACTCCGACGTCACCTCCGAGTTCACCCGGCCGGTGGCCCTGCCGATCGACCGCGCCCCCGCGCCCGCGGACACCGCCGAATCCGGTGACAGCGACGACGACGCCGGCACCGCCGAGCCTGGTGACACCGACGACACCGACGACGCCGAGCGCGCCGACGACGCCGAGGGCGGGGACGACGACGCCGACGACGCCGATGTGACCCAGGTGCTGCAACTACCCGTCCAGCCCACCCCGTCCCGCGTTGCCAAGGACGCCACCGAGGACGCCGGCACGGCGCGGGACACGGCGAGCGCCGACGCCCACGCCGAGGCCCCGTCGGACGACGACGGGGACGACGACGGGGACGACACCGCCCAATCCGATGACGAGCTCGCCGTGGTGCCGGCCGGGGAACCGGTCGACCAGGACGTCACGCAGGTGATCCCGCTGCCGCTGCCGGCCTCGCGCCCGCGGCCGGTCGCGCGGGCCGTCCAGGCGCCGCCCGCGCCCGAGGAGCCGCTTCGGCCGGACGACAGGGCCAAGGCTGCGGCGGGCCGGACGGACGCCCCAGACGACCCGGACCACCCCGACGACTCGGACGAGTCCGATACCCCTGACACGACTCCGGCCGTCGCGCAGGCCGCGCCCGGGACTCCCCCCAAGCTCTCCGCCGCGACCGCGTCGGGGGCGGTTCCGTCCGGGGTCGCCGTGGCGGAGGCGGTGGAGGTGGGCGATCGGGCGGAGCCGCGGGTGTCGCGGCTGGCGGCGAGCGTGGCGTCGTGGCTGCCGCCGCTGCTGACCCTCGAAGGTCTGGTCATGTACGTGCTGGCGCTGCGGGTGCCGCACGGGGCCATGCGCGGCGTCGACCTCGACCGGATCAACGGGCTCGGCCTGATCTCGGTGCTGCCGGTCACGGCCTTCGCCGCGATCGCCCTCATCATCGTCTCGTTCTTCGTGACGCTGACCCAGAACACCGACCGCAAGGGCCTGCTGCTGTTCCAGCTCGCCGCGGTCACCTTCACCCTGCACGGGGCGGCGGCGCTGGTCGAGGCCGAGCCGCGCTTCCCCACGGCCTGGGTGCACGCGGGCTTCGCCGAGTACATCGGACGGGCGGGCGAGGCGCTGCCAGGGCTGGACGCCCGCTTCGCCTGGCCGGGATTCTTCGCGCTGTTCGGGTTCGTTCTGCGCGCCGCCGGGGTGGAGGATCCTTCGACGGTGCTGCAGTGGACGCCGCTGGTGTCCAACCTGCTCTATCTGCTGCCGTTCGTGCTGATCCTGCGGCAGATCGTGGCGACCACCCGGGCCCGCTGGTTCGCGGCGCTGCTGTTCATCCTGGTGCAGTGGATCGGGCAGGACTATTTCTCCCCGCAGGGCTTCACCTTCGCGCTGTACCTGGTGTTCGTCGCCGTCCTGATGCGCTGGTTCGGCCGCGCGGAGCCCAGGACGGCGCCGCTGCCTCCCAAGGGTTTTCTGCGGCGCACCCTGGCCCGGCTCGACCGCCTCACGCCCGGGGAGCTGCCGGCCAGGCCGACGACGGTGACCGACCGGGTGGTGCTGCTCACGCTGCTGGTCGGGCTGTTCTTCGCCACCACGGCGACCCACCAGATCACGCCGTTCATGATGATGGGCGCGCTGACGGGGCTCATCCTGCTGCGCCGCAGCGCCCTGTCCCTGGCGCTGCCGGTGTTCTTCGGGCTGATCGTGATCGCCTGGATCAACTACCAGGCGACGCCGTTCTGGAGCGGCCGCATCGACGAGCTGTTCGGCGGCATCGGCAAGATCTTCGCCAACCTGCAGGAGAACACCGGCGACCGGCTGGTGGGCACCGACGCGCAGCACGGCATCGTGCTGAAGGTGCGGCTCGGGATCTGCGGGGTGATCCTGCTGTTCGCGGCCGTCGGGCTGCTGCGCCGGCTGCGGCGCGGCGTCGGCGACCGGGCCGCGGCGGTGCTGCTGTGCGTGCCCACGCTGGCACTCGGCCTGCAGAGCTACGGCGGCGAGATCGGCCTGCGGGTCTACATGTTCGCCCTGCCCGCGGCGTGCATCCTGGGCGCGTACGCGTTCTTCCCGAACCTGCCCGCGCACACCACCGACGCCCGCGAGGGCGAGACGGTGCCGATCCGCCGCCGCACCATGCGGTACGCGCCGGGGACGACGCGGCGGGTCTCGGCGGTGCTGGCGGCGGTGACCGCCCTGGCGCTGGCGGGCGCGTTCCTGGTGGCGCGGTACGGCAACGAGAAGTTCGAGCGGGTCACCACGGGCGAGGCCGCGGCGATGCACTACGTGTACGCCCACGACCGGCCGAGCGCGCGGCTGCTGTACCTGGTGCCGATCCTCGGCGAGGAGGTCACGCCGACCATCCCGTGGCGCGAGCGCGACATCGACCGGGTCGAGTACGACCAGGCGCTCGTCACCAAGGATCCCGCAGACCTGGCCGGGGTGCTGACGGCGCTGCGCGGCAAGGCCCCGAACACGTTCCTGATCACCACGCGGGGCCAGGCGGCGTATCTGGAGCTGAACGAGGGCTTCCCCCCGGAGTGGGGTGAGCGGTTCCGCGCGGCGCTGGACGCCTCGACCAAGCTCAAGCGCGTGTACGCCAACCAGGACGCCGCCATCTACACCCTGCGCACCTATCCGAAGGGGTCGGAGATCCCGCCGCCGGCTCCGGTGACGATGGTGGGCGACCGCTCGACGCCGTGGACGCCGTTCGGGCTCGTGGCGCTGGCGCTGGCCGTCTCGACGCTGTTCGCGGCGGAGCTCGCGCGCCTGCGGGGCACCGAGCGGGCCGCGCGCGGGCGGCGCAAACTGGTGATCATCGGCCTGCTGATGACCGCCGCCGCCCTCGCCGTCATCGTGGAGCGCTTCCTGACCCTGACCTCCGGCTGACCGCGGGGCGGCCCGGGGTCACCGGCCGCGGTCGCTCCACTTGACGTCGTAGGGGGCGAGCTCGAACGACTTGCCGTCGACGGTGACGGTCAGCGCGCTGGCCGCGGTGTTCACCATGACCATCTGCCGGTCGACGGCGAGCACCTGGACGCGCGGGTCGGAGACGCTCAGGTCGGCCAGCTCGGCGCCGGCGGGGAACCACCGGGTGAAGCCGCTGAGCAGGCCGGCCATGGGCATCTCGTCGCCCACGCCGGGCGTCCACAGACAGCCGGGGCAGTCGTCGCCGGCCTTGCGCTGCGGGCTCCAGTACAGGGCGCTGGCCGTGCCGCTCCTGGCGAACTCCATCATGGCCACGGCCTGCACCGCCGAGCGGTGCTGCTCGTCCCAGTCGATGTTGTCGGGGGCGATGTACCACTCGGCCCACCAGACGGGCAGGTCGCCGCCGCGCTGCCGCAGCCACGCGGTGACGGCGGAGAACTTCTTGAGCGCGGTGAACTCGTCGGGGACCAGCCCGCGGTCGTTGGTGGCCGAGGAGCCGTCGACGACGATGAAGTCGGCGCCCTTCTTGTGCGTGAGCCAGTAGTCGATGCTGGCGAGGTTCCTGCGGTCGACGGCGCCCCAGGGGCCGCGCAGGGTGGAGGCGTTGGCGCTGCTGACGTGGCTGTCGATCGGGATGTACGGGCCGCCGACCTGGATCTTGGGGTTGACGGCCTTGAGCGCGTCGTACACCCGGTTGTACAGGTCGGTGTAGGCCTCGACGTCCCAGTCGTTGTGGGCGTCGTCCCAGAACCCCTTGAACTCGTTCCACACCATGTAGTGGGTCACGGTCGGGTAGCGCCGGGCCACGGTGGCGGCGAGCTCGGCGTAGTCCTCGAAGTGGTCGCGCATCGGCGCCATCTCGATCTTGCTCCAGTTGGTGCGCCCCTCGGAACCGCCCTTCATCCAGTCGGGGGCGCAGCACAGCGTGAGCACGGGCTGGGACTTGGTCGCGGCCATCAGCTTGACGCGGCGGTCGAGGTCGCGGAAGTCGTACTTGCCGGGCGCGGGCTCGGGGTTGCCGGCGCCCCAGCCCATGATGTGCTGGTTCTCCAGCATGGGGACGCGGGCGAACAGGTCGGCCACCTTGGAGCGGACCTCGTCGCTCTCGTTGTCGGCGCTGTACTGGGTGTGGGTCACGCCCCACCGCGGCCAGCTGTCCACCACCGGCGGCTGCTCGAGGCTGGGCGGCGGCTCGGGGGTGGCGAGGATGGTGGCCGCGACGCCGTCGGACCGCCCGCCGCCGCGCTGGGCGGCGATGGCCAGGAGCCCGGCCACCAGGGCGAGGGCGAGGACGCCGGCGCCGATGGCGATGGGCCCTCGCGGGATGTAACGACGCCGAGCATGCCGGCCACTGCTCTCCAACACTCCGTCACCGTATCCGCTCACGCTTGCAGGACCCTTGAATGCTCCCACCGCGCGAGGGCCCGTGGGCGCCGTCCGCCATGGTGCACATGGCTCGCCCACTTACCACCAGACACGCATATAACCCTTTTAACGCCGCAAGTATCACTCTATGTGTTGTTCCAAGAATCAAGCAGCATAAGGTGTCAACGGCTTGATTAAAGGGGTATAAAAGCCGCGACCGAGGATTTGAGGGGGCACAGTGGCCCAGGCATGGCTGCCCGTCGCCAGTCGAATTCCCGCTCTCGAGGACGCAGGGCCGATGGCCGGAGGCGCGCCCCGGGTGGTCTGGTTCATTTGGCCGACCGACCCCCAACGGGTGTCGGCCAAATCGGTGGCCCAGCGGCTCGTCCAGATCTCCCGACCGGCCCATCTGGTGTGGAACCCCGTCACCGGGCAGATCGTCCAGTCACTCCCGCCCACCAGGGCGGCCTGCGGGCTGCCGGGCGCGCTCAACCGGCAGGGACGGGTGTGCGTCCAGATCCGCGTGCTCGGATCGGTGGAGGAGCCGTTCACCGAGAGCAAGATGGACGGGCTGGACGACATCCTGTCCTGGCTGGACTCCTGGGCGGTGCCGCGCCGGTGGCCCGCCGGCCCTCCCCTGCCCTACCCCCTGTCGGTGGCGGCGCAGGGCAGTCCGCGAGTGTGGGCCAGGGGCGGCCACTTCGGCGCCTCGCAGGTGCCCGGCGCCTCCGAGGGGGACCCGGGGGCGATCGACGTGCACCGCATCGTCGGCGAGCCGCCCGCGAGCCTCGACGTCCCGCGCCCGCGCGAGGGCGGTGTGAACGGCGCCGGCAGGATCGGCGCCGATGGACGCGACGTGGAGCGCGATCGCTACCAGCATTCCCCAATCGCACCGTGATACGATCTTTATCGCCCTATTACATGGCAGGCACCAAGCTGGGTAGAAGGTGTAGGCGCCGTCTCAACACCACAGGGATCACCCCAGTAGGAGCCCATGCGCGTAACCGTCGTCCATCCCAGGGAACTCGGTCCCTCAGAGACGGCCCGCTGGCGGGCTCTGCAGGCCGCCGACCCCGCACTCGACAGCCCCTTCCTCTCGCCCGAGTTCACGATCGAGACGGGCCGGGTGCGCGAGCAGGCGCGGGTGGCCGTCCTCACCGACGGCGCCGACATCGTGGGCTTCTTTCCCTTCGAGCGCCACCAGTTCGGCATCGGCATGCCGGTGGCCGCCGGGCTCACCGACGCCCAGGGCATGGTCCACGCCAAGGACATCGACCTCGACCCGAACGAGCTGATGAAGGCCTGCGGGCTGGCGGTGTTCGAGTTCGACCACCTGCTGGCCGGCCAGCCGCTGGTGCCCGCCAAGCACACCCGGCACCCTTCGCCGGTCATCGACCTGTCCGACGGCTACGCGGCCTACGTCGAGACGCTCAAGCAGGTGTCGGGCAAGACCTACAAGTCCACCGCGTACAAGACGCGCAAGCTCCAGCGCGACTTCGGCCCGATGCGCCACGACTTCGGCGTCACCGACGAGGCCGTCCTGCGCACGCTGCTCGACTGGAAGACCGACCAGTACCGCCGCACCGGCCGCACCGACCGCTTCGCGCGGCCGTGGATCGTGCGCCTGGTGGAGAACCTGCTGCACATCGACACCGAGCACTTCGGCGGGCAGCTCGACATGGTGTACGTCGACGGCCGGCCGGTCGCCGGGCACTTCGGGCTGCGCACCAAGACGACCCTCGCCGGCTGGTTCCCGGCCTACGACCCGGCCTACGCCAAGTACTCCCCCGGCCTGATCCACCACCTGGCGATGGCCGAGCGCGCCGCCGAGGCCGGCATCCGCCTCATCGACATGGGCCGCGGCGAGAAGGAGTACAAGGACAAGCTGAAGACCGGCGAGCTGTGGGTCACCGAGGGCCGTGTCGCCCGGCCGACTCCGGGGGCCGGAGTTCACTGGCTCGTCCGCGTGCCCGTCCGTAAGGCCCGTGGAACGGTCCTCGCCAACTCGGTGCTCCGCGAGACCGCCGACCTGGCGCTGAAGACCTACGGCAGGATCCGCACCACCATCGCCTCGTGACCTGCTCCGCGTCCGCGCGTCGTCCCTGATGACCGGCGTCCACACCGGCCTCGCCGTGTAACAGGCGCCCGCCCAGCCGGGTAACGGGCCCGCATAGATGGGGTAACCGCCCGGCTCCCATGCGCTACCTTTCTGCTTTGCCGGACCTGGTCCAGGCACCACCAGGCGGCGGAAAGAGGGAGCAGTGAGTCCCGAAAGACATCTCGCGGCGCGCACGGGGCGCGAGACCGTGTACCTGCCGTCCAACCGGCTCGGTCTGTACCTGGCCCTGCGGCACTGGTGCACACCCGGGCAGCGGCTGCTGATGTCCCCGATCTCGGCCGACGAGATCCTCTTCCTGGTCCTGGCCGCCGGGCTCATCCCGGTCATCGCGCCGATCTCGGTCCTGGACGGCAACATCGAGCTGGCCCGGGTGCTGCTGGGCGCGGTGGACGCCGTGCTCACCACCAACCTGTACGGCCTGCCCGACGACGTGCTCGGCATGACCGGCCTGCTGGTGATCGAGGACGTCGCCCACGCGGCCGAGACGTCGGTGGACGGCCGGCCGCTCGGCACGTTCGGCGTGGCCGGGGTCTTCAGCATGTCCAAGCACGCGGGGGCGGGGTCGGGGGGCGTGCTCGCCGTGGACAGCCCGGCCGACCGGCGCGAGCTGGAGCGCGAGCGCGACCTGCTGCTCCAGCCGGGCGCCCTGCGCAGGGACCTGCTCGGCGTCGCCACCTCCGCCGCCCGGCGCACCGCCCTGCGCCTGGACATGGCCCGCCCCGCCATGCGGCTGGCCCGCGTTCTGGGCCTGCAGGAGCCGCGCCAGGGCTACCGCATCGCCCTGCGTCCGCAGGAGCTCGCCGCGACGCTCGCGGGCGGGCACGGCCTGCCGGCGTTCGACGCGTGGGTCCGCGCCGACCTGCACGACTACCGCGGCTCTCGTGGCGCCGTCGCCCGGTGGTACCAGGGGCGGCGGCTCGCGCGCCTGCCCAAGGAGCGGGCGGCGCGGCTGGCGGGCGTCGCCCGGCTGGCCGAGCTGCCGACGGCCGCCGCCGGGGTCCGCGCCCAGATCGACCAGCCGCTGTTCCGCGTCCCGTTGCTCGTCGCCGACCGCGACGGCGCCATCGCCGCGCTGGAGCGCCGCGGGGTGCCCACCGGTTACCTCTACGACCCGCCGTACGACGACTACGCCGAGGGGTTCGTCGAGCCGTCGCCGGAGCGCGAGACGGCCCGCTGGTGGGCGCGGCACGTGCTGCCGGTCGACCCGCTGTACGCCGGGCGCGCGCTGCCGGTGGTCGAGTCGCTGCTCCCGGCTCCGCCCCCGCCGGGCGACCATCTGCTCCCCCGCGCCGCCTGACCCCCGTCCCCTGACTCCCGTCCTCTGCCGCCCGGCCCCGGCCGCACACGGCTCCGGCCCCGCGCCCGTCGCCTCCCCCGTCCGGCGCGGCCGTAGCCGGCGGCCCTGGCCGGCGGGCCGTGGTCAGCGGCCGGACAGCAGGGCGGCGATGACGGCGCAGCCCTCGCGGACCTCGGCCAGGGACGCCGAGCCGTATCCGATGACCACCCCGTGGTGGCGCACCAGGCCGTGGTGGTGCCGTTCGGTGGTGTCCAGCAACACGCCGCGCTCGGCCGCCGCGGCGACCAGGCGGCCCACCTGCCCGGCGGGCAGCCTGAGGAAGACGTGCAGGCCGGCGGAGTCGCCGCTCACCCGCCCGCCGAGGATCTCCACGATGGCGGCGCGGCGGCGCCCGTAGGACAGCCGCGCCCGTCGCAGGTGGCGGTCCAGGTCACCGCGTTCGAGCAGCACCGCGACGGCCTCCTGGACCGGGCCGGAGGTCCGGTCGGCGAGCTCCACGCGCACGCGGGCCAGCTCGCCGAGCAGGGCGGGCGTCGCCACCAGCCAGCCGATGCCCACGTCCGGCGCCAGCGACTTCGACAGCGTGCCGAGCAGGACGACCCGTCCGGGGTCCAGGCCGTACAGGGCCGGAAGGGGCGCCACGTCGTAGCGGAACTCGGCGTCGTAGTCGTCCTCGACCACGGTGGCGCCGGTGCGGCGGGCCCAGGCCAGCAGCCGTTCGCGGCGCGGGATGGGCAGCCTGCCCCCCAGCGGGTACTGGTGTGCGGGCGTGGTGTAGAGGATGCGCAGGTCGTCGGGCAGCCCCTCGGTCAGGACGCCCTGCTCGTCCACCGGGCACGGCGCGATGCGGCCGCCGCGCGCGGCGATGATCGAGCGGGCCTTGCCGTATCCGGGCTCCTCCACCCCGGCCCGGTCGCCCGGTCGCAGCAGGGCGGCGGCGAGCAGGTCGAGCCCGTGGCCGGTGCCCCGGGTGACCATCACGTTCTCCGGGCCCACCGGGACGCCCCGCGCCCTGCGCAGGTGGCCGGCCAGCAGTTCCCGCAGGCGGGGATGCCCGTAGGGGTCGATGACGTCGCAGGGCGGCCGGTCGGCGGCCCCGCGCCAGGCCCGCCGCCAGGCCGCCCGGTCGTAGTCCCGCACCCATGGCCGGCCGGGCCGCAGGTCGACGACCCCGGCGTCCGGCACGTCCTGCGCGCCGGCGGCGGCGAACACCGTGTCCCCCCGCGTCCACCCGGCCGCCGCGCCCGCCGTCGTGGCGGGTGCCCGCGTCGCCGGGCCGTTCCCGGAGGGCGCCCCTTCCGGCGGCCCGTGCGAGGCGCCGCCCGCCGGACCGGCGCCCCCGGCCGGGGGCGCGTGCGAGGCGCCGCCGGCCGGACCGGCGATCCCGGACAGGTCGGCCACGTAGGTGCCCGAGCCGTGGCGTCCCTCCAGCCAGCCCTCGGCGTACAGCTGCTGGAAGGCGTCGGTGACGACCGTGCGGCTCACGCCGAGCAGCCGCGCGAGCGCGCGGCTGGACGGCAGGCGCTCTCCCGACCTGAGCATGCCCGCGCGCATACCGGCCCGGAGCTGGTCGCCGAGTTGCACCGTGAGCGGGACGGGCGCGTCCCGGTCGAGGACGAGGGGAAGGTCGACGTGGAGCGGCAAGTGGTCTCCTGAAACGGCGCGGCAGTGGACCTGCACCACAGGTCCACTTCTTCGTACGGTAATCGCATGCTGTCCTCGACCTCGCGCACCACCCTCAGGCGCGGCAAGCGCCGCGGCCGCACCGACCGTTCCGAGCTGTACGCCGTCCTTGACGCCGGGCTGATCTGCCACGTGGGCGTGGTGGTCGACGGCTCGCCCATGGTGGTCCCGACCGGGTACGGCCGCATCGGCGACACCCTCTACCTGCACGGATCGACCGGCGCCGCGTCGCTGCGCGCGGGCGGGGAGGTCTGCGTGACCGTCACCCATCTGGACGGCGTCGTGCTGGCGCGCTCGGCGTTCCACCACTCGGTGAACTACCGCTCGGCGATGATCTACGGCACGCCGCGGCCGGTCGAGGACGCCGACGAGCGGCTGGCGGGGCTGCGGGCGATCACCGAGAACCTGGCGCCCGGCCAGTGGGAGGCCACCCGGCCACCGGACGGGAAGGAGCTGGCGGCGACGGCGGTCGTCGCGCTGTCCCTCGCCGAGGCGTCGGTGAAGGTGCGCCAGGGGCCTCCTGTGGACGACGAGGAGGACTACGCGCTTCCGCTGTGGGCGGGGGTGCTGCCGCTGCGGGTGAGCTGGGGGGAGCCCGAGCCCGACCCGGCGCTGCCGCCGGGGACGCCGGTGCCCGCCCACATCGCCGGCAGGGGGCGGCCGGACGCCGGGTGACCGCACGGAAAAGGGCCCTGGACGACCGCGCGGAAGGCCGGGCGTAAAGCGCCGCCGGGTCGCGCCCATCGCTGACAATGGCGCCGACAATATAGCAAATATCTATTTAAACATCTCGGATCAGCCACGTCGCCATTAGGCTTCGTTGTCGCGTCATGGGTGGGGGCCCGGCCACAAAAGGAGACCGCATGGACGGCCAGAGCGGGGCATGGCGAGTCCCCGGATATACCGAGATTCGTGACCTGGGCAGCGGAGGGTCCGGACGTGTCGTCATGGCTCGCTACGACGCGGACCAGACCTACGTCGCGATCAAATACCTGTCCGACGAGCTGTGCGCCGACCCGGGGTTCGTCGTCCGTTTCCGCCACGAGGCGCGGCTGCTGGAGCTGATGGACAGCCCGCACGCCGCCCGGTTCTACGAGTACATCGAGCACCAGGGCGGCGCCGCCATCATCATGGAGCTGGTCAACGGCGTCTCCCTGCGCGCGATGCTGCGCTCGGAGGGCCCGACCGGCGCCGAGGCGGCGCTCGTGCTGCTCAAGGGGTCGCTGCTGGGCCTGGCCACCGCGCACGCCAGCGGCGTCGTGCACCGCGACTTCAAGCCCGAGAACGTCGTCATCGAGGGCACCGGGGACAGCAAGCTCATCGACTTCGGCATCGCCGTGCGCTCCGGCGACGGGGTCAGCGGCGCCGGTACGCCCCCGTACATGGCGCCCGAGCAGTGGGCGGGCGCTCCCGCCGGCCCCAGCACCGACGTGTACGCCGCGACCATCGTCTTCTTCGAGTGCCTCACCGGCACCAGGCCGTTCCAGTCGCGCAACATGGCGGCGCTGGCGCGGCAGCACCAGGCGATGCCGCCGCCGGTCGAGCAGGTTCCCGCGCCGCTGCGGGGGCTCATCGAGCGCGGCATGGCCAAGCGCGCCTCCGAGCGGCCCGCCACCGCCGACGCGTTCCTGGCCGAGTTGGAGGACGTCGCCCTCCAGGCGTACGGGCCCGACTGGGAGGACAAGGGACGCCGCCGCCTGGCCGCGCTGGCGGGCCTGCTCGCCCTGCTGTTCCCGCTGGTCGACGAGCTGCCCGGCGCCAGCACCTCGCTGGCGGAGACCGAGCTCGGCGGCGTCCGCCGGGGCCTGAGCAAGCTGAGCGTCAAGCTCATGGTGGGCGCCGTGGGCCTGGCGGTCGTCGCGGCGGGCGGCGCGGTCCTGGTGGGGACGCTCGGCGACAGCTCGCTGCAGGCGCAGACGACGACCACCACGCCGTCGGCCACGCCCGCCATCGCCGGAGGCTCGCCCGAGCCGGCGATCGCCGAGTCGCCGGCGCAGGAGCCCTCCGAGGAGCCGACGGAGCAGACGGAGTCCGAGAGCCCGACGGCCGAGCCGACGGCGGCCCCTCCCCAGACCACGGCCGCCGCGGTCCCCTCGACCGCCCCGCAGCCCACCGCCACCAAGACCTCGCCGAAGCCGAAGCCCTCGCCCAGCAAGAAGCCGACGAAGTCCGCCAAGCCCTCGGCCTCGGCCAAGCCGAGCCCGTCGGACAAGCCCGACACCTCCGATCCCAACGTGGACGACACGCTGCCCTCCGGCAAGCCCAAGCCCACCCCGACTCCCCGCCCGACCCAGCAGCCGCCCCAGCCCTCCCCCGAGCCGTCGCCCAGTCCCTCGACGCGGCCCTCGGAGTCGCCGTCGTCACCGCCGCCGAGGGGCGACGTCGGCGACACCCCGTCGCCCGAGACGACCCCGCGGGGGGACGCGGCAGGCGTGCTGGCGGTCGGCCTGGTGACGACCGGGGCGGTTCCCGCCACACTTGTCCTCAGACAGCGCATGGCGGGACGGCACCGGAGGCGGCGGTAGATGCCAGATGGCGAGAGCATCGCGGGATACCGGCTGACGGGCCGATCTCGCGCCGGTGAGACCGGCACCTGGACCGACGCGGTCACGCCGGACGGCGGACGCGGCGGGGTCCTGTGGATCGATCCCGGGGTCCTGGTGGACCCCGGGGCACGCGACCGGGTCGTCGCCGAGGTGACCGCCGACCGGCGCCTGACACGCGGCGGCGTCGCGGGCCTGGTGCCGATCACCGACCTGGTCGCCGCCCGGGGACAGGTGTGGCTGCTCACCGCGCGGCCGGGCACGCCGTCGCTGGCCGAGCTGATGCGGGCCCCCGCCCCGGACGCCGGTAGCGCGGCCACGATCCTGGTGGAGACCGCGCAGACGCTGCTCGCCGTCCACTCGGCGGGCCTGGTGCACGGCGCGCTGCACGCCGGCACCGTGGTGATCGCCGAGGACGGCACGGCGCTGCTCGCCGAGCGCGGGCTGGTCCCGGCGCTGCGCGGCGCGCACGCCTCGGTGGAGCGTGACCTGGCCGCGTGGGCCTCGCTGGCCCGCGGGCTCGCTGCGGCGTGGGCGGCCGGCGACCAGCAGGCGGCGCGGCTGTTCGACCGCGCGGCGGCCACCGCGACCACCCATGGCCTGGGCGCCGCGCGCGACGCCCTGGTCAACGGGCGCGACCTGCTGCCCTCGGGGTTCGCCACCCGTGAGCGGCTGGTCCAGACGATCCAGTGGTGGTCGGCGTCGGCGGTGCCCACCGGGCAGCCCCCGCACCTGCCCCCGTCGCCGCAGGGCGTGGACACCGGCGAGGTCGTGACCCTGCTGTACGTGCCGGCGGGCGCCGGTGAGCGGCCGGCCCACCCGGCGGCCGAGACCGGGCAGGCCCCGCCCGCGGCCACGACGCCGGCCGGCGGCGAGATGCGGTTCGGCCCCGGGGTGCCCGTGGACACGACCGCCGCGCAGATCTGGCGGGCCGGACGCGAGCAGCCCACCGTGGCGGCCGCCGAGCGACTGGCCGCTCCGCGCAAGCGGCGGCGCCGGCGCGGCGGCTTCGTCGGGTCCGCCGTGCTGTTCGCGCTGATCCTGCTGGCCGCGGTCTTCCTGTGGTTCCAGCGCGGCGCGCCGCTTTCGGTGACGGCGGTCCAGGTCAGGCAGCCGAAGGCCGCCGGGTGCGACACCACCGTGAACGTCGTCGGGGTGCTCACCACGAACGGGTCGGCAGGCCAGGTCTCCTACGAGTGGCTGCTGAGCAAGCAGAAGCCGATCAAGCACACCGACGCCGTGCCGTCCGGGCGGTCCAGCCATGAGGTCACCCTCGAATGGGACGTGAGCGGGCGCGGTACCCGGAAACTGACGGCGCGGCTGCGCGTGTTGTCGCCGGTCGGCGCCTCGGGCGCCCCGATCGAGGACGCGGCGACGTTCACTTATAAATGCTGACCGCGCAGATCGCTCGCCAAATGCGCGTAATAACGGGGATGTCACTATTCTGACGACATGACGCAGACCCCCGCCGGCTGGTACCCGGACCCATACGGATCACCGCAACTGCGGTGGTGGGATGGCACGCAGTGGACCGACGCCACCCACCCCCTGGAGGCCTCCTCGGGCCAGGCCCCGGTGACGACCGGCCAGTGGAGCCGGCCGGAGGGCACGCCCCAGCAGGGCGCGGGGTCCGCGCCGGACGACTCCTCCCAGGCGTCCCGGACGGGCGGCTCCCCGCCGGGCGCCGACACCCCGCAGGACGCGCCCCCGCAGCCGGGGACCGGTCCGCAGACGGGGCCGCAGACGGGGCCGCAGCCTCACCTGGGCGCGGGCGGCACCGGCCCGTACCCGCGGCCCGGCGCCACCGGCCCCCAGCCGCAGCCCGGGGCGATCGGCGGGCAGCAGGGCACCGGGCCGTACCCGCAGCCGGGCGCGCCCGGCCCCGGGGGACAGCAGGGCACCGGGGCGCACCAGCAGCCCGGCGCCTTCGCCCCGCCCGGCGGGCAGCCGCAGTTCGGCGGGCCGGGCGGCCAGTACGGTCAGCCGACGGGCCAGTACGGTCAGCCGACGGGTCCGTACGCCCAGCCCACCAGCGCCTACGGCCAGCCGGCCGGGCAGTACGGGCAGCCGGGACAACCAGGGCAGCCGGGCCCGTACGGCGGGCCGCAGCAGTGGGGCCCGCCCGGGGCCACGGCCCAGATGCCGGTGCCGGAGTTCGGCCCGCAGGGGCCCCCGCCGCCGAAGAAGAGCCCGCTGCCGTGGGTGCTCGGCGGCGGCGCCGTCGCGATCCTCGTGGTCATCGCCCTGGTGCTCGCCTTCACCTTCGTCAATCGCGACGGCACCCCGACCGCGGCGTCGACGCCCCTGCCGAGCGAGACCGCGGAGCCGTCGGCCCCGGCCACCGACCCGCCGCTGGACACCCCGACCCCGGATCCGAGCGTCACGGACTTCCCGGCCCAGCTGCCCCCGCCGAAGGGCGACACCATCACCGACCCCCGCAACGGGCTGTCCTTCACCTTCCCCGGCGGCAAGTGGTCGGTGCCGACGTGGGCGGAGCTGAACGGCACCGGGCGGCCCGACCCGCGCTTCCCGCTGTGGACCAGCGGCTACCAGGCCACCTCGCAGAAGAACTACGACGGCCAGGACCACGACTGGGTGGGCACGGTGACGGTGTGCACGCTCCCCCAGGTCTTCGACTACTCGGGCCCGCAGGACCTGCGCAACGCGGCCGGGAGCTTCCTGATCAACTACGAGAAGCTCTTCTACAGCCCCCCGCACAAGCGCAAGATCGTCAAGGACGAGAGCTTCGAGGTCAGCGGCAAGAAGGCGTGGATGCTCAGGTTCGAGATGGACTTCACGCCCGAGGCCAAGAAGGCGGGCTGGGACTTCAAGAAGGAGCACGGGGTGATCGCCCTGGTGGACCAGGGTCTGGGCAAGCGACCTTCCGTCCTTTACGCCTCCGTACCCGACAATTTGGACACATCGCTGATCGATCGCGTACTGGACTCTCTCAAGGCCTCATGACCGGGCACTACGCTGAGCATTATGAGTGACCTGTTGGTCTGGATCGACTGTGAGATGACCGGGCTCGACCTCGGCAATGACGCGCTCGTCGAGGTCGCGTGCGTCGTGACCGACGGCGAGCTGAACCAGCTGGACGAGGGCATCGACGTCGTCATCAAGCCGCCGCAGGAGGCGCTGGAGCAGATGTCGGAGGTCGTGCGGCAGATGCACACCTCCTCCGGCCTGCTCAGCGCCCTTGCGGACGGCGTGACGCTCGCCGAGGCCGAGTCGCTCGTCCTGGCGTACATCCAGCGGCACGTGCAGGAGCCGAAGAAGGCGCCGCTGTGCGGCAACTCCATCTCCACCGACCGCTCCTTCATCGCGCGCGACATGCCGGCCGTCGACGCCTACCTGCACTACCGCATGGTGGACGTCTCCTCGGTGAAGGAACTGGTCCGCCGCTGGTACCCACGGGTCTACTTCGCCTCCCCGGCCAAGCAGGGCGGCCACCGGGCGCTGGCCGACATCACCGAGAGCGTGCAGGAGATGCGCTACTACCGCGCCGCCGTCTTCGTGCCGCAGCCGGGCCCCGACACCGCCACCGCACGTGAGGTGGCGGAGGCCATAACCGGATCTTGACGCGGCACGGCACCAGAACCCCCCAAAGCCCGCTACACTTTTCCTGTGCCGCGGCGATGACCGCGGACATGGTGGGTGTAGCTCAGTTGGCAGAGCGCCAGGTTGTGGTCCTGGATGTCGTGGGTTCAAGTCCCATCACTCACCCCAGCGGTCGATGGCCGGTCCCTCTCGGACCGGCCATCGCGCTTTCACGGCGTCACCGCCCTCTCCATCGCTTTCGGGGAAAGTGAGCATTTCTCGGACTGGCTGGCCCCCAAAGGCCGCGATGGCGGGCTATGCTCGCAAAAACCGCACACCGCCAGCGCGGGGGGCTCGGCGATCAGACAATGATTCGTGCCACGGAGGCCGGATGAGTGTCGATGACGCCACTTACAACGAGCACGCGCACGCCGGGCTGAGCAAACGCGAGGCCGAGGTGATGGACCTGATCGCGACGGGCCATTCCAACGGTGAGATCGCCCAGCGGCTGTTCCTGAGCGAGAAGACCGTCAAGAACCACGTGAACCGCATCTACTCCAAGCTCGGGGCCGACTGCCGGATGACGGCCATCGGCCTGTGGAAGGGCGACGGCCGGTCGCGCGCCTGACGACGGCGCGGACGGCGCGCCGGCCAGGGGGAGGTGGCCGGCGCGCGGCCCGACGTCGGGCCACGCGTGCCGCCCCGCGACCCCGGCGGTCAGCCGGGCACGCCGCCTGCGGCCCCACCCGCCTGCGGCCCCACCGGTCAGGCGGGCACGCCGACGGCCTTCGGCGCGGTCTCGCGGACGGCCGTCAGCGCGCGCTCGAGCGCCGCCAGGCCGTGGGCGATCTCCTCCGCGGTGACCGAGAGGGCGGGGCGCAGCCGCACCGACCGCTCGCCGCAGGGCAGCACCAGCACGCCCTGGTCCTCGCGCAGCGCCCGCACGACATCGTCACGGCGGTCCGGCACGTCGAAGGCGCACATGAGCCCGCGCCCGCGCGCGGCGCGGACCAGGCCGGGGAACCCGGCCTCCAGCTCGCGCAGGCCGCCGAGCAGCCGTTCGCCGAGCTCGGCCGCGCGCGCGATGAGGCCGTCCCGCTCGATGATCTCCAGCATGCGGCGCGAGCGGACCATGTCCACCAGCCCGCCACCCCAGGTGGAGTTGATCCGCCCGCTGACCTGGAAGACGTTGCCCGGCACCTCGTCCACCCTGCGGCCGGCCATGATGCCGCCGACCTGGGCCTTCTTGGCGAACGCCACGATGTCGGGGGCCAGGCCGAGCTGCTGGTAGGCCCATGGCGTGCCGGTGAGCCCGACGCCGGTCTGCACCTCGTCCATGACGAACAGCGCGTCCCGCTCGTGGCACAGGCGCTGGACGGCCAGCAGGAACTCCGGCCGCATGTGGTTGTCGCCGCCCTCGCCCTGGATCGGCTCGGCGATGAAGCAGGCGATGTCGTGCAGGTGGCGGTCGAAGGCCGCGCGCGCCTGGGCGAGCGCCCGTTCCTCGGCCGCCTCCACCTCGCCGAAGTGGATCGCGGGCACCTCGACGCGCGGCCAGTCGAAGACCGGGAAGCGCTCGGTCTTGACCGGCTCGGTGTTGGTCAGCGACAGGGTGTACCCGCTGCGGCCGTGGAAGGCGCGGGTGAGGTGCAGGACCTTGGTGCCCAGCTCGCGCGGACGGCCGTGCGCCTCGTTCTGGCGGCTCTTCCAGTCGAACGCGCACTTCAGGGCGTTCTCCACGGCGAGCGCGCCGCCTTCGACGAAGAACAGGTGGGGAAGCGCGGGGTCGCCCAGCACCCGGGCGAAGGTGTCGGCGAAGTCGGCCAGGTGGCGGGTGTACATGTCGGAGTTGGCCGGCTTGTTGGCGGCCACCCGGCCGAGCAGGGCCAGGAACTCCGGATCGTCGTCGAAGGGATTGACGCCCAGCGGCGCGGAGGCGAAGAAGGTGTAGAAGTCGAGGTAGCGCCGGCCGGTGCCGGCGTCCACGATCCACGATCCCCGGCTCTGGTCGAGGTCGAGTTCGAAGCGGTAACCGTCGACGAGCAGGTGGCGGGCCAGCCGGTCGAGCACGCTCATGTGCCCTCCCCATGAGGAGCCTGTCCGATAGTCGGCAAGAATATTCCCGGCCAAGTCCATGATTATGTGGAAGTCCTCCGGTACATCCGGCTTACCACGCGGAATCATGCAGGACAGGCGGCCCTCCGGCGGGCGGAACGGGCGACGGCGGACCGGTCAGACCGCGTGCGCGGCGGGGCCCGCGGCGCTCCCCCTGCGCGCGCTCTCGCGGACCCGGTAGGCCTGCAGCAGCAGCGAGGCGCCGTAGAGGATGGCGAACAGGCCGATCAGCCAGGTCAGGGCCAGGGCTCCGGAGGCCGGCCAGGCGAACAGCAGGATGCCGAAGATCACGGCGAGCACGCCGCTGACCAGGTACGCCCAGTCGGTCTCGCCGGCCTTGCGCCGGGCGACCGCGGCGACGATCTCCGACACCCCGATCACGACCGCGTAGGCGGCGATCAGGATGAGCAGGGCCAGCGCCGTGATGCCCGGCCAGACCCAGGCCACGATGCCGGCGACGATCGCCAGGACGCCCGAGATGGCCAGCCAGGTGCGCGAGTCGCGCGGATGGACGCCGCGGAAGGCGCCGAACAGGGCGAAGGCCCCGCTGACGATCGCGTACGCGCCGAACAAAATAACCAGCGTGAGCAGCGTGATCAGCGGCCACACGACGGCCAGGACGCCGAAAATGATCGCGCACGCGCCGCGCGCCGCCTGGACCCACCAGTGACGGCCCATCTCTGTCCAGTGACGGCCTGCCTCGCCGCTGACCTCATGCATGTCGAATCTCCCCCGTCGAGCTACCGTTCCGTTCCTATCCGGAAAGACCCTGGTAACAGACCAAAAAGTCGCCAAATGCTGTCTACCTGCCGCCAAGTCGGGCTATATCGTCTGAAGTCTGGGATGTATCGGTGAGGAACCTGGAGGGGATGCCCGGTGTCGCTCCGCGAAGCCGCCAAGGACCTGGGCGAGGAGCTCGTCCGGCTGCGCCACGCCCTGCACCGCGAGCCCGAGCTCGGCCTGGACCTGCCGCGGACCCAGGAGAAGGTGCTCGGCGCCCTCGCGGGGCTGCCCCTGGAGGTGACCACCGGCGAGCGGCTCAGCTCGGTCACGGCGGTGCTGCGCGGCGGGCGGCCCGGCCCGACCGTGCTGCTGCGCGGCGACATGGACGCCCTGCCCGTCTCCGAGCGCAGCGGCGCGGCGGTGGTCTCGGCGCTGCCCGGGCGGATGCACGCCTGCGGCCACGACCTGCACACCACCATGCTCGCCGGCGCGGCCCACCTGCTGGCGGCGCGGCGCGACCGGCTCGCCGGCGACGTGGTGTTCATGTTCCAGCCCGGCGAAGAGGGCCAGGGCGGCGCGAAGATCATGATCGACGAGGGCGTGCTGGACGCCTCAGGACGGCGCCCGATCGCCGCCTATGCGCTGCACGTGATCAGCTCGGTGCTGCCGCGCGGCCTCTTCGTCAGCAGGGGCGGGCCGATCATGGCGGCGGCCGACCGGCTGAAGGTCACGGTGCGTGGCAGGGGCGGCCACGGGTCGATGCCGCACCGGGCCGCCGACCCCATCCCCGCCGCCTGCGAGATGGTCACCGCGCTGCAGACGATGGTCACGCGGGGCTTCGACGTGTTCGACCCGGTGGTGGTCACCGTGGGCAGCTTCCACGCCGGCACCGCCGACAACATCATTCCCGAGGAGGCGACGTTCGAGGCCACCGTGCGGTCGTTCTCGGCCGCCGCGCACGGCCGCGTCCAGGAGCGCATCCTCACGCTGCTCAAGGGCATCGCCGCCGCGCACGCCCTGGAGGTCGACGCGGAGTACGACGTCAGCTACCCGGTGACCGTCAACAGCGCGGCCGAGGCCGACTTCACCGGGGACACGGTGCGCGAGGTGTTCGACGAGCACCGTTACATCACCGCGCCGCAGCCGTTCACCGGCTCGGAGGACTTCTCCTTCGTCTGCGACCAGGTGCCCTCGGCCTTCGTCGCCCTCGGCGCCTGCCCGGACGGGGCCGACCCCGCGCGGGCGGCCTACAACCACGCGCCCGAGGCCGCCTTCGACGACACGGTGCTGCCCGACGGCGCGGCCCTGTACGCCGAGCTGGCCGAGCGCCGGCTCGGCCTGGAGGCGGCCACCGCCTGAGCGCGCCGTCCCCCCGCCGCGCCGCGGGCCGGGCGGGACGGCGGGGGTCGGCCACCGGGTCGGACGGCGAGGACCACCGGGCCGGACCGCGACGTGGAGCACGGGCCGGACCGCGGCGTGGAGCACGGGTCAGGCGGCGGCGTAGACCACCAGCGAGACCGCGACGTACTGCACGACGTACGCGGCCACGGTGAAGGCGTGGAACACCTCGTGGAAGCCGAACCACCGGGGCCAGGGGTCCGGGCGCCGCAGGCCGTACACCACTCCCCCGGCGCTGTAGAGCAGGCCGCCGGCGACGACGAGCGTGACGGCCGCCGCCCCGGCGCCGCGCACGAGCTGGGGCAGCAGGAGCACGGCCGTCCAGCCCAGCGCGATGTACAGCGCCGTGTACAGCCAGCGGGGCGCGCCCATCCACACGGCGCGGAAGACCACCCCGGCCGCCGCGCCGGTCCAGACGGCCGTGAGCAGGACGACCCGTGCCGTGCCCTCCAGCGCGAGCAGCGCGAACGGCGTGTAGGTGCCGGCGATGATCAGGTAGATGTTGGCGTGGTCGAGCCGCCGCAGGGCCTCGGCCAGGCGCGGCGCCGGGCGGCCCCGGTGGTAGGTCGCCGAGATGCCGAACAGCAGGCCCGAGGTCACCGCGTAGACGGCGGCGGCCAGGCGGGCCTGGAGCGTCGGCCCCAGGGCCACGAGCACGAACCCCGCGAGCAGCGTGGCGGGCAGGGCGCCCGCGTGCAGCCAGCCGCGCAGCCGGGGAGGGGACACCGCCGGGCCTGAGGGGCGGTCGAGAACCGATGCGTACATGATCGAACCTCCTGCCAACCTACGGTACCGTAACCTACGGTTCCGTAGGCGGTGAGTTCCCTCACTGCACTGGACGGCCTCAGAGAGCGCCCAGGAAGCGGGCCGCCACGGTGGCCGCCGCCCCCGCCCCCGCGCCGCCGTGTTCGACGAAGACGGCGAACGCCAGGTCCCCGCGGTAGCCGACGAACCACGAGTGGTCCTCGCCCGTCCCCGTCTCGGCCGTGCCGGTCTTGCCCGCCACCCCGCCGGGCAGGGCGGAGCCGGCGGCCGTCCCCTCGGTCACGACGGCCGCCATCATGGACCTGAGCTGCGCGACGACCGGGCCGGGCATGCGTCTCGGCTTCGGCCGGCCGTCGATCTCCAGGCGCTTGACGGCCTTCTCCGACATCAGCCGGGGCGGGCGCCAGGTGCCGTCCCGGACCGCCGCGGCGACCAGGGCCATGCACAACGGGGTGGCCTGTACCGAGTTCTGCCCGATCGCGTCGGCGCCCAGCTCGTCGCGGTCGCCGGCCCTGCGCATCGTCCCGCACGTCCCCCCGATGCCCGACTTCAGGTCGCCGCCGAACCCCAGCTCCGTCGCCTCCCGCCGGAGCGCGCCGTCGCCCAGGCGTTCGACGGCGAGCCGGGCGAAGGTCGTGTTGCACGACAGGGCGAACGCCCGGCGGAGGCTGACCATCCCGTGGTCCTGGTCGTCGTGGTTGGTGAAGGTGCGCCCGTTCGGGATGGTGTAGCGGGCGGGGCACGGCACCGGGGTGTCGGCGCTCATCCCGTCGCCGAGCAGCGCCGCCGCGGTGACGATCTTGAAGGTGGAGCCGGGCGGGGCGGGCTGGTAGAAGGCGCCCTGGCCGGCGAGCCGGTCGGCGACGGCGAGCACCTCGCCGGTGGACGGCCGCACCGCGACGACGGCCGCGGGCCGGTCGAGTCCGTCGAGCGCGCGGGCGGCCGCCGCCTGCGTCCACCAGTCCAGCGTCGTGCGGAAGGTCCGCTCGGCCGGCCGGCGGAACACCACGAGGTTCCTTGACCTGCCCGCGGAGGTGCCGGCCTCGATCGCCCACCCCGCCGACGGTGCGTCGTAGAAGTCGTCGACCTTGCCCGACAGGTCACGGAGGTAGGTCTCGGCGCCGCTGGCGTGCGGCAGCGGCCGTCCCTGGCGGGTCAGCAGTTCGGTGCCCGGCACCGGGATCTCCGCCAGGCGCAGCCGTTCGCCGGCCGCGACGCCGGGGTGGAGCGTCTGCGGCGTCCAGACGACCTTCCACGCGCCGTCCCTGACGGCCAGATGGAGCACCGAGGAGAACCGCCACTGGCCGAGCTCGCCGATCTGCCGCACTCCCTCGAACGGCAGGTCGGCGGCCCGCTCGCCGTGCCGCACCAGCGTGCCGGGGGTCAGCTTGATCGACAGCACCTGCAGGTCGGTGCTGAGGCGGCGGTGCTGGTCCAGGAAGTCGGCGGGCGGGGAGAACACCATCTCCCTCATCGAAGGCAGGTTCTCCGCCGCCCAGGCGTCCAGGTAGGCCCGCCCCGCCGCCTCGGGGGTGCCGGTGATCCGGCGCGCGTCCAGCACCAGCGCCACCAGGGAGGCCGCGATGATGACGACGGTCACCCCGAAGAGAGCGAGCAGTCCTCGGCGGCGCATACGGTTCTCCCAAGAGTGCCGGGTATGGCACATCCCGATATATCAGAACCATGGGAGACCGTGTGGGGAAGCGTAAGGCCGAGGCGGGCCCCATGCCCGGCCGCTACCCGGTGGACATGGGCGAGGTCGAGCTGCTGCGCGACCTGGACCGGCCGCACGGCTGGCTGCTGAGCATGGCCGGGGTCCCTCAGTCGTACGTGGACCTGGAGGACCCCACCTACCTCGACTTCGAGTACGTCCGGCTGATGGCCGACGTGATCGACGCGATCGAGGAGGGGCCGCTGGACGTGGTGCACGTGGGCGCGGGCGCCTGCACCCTGCCCCGGTACGTCGCGGCGACCCGGCCCGGCTCGCGGCACATCGTGATCGAGCCGGACGCGGCCCTGGTGCAGCTTGTCCGCGACCAGTTGCGGCTGCGGTCGGTGCCCCGGCTGAAGGTGCGGGTGGCCGACGGCCGCAGCGCCGCCGCCGGCCTGCGCGACGCCTCGGCCGACCTGTTCATCCTGGACGCCTTCAGCGGCGCGACGATGCCGGTGGACCTGGCGACCGCCGAGTACATGGGCGACATCGCCCGCGTGCTGAAGGACCCGGGCACCCTGCTGATCAACATCGCCGACGGCAAGGGGCTGGCCTTCGCGCGCCGCGTCGTCGCCACCGTGCGCGGCACCTTCCGCCACGTGGCGCTGCTGGCAGAGCCGGGCATCCTGCGCGGGCGCCGGTTCGGCAACCTCATCGTGACCGCCTCGGCGGCGCCGCTGCCGCTGCCCGAGCTGACCCGCAAGGCGGCGGGCGGCCTCACCCAGGCCCGGTGCGTGTACGAGGAGGACCTGGTGAGGTTCGTCGCGGGCGCGGCGCCGATCAGGGACGGCGACGCGGTGCTCACCCCCGTCCCGCCGCCCGAGCTCTTCACCTGACGCGCCCGCCCGGCCTCAGTCGAACAGGTCGGGTTCGTCGCGGGCGATCTGGTCGTACAGCGGCTGGAAGTTGATCCACCCCACCAGGTCGTTGCCGATCTGCCCGTGGGTGAGCTTGGCGTTCTCGTGGGTGATCGGGACGACCTCACCGGCGGCCTTCGCCAGGAGCTGGGCCTGGCACGAGCGCTCCATGGTGACGAACCACCAGGCGGCGGCGTCCACCGAGTCGCCGACGGTCAGCAGGCCGTGGTTGCGCAGGATGACGGCCTTGTGCGAGCCCAGGGCCCGGGCGATCCTGCGGCCCTCCTCTGTCTCGACCACGACGCCGGTGTAGTCGTCGAACAGGCCGTGGTCGTCGTAGAAGGCGCACGCGTCCTGCGTGAGCGGCTCCAGCAACTGCCCGAGCGACGACAGGGCCTTGCCGTGCACGGAGTGGCTGTGCGCGGCGGCCACGGCGTCCGGCCGGGCCTGGTGGACCATCGCGTGGATCGCGAACGCGGCCTTGTTGACGTGGTAACGCCCTTCGACGACCTCGCCCTGATGGTTGACCAGGATCAGATCACTGACCTTGACGTGTTTGAAGCTCATGCCGAAGGGGTTCACCCAGAAGTGGTCGAGGTGCTCGGGGTCGCGCGCGGTGATGTGTCCGGCGACGCCCTCCTCGAAGCCGAAGCGGCCGAAGAGCCTGAGCGCCGCGGCCAGCCGCTCCTGGCGGTGGCGCCGCTCGTCGGCCACGTTCTCGAACTTCGGGGGCAGCCGGAAGGTCAGCTGCTCGCCGGGGACCGGACGCAGGTCCGAGAGGCTCATCTGGGTCTCCTCATTGCCCGAACATCTGTCGGTTACCAACCAGTATGGCCGTCGTCGCCCGGCCGGTGAAGGCCCTGCCGCCGTCCGCCGGACGCGGCGGTTTGACCGCGAGGACGACCGGGCTTACCGTTCGATGACCAACCGATGACCAAATGAGCTTATCTGGTCATCCGTCCATCGTGAGTGAGGCCATGCCGTCCCCCGACACCGAACCTCGCGCCGGCCGAGGCGCTCCCCCCGGGCCAGGCCGTGAAGAACGCGCCCACCGCATCCTCGACGCCGCCGCCGAGCTGATCCTGCGCTGGGGCTACGACAAGACGACCATCGACGACATCGCCCGCGCCGCGGGGGTGGCCAAGGGCACGATCTACCTGCACTGGAAGTCGCGGGAGGCGCTGTTCGCCGCCCTGCTGCGCCGCGACCGCGTCGCCATGCTCGAACAGGTGCGCGCGGGCCTTGCCGCCGACCCCGGCGGCGCCACGCCCCGCTCCCTGTTCCGGCACCTCGCCCTGGCGGTCATGACCCGGCCGCTGATGAAGGCCAGCCTGCTGAGCGACGCCGAGGTGCTCGGCAAGCTGATCCGCAACAAGCCCACCGTGCAGACCGCCGCGGCGATGCGCTCGCTGTCGGAGGTCTACCTGGGCGCGCTGCGCGAGCACGGGGCCGTCCGCACCGACCTGTCGGCGGTCGAGCAGGTGAACGTGATCACCGGCACCATGTACGGCTTCTTCATGATCACCCCGCGGATGCCGGAGGACCACCGGCTCTCCGGCGAGCACCTGGCGGAACTCCTCGCCGACACCCTGCACCGCGCCCTGGACGCGGGCCGCCCGCTCACCCCCGGCCAGACCGCCGAGGCCACCGGGGCGGCCGTCGCCTTTCTGGACGAGGCGCTGCGTGTGGCCCGCGAACGGCTCGGGCTGTCCCTGACGACGACCGACCTCGGAGAGGACTACCGATCGTGAGCGAGCCCCCTCTGGTGCTGCCCCTGGCCGACCCGGCCGCCGACCTGGCCCTCACCGGCGGCAAGGGCGCCTCGCTCGCCCGCATGGCCGCCGCCGGGCTGCCGGTCCCGCCGGGCTTCCACGTCACCACCACGGCCTACGAGCGCTTCGTCGCCGGCGGGCTGCGCGAGGCCGTCCTGGCCGCCGTCGCCGCCCAGGACGAGGGGGCGATCGGGCCGCTGTTCGCCGGGCGCGAGGTCCCCGAGCCGGTGAGCGCGGCGATCCGCGCGGCGTACAAGGCCCTCGGCGAGCCTGTGGTCGCCGTGCGCTCCTCGGCCACCGCCGAGGACCTTCCGGGCATGTCCTTCGCCGGGCAGCAGGAGACCTACCTGGGCGTCCAGGGCGAGGCCGCCCTGATCGACGCCGTCCGGCGCTGCTGGGCCTCCCTGTGGACCGCCCGGGCCATCGCCTACCGCGCCGGCAACGGCGTCGCGCACGAGGAGGTGACGATGGCGGTGGTCGTCCAGGAGCTGGTGCCCGCCGACGCGGCCGGCGTCCTGTTCACCGCCGACCCGGTCACCGGGGCGCGCGACCGCATGGTACTCAACGCGGCGTGGGGTCTCGGAGAGGCCGTCGTCGGCGGTCAGGTCACCCCGGACACGGTGGTCGTGGCCCGGCCGGGCGGGGCGGTCATCGCCCGGCACACCGCCGAGAAGGCCGTGATGACCGTGCGCGCCGGAGCCGGCACCGCGGAGGTGCCGGTGCCCGAGGACCTGCGCGCCGCCCCGGTGCTGGACGCCGCCGCCATCGCCGCCCTCGCCCGCCTGGGCGAACGCGTCGAGGAGCTGTACGGCCTTCCCATGGACGTCGAGTGGGCCCTGCACGCCGGGCGGCCGTCCATCCTGCAGGCCCGCCCGATCACCGCCCTGGAGGCCGCGGCGCCCGCGGACCTGTGGAACGACAGCCTCACCGGCGACTACCTGTGGAGCAACGGCAACCTCGGCGAGGCCATCCCCGACGTGATGACGCCGAGCACCTACTCCTTCGTCGAGATCTTCATGTCCGGTGCGATGCGCACCTCGTCCGTCGCCGAGTTCCGGGCCTACGGGCGCATCGGCGGGCGCTTCTACATGAACCTCAGCCTGGCCATGACGCTCGCGGCGGCGTTCGGCCTGCGCAAGCGCTTCGCCATGTTCATCGAGCCGGTGTTCGGCAGGCTGCCCGCCGGCATGGACATCCCGACGGTGCCACTGTCGTGGTGGCGGATGGCCCGGCTGATCCTCCCGGCGGCGGTCGCGGTCAAGCGGGAAGTACGGGTCAACACCCGCCGGCTGCCGGAGTTCTTCGCCACGGCGCCGGGGCGGTGCGAAGCGCTGCGCGGACGCGTCGCGGCGGCCCCCACGGCCGCCGCTCTGGCCGCTCTGTGGCGTGAGGAGCTCGGCCCGTACCTGCTCGAATGCTCGCACATGCTGGAGGCCGCCACCCGCCAGGACAGCGGGGCGCTCGGCCTCGGCCGCATACGGCTCGCCAAGCTGGTCGGCGAGTCCGAGGTCGCCGCGCTGAGCAGCGGCCTGCACGGCGGCGACTCCGCCCTGGCGAGCCTCGGCCTGCTCGTCGGCCTGGACCGGCTGTCCCGCGGCGAGATCGACCGCGACGCCTTCGCCCGCGAGTGGGGCCACAGGGGGCCGAGCGAGTTCGAGGTCTCCGTCGCGCGCCCCGGCGAGGATCCCCGGTGGATCGACGCCCAGCTCGCCGGCCTCCGCGAGGCGGAGCACGACCTCGACGCGCTCCTCGCCCGCCAGAGCGAGTGGCGCGCCGCCGCGTGGCGCCGGCTGGCGGAAGAGCACCCGCGCCAGGTGCGGCGCGCCCGGCGCACGGTCGCGCGCATGACCAGGGCGCTCCGCGACCGGGAGGTGGCGCGCTCGGAGGTGGTCCGGGCCTTCTGGGCGGTGCGCGACTTCGTGCTGCGCGCCGGCGAGATCACCGGACATGGCGAGGACCTGTTCTTCCTGTCCGTCGAGGAGATCCTCGCCGTCCTCGACGCCCGATCGCCCGGCGGCGGCGCCGGGGACGCGCCGGGCGCCGGCAACGCGGCGGACGGGGCGGCGGACGGGGCGTCCGCGCTCGCGGCGGTCGCCGGACGACGCCGGCTCTACGACCGCTACCGGGCGCTGCCGCCCTACCCCGCGCTGATCAGGGGCCGGTTCGACCCCTTCCGGTGGGCGGCCGACCCCGCGCGGCGCGGCGACGTGTACGACGAGCACGACCGGGAGGCGCCGGCGGCCGAGGCGGTGACCGGCTTCCCCGGCGCGGCGGGCGTGGTCGAGGGCCGGGCGCGGGTCATCGCGAGCGTGGAGGAGGGCGAAGCTCTCATGCCGGGCGAGATCCTGGTCACGACCGTCACCAACGTGGGATGGACGCCGCTGTTCCCGCGGGCCGCGGCCGTCGTCACCGACGTGGGCGCTCCCCTGTCACACGCGGCGATCGTCGCCCGCGAGCTCGGCATCCCGGCCGTCGTCGGCTGCGGCAACGCCACCGACCGGGTGCGCACCGGCGACCTGCTGCGCGTGGACGGCGAGCACGGCACCGTGGAGATCCTCACGACGGCCCCGCCCTCGTAGCGGCGCCGTGCGGGCCGAGGGTCAGGACGTGGCGCCGTGGTCGGCGGCGATGGCGTCCACGCGGGCGGCGAGGGTGAAGTCCTTCTCGGTCAGGCCGCCGGCGTCGTGGGTGGTCAGGGCCAGGTGGAGCCGCCGCCACCGGATGTCGACGTCCGGGTGGTGGTTCATGGCCTCCGCCTGCTCGGCCACGTCGTTGACGATGGCGATGGCCGTGCGGAAGTCGGGGGCGACGATCGTGCGCCGGATCTCGTCGCCCTCGCGCTTCCAGTCGGGCACCGTGCTCAGCCGGGTGGCGATCGCCGCTTCGTCCAACCTGTTCATGCCAGGAGTCTCGCACGCGGCGGGAAGGGTTGTCGCGCGGGCCCGGCGGCCCGGCTCACAGAGCGCGGTGTCCACTTACTTCGACCGGGCCGGGGATATTCACCGCCCCAGTGGATGCGTTCTCCGGCGCCGCAGCGGCCGGTCATGGGTACGGCGAAACCGGCGCCACCCTAACGGCGGCCGGCCCGGCGAACATTCGTCAGCGGGTCACCCGGCGGAGGCCTCCTGCCTGGCCGCCACCGAGGCGCCGTAGCCGCGTTCGACGATCAGGCCGGCCATCTCCTCGTACGCCTTGGGATCCTCCGGGGCGTAGGTGCCCAGGCCGTCGACGTACCGGTTGTACATGCAGAACGCCGCGGCGATGAGCACGGTGTCGTGGATCTCCCGGTCGGTGGCGCCGTTCTCGCGCGCCGCCTCGACCAGGGCGGCGGTGACGTCGGTGCCGATGCGCTGGACCGCGCCGGCGACGCGCAGCAGCGCCTTCATCTTCGCCGAGATGTCGGCGGTGTCGAGGTCGGCGCAGGCCTGGGCGACGGTCTCGGCGCCGCCGGGGAGCTGCGCCGCGGCGAACGCGGCGTGCGAGCCGTGGCAGAACCGGCAGCGGTTCAGGTCGGACACGTAGGAGGCGATGAGCTCGCGCTCGCCCCTGGTCAGCGTGTTCTCGCCCCGCAGCAGGATCTCGGCGAGCTCGTTGAGCACCTTGGCGGTGTCCGGCCGGTACAGCATCAGTCCGACGATGCCGGGCGCGTCGTTCCCTAATTCGATGTGCGGCATGGCTCTCTCTCATGTGTGTCGGTGACGGATGCCCGCCCGCGGGCGCGGCGACGCCGTACCACCGGGCCCGCGGGCGCCGGTGGTACGGACGGTGCGGTCAGACGCCGACCAGCCGGCAGGTCGCCGTCGAGGTCTTGGCGGGGTCGCTCTCGGAGGTCGCGGTCAGCTTCAGCCGGCCGAGGTGGTCGCCGCCCTTGGCCCGCTGGGCGTAGACGGGCACGAGGGTGGAGTCGCCGAACCCGACGGCGGCCAGCGTGTTCGGCGTCCAGGCCGACCAGCCCTTGCCCTCCACGCTCGCCGACAGGCGGTAGACGTCGGACTTCAGGTACGCGCTGATGTCCTCCGGGTGCTGCCCCTGGGGCGCCGCGGCCTTGCCGGTGTTGGCGAGCGGGAAGCGGCAGGCCGCCCACTGCGTGCCCGTGGTGACCGCCGCGCTGGGCAGGACCCTGACGCCGTGCCGCTGCGGCCCCGCGCCGTCCAGCGAGCGGATCGCGACCGTGTAGGAGAGGATGCCCTTCTTGTCGCGCTGCAGGCCGAGCACGTAGAAGTGCAGGCGGTTGGCCTGGTCCACGTACTCGTACTCGCTGCCGGAGTCGGTGCCCGCGTGGAACAGGGCGTCGGAGAGCTGCCGGTAGTCACCGATGGTGATCGGGACCCGCGTGCCGTCCGGCAGGACGTAGTCGGTCATGCCGATGTCCTGCGGGTTGGCGTCGATCACCCACTCGAACGGCGCCTGGTCCTGGTTCTTGGTCTTGGCGAGCAGCACGCCGGAGTCGGGGGTGAAGGAGTCGGCGCCCATGCGGTCGACCACCTCGACCGTGTAGTTCTGGTAGCCGCCGCCGTCGCACAGCGGGTCGGTGGTGACGTCGCACTTGGGGCTGAGGTCGCCGGTGCCGAGAGCGATGTTGACCCCGGACAGCTCGCTGTCGCCCGGCTGCGCCTCGCGGGCCTTCACCCGGGCGACGACCAGGCCGGAGGCGGCCAGCGCCTCCCGCGACAGCCGCAGGACGTTCTTCTCGTCCACCATCTCCAGCTTGATCTTGTTGCGGAGCATGTGCTGGGCGCCCATCGAGCCGCCGCCCGTCGGCGGGATGGTCCAGCGGCTGTGCGGGCCGCCGGGGCCGTTGAAGCTGCCCCGGCTGAGCATCTCCCAGATGCCGGTGTACGCGCGGCGCGGCGGGACCCCGAACGGGTTGTTGTAGTTGTCGCCGATGCCCAGGATGTGGCTGAACTCGTGGGCGTAGACGCCCTGACCGGAGCTCTCGGCCTGGGTGGAGGAGCCGCCGCCCGCGTTCGGCCAGATGGTGGACGCCGAGGCCCAGGAGGTCCACTCGACGTACCGGGTCCTCGCCCAGTTGGGCAGGGCCGGGTCGGGCGGCCCGAAGGGGTCGGTGACCTGCTCCTTGGTGGGGAACTTGATCGGCCCGAACTCCTGCCAGGTGGACGACTCGTCCTGGCCGGCGCTCAGGTAGAACACGAAGTCGTACTGGCCGATCGTCGTCTCGCCCGCGTCGGCGGCCCAGGCCGCGCGTCCGTCGGTGCGGATGTTGCGGTTACAGGTGTCCCCGGCCGGGCAGGCGGTGCCGCTCTGGAACTCCATCGCGTACTCGTGGGACTTGCCGGGCATCTCGTACGGGCCGAAGGCGGTGAGGTCGACCCCGTACCGGCCGCCGGAGTCCTCCATCCAGTACTCGTTGATGGTGTGGCCACGGTTGAGCTGGTTCGGGGTGTTGAGGAAGTCCTTGTAGAACTGGGCGACCTTGTCGCGGGGGATGTCGTGCGCCTCGGTGCTCGGGTTGCCGAAGACCGTGGAGTGCTGCGGGCGGGTCACCACGAACGACTGGCCGGGGTAGTCGAGCAGGACGAGCGCGCCCTTGAAGGTGCGCTTGGAGGCGGCGCCCGCCGGGTCCGACCAGTCGGTGCCCGGGACGGGCTTGTAGTCCTCCCAGGTCATGTGGTCGGGGTTCTTCCAGTTCTGCGGGTCGATCACGGCCGGGCCGCCGGGTCTGCCCCGGAGCAGGGCGGCGGGCTCCCCCTCCTGCCACGGTTGCCGCTGCGGCCACAGGTCGGCCTGCCACGGATGGGCCGGCGCGGGCGGCGGCTCCGCCAGGGCCGGAGCCGCCCCCAGCCCCACGGGGGCCAGCACGGCGGCGATGAACAGTACGGTCAGTCGTCTCTTCCTGCGATGGGTCGACGACTCGCTCACGGCCTCACCCCTCCGCCCGGGCCGGCCGGCCCAGGACGTGACAGACGTCTTTGCCGGAGATCTTCCACCAGTTGCCGGAAGTACGAAAGAGTCTTTATCCGACAAATAGCGAAAGAGATGGCAGAGGGGTGTGCGGCGCTACTTGACGGCGCCCGCGGTGAGACCGGACTGGATCTGCCGCTGGAAGACGATGTAGACGATCAGCATCGGCAGGATCGCCATGCTCAGGGCCGCGAACAGCCCCGGCCAGTCGGCCTCGTACCCGGCGCTGGTGTTGATGTTGGCGATGCCCTGCGTGATCAGCCACTTGTCCTCGACGTTGCCCGACAGCAGCACGATCGGGAGCAGATACTGGTTCCACTGGCCGAGGATGTTGAAGATCGTGATGCTGATCAGGCCCGGCCTGGCCATCGGCATCATGATCTGGAAGAACGTGCGGGTGTGCGAGCAGCCGTCCATCATGGCCGCCTCGGCCACCGACGTGGGCAGCGTCTTGAAGAAGGCGGTCAGGAAGAACACCGTGAACGGCAGCGAGTAGGCGATGTAGACCAGGATCACGCCGGTGAAGGTGTCGGTCAGGCCGAAGCTCCGCACGACGAAGAACAGCGGCACCAGCGCCAGGAACACCGGGAAGGACAGCCCGGACACGAACAGGAAGTAGATCGCCCGGTTGCCCCAGAAGCGGTAGCGCGCCAGCACGTACGCGGCCATCGAGCCGAACAGCATCGTGAAGAACGTGCTCACGCCCACCACGAAGACGGTGTTCAGCATGTACCTGCCGACGTGGGCCTTGTCCCAGGCCCGGCCCCAGGCCGCCCAGCTGTAGTCGTGCGGCAGCGCGAGGGGCGCGTCCCCGACGATCTCGGGGTTGGTCTTGAACGAGGCGAGGAACGTCCACAGGATCGGGCCGACGACCAGGATGGTCCACACGATCAGGGCGACGTGCGACAGGGCGCCGAACACGCCCACCGGGTTCTGCCGGCGCCGGGTCGTGGCCGCGCGCGGCGCCTTGGCCACCCGCACCGCATCGGTCTGAAGCGCCATGACTAGAACTCGATCCTCTCGCGCCGCGTCACGCGCAGGCTGAGCGCCGCGAACGTGATGGTCAGGAAGAACAGCGCCACACCCATCGCCGAGGCGTAGCCGAACTTGGAGAAGGTGAACGCCGTGCGCCAGATCTCCAGAGGCAGCACCGTGGTGGCGTTGTCCGGGCCGCCCCGGTCCACCGACAGCACCTGCACCAGCGCGAAGCAGTCGAAGGCGGCGATGCCGAGGTACACCCAGCCGACCTGGATGGTGTCCCAGATGAGCGGGAGCGTGATGCTGAAGAACAGCCGGAACCGGCCGGCGCCGTCCAGGGCCGCCGCCTCGAACACGTCGCGCGGGATGGCCGACATGCCGGCGGAGAACAGCACGACGTAGAACCCGACCGACTGCCAGACGACCACGGCCATGATCGCCCAGAGGGCGAGGTTGGTGTTGATCAGCCAGCCGACCGGGCCGAGCCCGACGGTGGCCAGCAGGCCGTTCAGCACGCCGGTGCCGTCGGGGCGGTAGATCGCCTGGAACAGGACGCCGACGACGGCGACGGCCAGCACCTGGGGGAAGAAGTACACCACCCGGTAGAACTGCGACCCCCAGACGCCCTTGGTCTTCCCGCTCCCGCCGCCGCCCCCGACGTTCAGCAGGAACGCGAAGAAGAGCGCGATCGCGATGGTGATCAGCGGCATGGCGAGCAGCAGGAGGGCGTGGTGGCGCACCGCCGCCCAGAACACCTCGTCGCCCAGCAGCCGGCCGAAGTTCTCGAAGCCGATGTACTGCGGGTTGGCCGAGATGCCCTTCCAGTTGGTCAGCGAGATGTAGAACGCCTGGATGTACGGGCTGATCACGAAGACCACGTACAGGACCACCGGGATCGCCAGGAAGGACACGATGAACCCGTATGTCCGCATCTTGGCAGAGAGCAGCCACCCGGCCAGCCCGCCGTCGCCATGCCGCATGATCGACTACACCGTCCGGTTCTGCTTGGTGATGGAGGAGTCGGCCTTCACCGAGTCGGCCTTCTTCTGCATGTTGGCGCAGAACTCCTCGGCCGAGATGCGGCCGAACATCAGCGAGTTGGTCTGCTTGCGCAGCTCGGTCTCCAGCTCCTTGTACCAGTTCTCGAAGCTGCTGTAGGTGACGATGTTGCTGCCCGCGGCCGTGAGGGCGTCGTTGACGCTCTTCAGGCCCGGGCTGAGCGAGAGCCCCTCGGCGGCGCCGGAGACGACGGTGAGGCTGCCGGACTTCTCGGTGAAGCCCTTCGCCCCCTCCTTGGAGAGCATGATGCGGGCGTACTCAAGCGCGCCGGCGGTGTTCTTGCCCTTGGCCGGGATGATGTACGGCTCGCCCGCGGCCGAGCGGATCGCCTCGAACGGCAACTTGTCGGCCGTGGTCAGGCTCGGGGTCGGCGTGACGGCGTACTCGAACGAGGCCGGGGTGTTGGACTTCTGCTCGTTCTCCAGCCACGATCCGGACGGGTACAGCGCGACCTTGTCCTGGTTCTGCCTGGTCTGGACCTCGGTGTGAATCAGGCCCTCGTAGCTCTTGTCCATGAACTTGCCGATCTCGGCCCACGCGGCGGCGGACTGCTTGATCGAGTCACGGTTCCAGACGCCGTCCACGAGGTTGTCGATGTCCATCAGCACCTGGTTCCCCTCGACCTTGGCGGCCGTGATCAGGATCATCCAGTACTGGTAGTAGGAGGCGTTCTTGCCGGCGTAGGCGTACGGCGTGAGGCCGGCCTTCTTGATCGTCTCGCAGAGCGTCTTGAACTCGTCGAAGGTCTTCGGCGGAGCCCAGCCCTTCTCCTGGAACAGCTTGGCGTTGTACCAGAGGCCGTAGCCGCTGGAGACGTAGTTCAGGATGTAGGGCTTGCCGGCGACCAGGCCCGACTCGTAGGTGCCGGGGATCAGCGTGTCCTTGACCTTCTTGCTCGGGTCGTCGATGGAGGGCGCGTCGAACAACGGGGTGAGGTCGAGGAGCTGGCCCTCGGACTGCAGGGCGCCGTTGTCCATCAGGTCGGAGCCGGAGTTGGCGATGAAGTCCGGGACGTCGCCGCTGGCGAAGCGGGGCTGCAGCGTCTGGGAGATCTGCTGCGTGGCGACGTGCTTGACCGAGGCCTTCGGGAACTCCTTCTTGTACAGCGGCTCGTGCACGTCGGTGGCGTAGCTGTCACCCAGGCCGCCCTTGAAGATGACGACTTCGAGCGGGGCGTCCGCCTTGACCCCGAAGGGGTTGGCCGCCGAGGTCGCGGCGCCGCTCGCGGTGGCGCTGGGGGCGGCGGTGCCGGTGCCGCTGGTCGCGCAGGCGCTGAGCACGCCGGCCGCCGGTCCTGCGACGAGTGCGGTGAGGCCGATCCGGCGGAGCATCTGCCGCCGGGTGATCTCTCGGGGCGTGCCGGCGGAGTTGGACATGCAACCCTCCAGAATGGGCTATCAATTAGGAAAGTTTCCTAAACGTTTGGAGGAACGTACGTCCATCCCCCTACACCGTCAAGTGGTATGGGCCAACCCGTGATCGAGCTGTGGCCGACCAGCATTCGACCCGCGACAGAGAGGCACACCGGAGGCGTGAGGAAACCCCGGCGTAATCTCACAACGGCACAGGTCATGGGCCGATGATGGCACAAACAGCCGGTAATTCGACACCCCCCATACCCGGTCTAGACCAGATGCCCGCCGACCCCGCCGCACGCCCTCACAGGTCCGGTCGCCTTCCCGCCCACCCAGCCCGATCGTCACGATCCGATAACGCCGGCCACGCGCCAGGCCTGGCACCGCCGCAGGCGCGGCCGGCGTCCGGCCGCCTCCCTCCGGTGGGGCCTGGTGTCCGCCAGGCGGACCGGTCCGGCGTCACGCGCGCGGAACGGCTAGCGTCGGAGCCGGAAGGAACGGAACGAATAGGCTTATACGACCCTTTGTCCACGATCGAGCCTGTCGCCCCCGCCCGTCCCCGCGACCCGGCCCGCACCACCGATACACCGATCCCCCCGATCCCCCCTGATCCCGCCCGATCCCCTCGAACCCATCGATCTCCGAGGAGCACGAGCTTGCCGCTCCAGATGACCGGCGCCCCCAGCGATCCCGACCTGATCCGCCTGCCATGGGACCTACCGCTGGAACAGTGGCCCGAGCACTACCTGGTGACGCTGCCGCGCGGCATCTCCCGGCACGTCGTCCGGTTCGCCCGGCTGTCCGGGCGGGTCTACGCGATCAAGGAGATCAGCCAGCGGTACGCCAAACGCGAGTACCAGCTCCTGTGGGACCTGAGCCGCCTGGACACCCCCTCCGTCGAGCCGGTGGCCGTGGTCACCGGCAGGACCTCGGCCGACGGGGAGCCGCTGGACTCCGCGCTGATCACCCGTCACCTGCAGTTCTCGCTGCCCTACCGGGCCGTGCTGTCGGGAACGCTGCGCCCCGACACGCTGATCCGCCTGCTCGACGCCCTCGCGGTGCTCCTGGTGCGCCTGCACCTGGCCGGCTTCTTCTGGGGTGACTGCTCGCTGAGCAACACGCTGTTCCGCCGGGACGCGGGCGCGTTCGCCGCCTACCTGGTGGACGCCGAGACCGGCGAACTGCACCCGGTGCTCACCCAGGGCCAGCGCTCCCACGACATCGACGTCGCCCACGTGAACATCTACGGCGAGATGCTCGACCTGGAGGCCGGCGGCCTGCTCCACCCCTCGATCGACCCGCTGGCCTTCGCCGAACAGCTCATCGAGCGCTACCACCGGCTATGGGACGAGCTCACCCAGGAGGAGATCGTCGAGGACGTGGAATGGCACCGCGTCGACCAGCGCATCCGGCGGCTCAACTCCCTGGGCTTCGACGTCGCCGAGATGATGGTCAGGCGCAAGGCCGGCACCGCCCGGCTGATCGTGCGGCCGAAGGTCGTGGACGCCGGTCACCACCAGCGCCGCCTGCTGCGCCTGACCGGGTTGGACGTCGAGGAGAACCAGGCCAGGCGGCTGCTGAACGACCTGGACGCCTTCCGGGTCGCCAAAGGGCTGCGCCACGAGGACGAGGCGATCGTCGCGCACCGCTGGCTGGCCGAGACCTTCCAGCCGACCGTCAACGCCATCCCCGTCGAGCTGCGCGGCAAGCTGGAACCCGCCCAGCTCTTCCACGAGGTGCTCGACCACCGCTGGTTCATGTCCGAGGCCGCCGGCCGCGACGTCGGCCTGGAAGCGGCCGTGCAGTCCTACATCGACACCGTCCTGGTCTTCAAACCCGACGAAAAAGCCGTAATAGGCGACGCCCACCCATCCGACCCCCTCAACCCCTGACCCCGCCACCAAAACCACCCCTGAACAGCACAACCTCCGGCCCCCCGAA
This sequence comes from Sphaerisporangium rhizosphaerae, assembly GCF_042665155.1. NCBI lineage: Bacteria > Bacillati > Actinomycetota > Actinomycetes > Streptosporangiales > Streptosporangiaceae > Sphaerisporangium > Sphaerisporangium rhizosphaerae. Next base: position 103,347 of record NZ_JBHTCG010000017.1, on the reverse strand, counting down.
ATGCGCGTGCGAAGGCCACCGCCCTCTCCACAACGCCCCGACTCCTCTCCCACAACGAGCCCCTGAATGGCGCCGCGACAGTGGGACGCGGTACGGCGATGCCGGCGCCACTCGTACGGCGGCCCTCCGGGCCCCAGGGTCAAGTCGGGGTGGATTCCAGGTGGTGGAGGTGGGCGGCGGCGTCGGGGAGGTGGGATTCGGTGAAGACGCGGATGCCGTTGGCCTCGAGCAGGGCGGCCGTCACGCCGGCGCCGGGGGTCGTCCGCCCGCGGAAGGTGCCGTCATGGACGCGCAGACTGCCGCATGACGGGCTGCCGTCCTTGAGGATGGCGAGCCTGACGCCCATCGACAGCGCGACCGCGAGCGCAGCCTGCGCCCCGGCCAGGAAGTGCCGGGTGACGTCGGCGCCGTCAGGGGTGAGGATGCGCGCGACCCCGGACAGCACGGCGGCGCCGCCGACTCCGCCCTCGATCTCGGCGGGCGGTCTCGGCACCGGCAGCCCGCCCTCCACCTCGGGGCAGAACGGCACCAGTCGCCCCTCGGCGTGCCACCGGGCGAGCAGCGCGTCGTCGAGAGTCTTGGCGCGGCCGTCGAACCGCACCCGACGGCCGATCAGACACGCACTGACCAGGATCCTCTCCATCCCTCCACGGTAGCCACCGCCGCGGCCCCAGGGTCTCCCGGCAACGGCCGGTTCCCCCGGGACCGCTCCCCGGGTCCTCCGGTCCGTAGCAGCGCTCCCCGGGTCCTCCGGTCCCCTGGCAACGCTCCCCGGGATCCTCCGGTCCCGTGGCAGTGGTCCCTGGTTCCCTGATGGCGAGTCCCTGGTCCCGTGGCAGCAGCCCCGGGACCCTCGCAGCAGCGCCGAGTCGCTCGCGGTAGCGGCGCAGGACGCTCCGAGCGGGGGAGACGATCAGGGTAATAAACCCCCACCTCTCCCCTTCATTGTGGGACAAATAGCGCCAGCCAGACATTTTCCCGTCACACCGAGTGGTATTCGAACCAGCGCCTGCCACTTGGGGGATCGATCCTTCTACTTGGTGAGACATCCTTCTATCTCATATCTTTCACAGCTATTTACGCCGAATGGAATCCCCTGGTCATTTCCCTAGAGTTGGCCGCCACATGCGATTTGGATCGACCGGCGAGGAGTCGACCATGCTCGACATCGAGGACTGTCTCACCGACATCCTGGCCATTCCGGGTGCGCTGGACGCCCTCGTCATCGAGGACACCGGCGGCACCGACAGCAAGGCCGTCGCGGCGGGACGGACGGTCGCCGACCTCGATCCACAGGTGTCGGCCGCCGCGCTGCGCCGCACCCTGCGCGCGACGCTGGACGGGCTGGCCCTCACCTCGCCCGATGGCACCGTGCGGGTGGAGGACGTGATCATCACCGCCGACACCGGCCACCACCTGCTGAGGCCTCTGGAGACGGCGCTCACCGGCCCGATCCTGCTCTACCTGCGGCTGGACCTGGAGCGCGCGAACCTCGCGCTCGCGCGCCACCGCCTGCGCGCCATCTCCGGCCGCCTGGTCACGCAGTCCCCACCCGGCCCGTCCACCCCCGCCCGATCCGCGCCCGCCCCGTCCCGGGGATCAGCCGCTCCAGCAGGCCCGTCTCCGGGATCGGCCGCTCCGGCCGGCTCGGCGTTCGTGCTGCCGAAGCGGGCCGGGCACGCGGGAATCCGTCTGGACGCCGTCCCGTCCGCGGCCACTCCCCCGCCCGGAGCCCCGGAGGCGCCGGGGCCGCCGCGGGTCAGCGGCGATCCAGGCGACGTCGGCATGCTGCTCAGGCTGCGCGACGCCCTGGAGAAGCTGCCGTGAACGGTGCCGACGACCAGGACGCGACGGCGTGATGAGGCTGCAGTCGCTCAAGCGGGCCGGAAAGAGGCTACCGATGGATCTACGCCGCGACGTGCACGAAGAGATGCTCCTCCTGCGCGAGCGCATGGACGAGGTGACCGGCGCCCTGGTGTGCACGGTGGACGGGATGCTCGTGACGGCGCAGATCCGGGCCGAGGCCGAACAGGCGGCGGCGTTGACCTCCGCGCTGCACGCGCTGAGCCACCGCATGACCGGCCTGATCCACGCCGGCGCCCTGGAGGAGACGCTGATCTCCGGCGCCGGCGGCCACGCGGCCTGCTACGCCGCGGGCCCCAAGCTCGTTCTCACCGTCCTGGCGGCCAGGGGAGCCAACCTCGGGCTGCTGCGGATGGAGGGACGCAGGACGGCGGCGCGGCTCGCCGCCATCGTCGAACGCGCGCCGGCGGCCGGATAGCGGCGGCCGGCGCGCTCGCACCCACGAGAGGAACAACGACGAACATGGCCGGCATTGATGTCTCCCTCAAGGAGATGATGGCCGTCGACGGCGCGGTCGGCGCCGCGGTGGTCGACTACAACAGCGGCATGGCGCTCGGCACGCTGGGCGGCTCCAAGGATCTCGACCTTCAGGTCGCGGCCGCCGGGAACACCGAGGTCATCAAGGCCAAACTGCGCACGATGGACGCCCTTGGCCTCAAGGAGGGCATCGAGGACATCCTGATCACGCTGAGCAACCAGTACCACATCATCCGCCCGCTGTCGGGCCGGGGCGGCAAGGGCCTGTTCCTGTACCTGGCGCTGGACCGGGGTCGCGCCAATCTCGCGATGGCGCGGCACTCGCTCCGCGCGATCGACGAGAAGCTCGACATCTGACGGTGGACGCGCCCCGCGACACAGGAGGCGCGTCCACAGCGACGACCGCGCCCCAGATCATGGCACGCGCGTTCAGGGCGCGCGCATGCAGGGCACGCGTGTTCAGGGCGGCGGGCGCGTCCTCGTTCAGGGGCGGTGGGCGCGCTCGGTGAGGTCGGTGACGGCGGCGACGATGTCCGGCCACAGTTCACGCGGCAGGTCGTGTCCCATCCCCGGGAAGGTCAGCAGCTTGGCCCCGGGGATGGCGTCCGCCGTGGCCTGGCCGCCGGGGAGTTGCACCAACGTATCGGCCTCACCGTGGATGACCAGGGCGGGGACCGACAGTTCCCTGAGCCCGGCGGTGCGGTCGCCCGACCCGCGGATGGCGGCGAGCTGGCGGGCGAACCCGGCCGGGTCGTAGGCGCGGTCGAAGCTCTCGCCGGCCAGCCGGGCGACGCGCTCGTCGTCCGCCGGGTAGCCGGGCGAGCCGATGACCCGGCGCGACTCGATCGCCCGGCGGACGACGGCGTCGCGCTCGGGGGCCGACCTGGTGACCAGCACCGCCATGGCCTCAGGGGTGGGCGAGCCGATGTGCGGAGACGGCGTGGACATGATGGAGGTGAGGCTGAGCGTCCTGGACGGATGGCGGATGGCGAAGCTCTGCGCGATCATCCCGCCCATCGACGCGCCGAGCACGTGGGCGGCGTCCCAGCCCAGCGCGTCCAGCAGGCCGGCGGTGTCGTCGGCCATGTCCTCCAGCAGGTACGGCGGCGGCGCGAGCACGCCGTCCGGCCCCGGATTGAAATGGGGCACGCCCGCCTCGTGGAAGTGGGTGGACAGGCCGGCGTCCCGGTTGTCGAAGCGGACGACGCGGTGCCCCCTGTCGGCGAACAGCTCGCAGAGCTCCACGTCCCAGTTGATCAATTGCGAGCCGAGACCCATGATCAGCAGTAGCGGCCGGCCGGCGGGGGGCCCGAAGGCCTCGTAGGCGATCTCGACGCCGTTGGTCGTCGCGCGGTTCATGCCGACAGAATTCCATTCTGTTTCGCTCGGCGACAAGACCCCCCGCCGGAGGCGGTCACTGGGTGGCGAGGTGGGCCTTGAAGCCGGCCCCGTAGTTCGTGGCCGTGCCGTTCCAGTCGGTGATCAAGGACGGCCCGCTGGAGCAGTCCCAGTTGTTCCACGTCCACGCCAGGTAGGACAAGCCCTTCTGGTCCAGCCAGCTCATCAGCTGGTCGATGTACCCGTGGGCGCAGTCGTTCTCGCCGATCTCCCCCGCCACGAGCGGCACCTGGGCGGCCACCGGGGCGAGCTGGCTGTCCCAGCAGCTCTGGTTGGCGCAGACGTTGAAGTTGTAGGAGTGCCAGGCGGCGACGAGGTTGCCGGCCGGGTCGGACGGCTTGTACGACAGCCACTGGGTCAGGTCGTTGGAGTAGGCGAGCCCGCCGAGCAGGATCACGTTCTGCGCCCCGGTCGCGCGCACGGCGTTGACCAGGGTCTGCATGCCCGCCACCTGGTAGCCGATGCCCGCGCAGGTGCCGCCGTTCTTCCAGCACGCCCAGCCGGAGGCCGCGCTGCCGGTGGCCCGCTCAGGGTAGGGCTCGTTGAACAGGTCGAACACGATCGCGGTGTCGTTCTTGAAGGTGTTGGCGACCGAGGTCCAGAAGCTCGGCGCGTACTGCGCGTCCGGCATGGGCTTCTGGCACGAAGCGTGCACGTCGGTGCAGGCGGAGGAGTTTCCGGTGTAGGCGCCGTAACTCCAGTGCATCTCCACGATCGGGGTGATGCCGTGCGCCAGCAGCCTGGAGACGTACCCCTTCACCTCGTTCTGGTAGGTCGTGCCGGCGTACTGCGGCTGGACATTGCCGGTGCCGAGCCAGCACTCCTCGTTGAGCGGAACGCGGACGGTCCTGATCTTCCAGGCGGCCATGGCGTTGATGGACGCGTCGTCCATCGGCCCGTTCCAGATGCCGTTGCCCTGGATGCAGGCGAACTCCCCGCCCGAGCGGTTGGCGCCGAGAAGCCGGACCGCCTGCCCTGCCTGGTTGACGAGCTTGTTGCCTGAGACGTGCAGCTTGGGCGCCGAACCCGGCGGCACGCTCGGCGTGGGCGTGGGCGTGGGCGTCGGGGTCGGCGTGGGGGTCGGGGTCGGCGTCCTTGTGGGAGTGGGCGTCGGCGTGGGCGTCCGGGTGGGCGTCGGGGACGCGGTCGGCACTCCGGTGCAGGCCACACCGTTGACCGAGAAGGCGGTGGGGACGGGGTTGGCGCCGCCGAAGGTGCCGGTGAACCCGATGCCGGAGACGGTGGCGTTCGTGGCGATGGAGCCGTTGTACGACATGCCGACGGCCGTGACGTGCGCGCCGGACTGCGTCCAGGTGGCGTTCCACCCCGAGGCGATCTTCTGGCCGGAGTCGGGGAAGTCGAACTCCAGCTTCCAGCCGGTCAGCGGGTCACCGAGGTTGGTGATGGCCACGTCGCCCTGGAATCCGCCGCCCCACTGATTGGTGATCTTGTAGGCCACCGTGCACCCTGCGGCGGCGCCGGCGGCCGGCGCCATCACCGCTGCGATCCCACCCGCGGCGACCAGCGCGGCCGCCGCGAAAGTGGCGAGACTTCGTCTCATCAGGCGTCCTTTCCGCAAATGAACGGCCACCGGTACGGCACGCGATGGACCGCCGACTGAAGCGTCCCGAAGTTAATCGATTAAGTCGGCGATCGCGACCCTCCACCGCTACGGCGGACGCTCCGCGTGGCCGCTGGTCATCACCGGTCAGGCGCCATGCGGGCACCGCAGGCGCCGCAGCCCATCCCGGCCAGGACAAACGCGCACACCCCACGGAAATTGAACCGATTAATCACCGTCGCGACGCGGCACAGATCCATTGAAAGGTTCAGCCCCCGGCACCCACGCCGCGACGCAGTTCCTGGAAGGCGCTGATCCGCCAGACGACCATGGCCGCGAGGACCGCCGCGGCGATGCCGATCGGCGTGGCGATGACCTCCAGCCACGTGACGACCACGACCGGGTCTCCGTCCGTCCCCAACTCCATCGCCCGCTGAGCGAACCGGATGCCGTACATGGAGAGCAGATAGCCGGCCCACCAGGACCGCACCAGCCATGAGCGGTGCTCACGCTCCCCTGGCGTCGCGGGCCGGCTGGCCAGCCGGATGTCGTCGATGATCTGTTTGGGGACGATGAAGTTCACGAAGCCGATGTGGCCGGACAGGCGCGGCGGACCGGCCAGCCGTGCGGCGACTCCGCTCGCGGCCAGCGCATGCCCGAGGGTGAGGAGAAGGGCCTCGTGCGTGCGGGTCGGCTCGTCGTCCATCGGGCCGCTCGCACCACCTCGCGTATCGGCTGCGCTCGTCATCCGGCCACCCGGAACCAGACCACCCGCCCTGACTCGGTCTCGTGCCAGCCCCAGGACGAGGCCAGTTCCCGGACGAGCCAGAGCCCACGTCCTCCCTCGCTGTCCTCGTACAGCTCGACGGGCACCTGAGGGGTGGATGTCGTGGATCCCCCATCTGACACCTCGATATGGAAGTCGCTCCCGCGACGGAAGACGGCCACACTCACGCCGCCGGACACCGAGTCCGCATGTGCGACCGCGTTCGTCACCAGCTCGCTGACCAGTAGCTCGGCCTCGCCCGGGTCCTTCATGCCGGACTTTCGCAGCAGTTCGCCGACGTACCTCCGGGCGCGCGGGACCGACTCCGTCGCCGCGGGCAGGCTCGTCCGCCCCACGAGGGTCGCCGCACGTACCACCTCAGCGCTCATCAGCGCATCACCGTTCTCCCAGTAATACACGGACCATGAAATCGACTGTCCGGATTACTCCATTGACGGAGTGAATTGTCGCTTCGATATCGCGGCATCACCCGGACAAAGTCTTCAGCTTTCAGAGTGCCGAGATATAACCTGGCGGCGCGGAGAAGTTCCGCCGACAATCGACTGACGGAAAACCCCGGACGGCGTGGCCCCACGTCATCAATGGCGTCATCGAAAGTCACCCGAACGGCAGGAGAACCCCCGGAGGCGATCATGGGAAGCGATCTCGATCCACGCCTTTCTCCAGCTCAGCGCTTCGGCCGTGAGCTTGCGCGAGTTCGCAGAGAGGCGCGTCTCTCTCAGGCGCGCCTGGCCGCACATCTCGGCGTATCGTCATCACTCGTCGGCCATATCGAGATAGGCGACCGGAATCCGAGCGCGGACCTGGCGGCACGATGCGACGAGTTGCTGAGAACCGGCGACCTTTTCTCCCGGCTCAGCCGGAATGTCAGCTCTCCGTCTGGCCCGATATGGTTTGTCAGGTGGCTGGAGGAGATCGAGCCCCGAGCGCGAGCGCTACGCAGCTGGGACCCGCTCCTCGTCCCCGGCCTCCTGCAGACCGAGGAGTACGCGAGAGCGGTCTTCAACGGAGGCCGCGCCGTCCCGCCGGAGGAGATCGAGCAACGAGTCCTGGCACGCATGGGACGCAAGAAGATCCTCGAACGGGTCAGGCCGCCGGAGCTCTGGGTGCTCATCGACGAGTGGGGTGCTCAAGCGCCCCCTTGGAAACGCCAAGGTGATGCGCGACCAACTCGACCATCTCCTCGATATCAGCGAACACCGCCACATCACTGTGCAGATCGTCCCCTACGACAACCCCTGCACCGACGGCCTACTGTCGAGTTTCACCATTGCCGAACTATCGGACGCGCCGACGGCGGTATCCATAGAGTCGGCTGGGAGGGGTGAGGTGTCCGCCGAGCACGATCTTGTCAGTGACATCTGGGCGCAGTATGACAGGCTGAGAGCGCAGGCATTTCGTCCGACTGATTCTCTAGAGAAGCTCAAGAAAGCGAGAACCCAGTGGAACGACTAGATTCGACTGTCGTGGATCTCTCCAGGGCGACATGGCAGAAGAGTTCTCGTAGCGGGAACACCGGCGGAAATTGCGTGGAAGTCGCCCTCAACCTGTCCGAGGCCGTCGCCGTGCGCGACAGCAAGCGACCCGACGGACCCGCCCTGGTCTGCTCTCCAGCGGCCTGGCGGTCGTTCAAGAGCGTGGTCGGGCATCACCCGATCGCACTCTGAATCCTCCCGGGGTCAGGCGTGGGCGCGTACCCGGGGAAGGACCTCGGCGCCGAGGCGGGCGATGTTCCGGCAGGTGAGCGCCGGGTCGCCCGCTCCCTCGACCAGGAGCACCAGGTGGCGGACGCCGGTGCGCTCGATCGTGGCGAGCATCGTGTCGGCGCAGTGCTCGGGCGAGCCGACCGGGTGGAGGCGGCAGAGCAGGCGCGCGTACTCGACCGGATCCTTCGGGACGTACGCCCTGCCGTCCACCGGCCGATACCCCGCCAGGCCAGGCCCGAGCCAGCGCGGCAGCGACTCCCGCAGCGCCCCGACCGCCTCCCGCGTCGTGTCCGCGACATAGGCGACCCCCGCCGCCATATGCCCCACCGCCGGGGCGTCCGTCTGCGCGGGATGGCCTGCCACCGCCGGCGGGCCATCCGCGTCAAGCGGATCCGCCGTGCCGGACGCGTGGCGGCCAGGGGACGCCGCGGCGGCGTACGCCCGTACCATCGCGGCCTTGTCGGCGTCGCCGATGTGCATGCCGAGCAGCATGGGCAGCCCGCGCGCCGCCGCCAGCCGGACGGTGCCCGCCGAGGTCGCCGCGACCACCGGGAGCACCGGCCGGGCCGGCCGGGGCACCATGGTCACCTCGCGGAAGCGGAACCGCTCGCCCTCGCCGGAGACCCGCTCGCGGCCGAGGGCGGCGAGCAGCAGGTCCAGGCTCTCCTCGAAGCCGTGCTCGTACCGGTCGAGCCCGGTGCCGAAGACCTCCAGGTCGACCCACGGGCCGCCGCGCCCGACGCCGAGCCGGAACCGGCCCGCCGACACGCGGTCGAGGATCGCGGCCTGCTCGGCCAGCGCCACCGGGTGGCAGGTGGACAGCACGCTCACCGCCGTGCCGACCGTCACGCGATCTGTGCGGCCGAGCACGTACCCGGCGAGCGTCACGGCCGAAGGGCACATCCCGTACGTCATGAAGTGGTGCTCGGCGATCCACACGTCGTCGAACCCGGCCCGCTCGGCGGCCACCGCCGCCCGCACCGCCGCGCCGAGGACCTCACCGGGGTCCATCCCGGGAAACCCCGCGGCCGGCAGGAAGACTCCGATCCGCACTCCACCGCCCATGCCCCCCACTTTCCCACCGGGTTAGGGTTCGGTCATGGCACCGGCGACCGCGGAGCTGTACCGGCGGTTCGCGTCCATGGAGGCGCGGGGCAGCTCGCCGCTCTACGAGGAACTCGCCCTCGGGGTGGCGGACGACCGTGACCTGCTCGGCCTGCTGTCCGGCCTTCCGGCGGCCAAGCGGCAGCCGAACCTGCTGTTCGCCGCCGCCCGGCATGTCAGCGGGACTCCGGACGGCTACCGGGCGTTCCGCGAGGCCGTCCTTGACCACCGGGACGCGGTCGTGGCCACGATGCTGTCCCGGCGCACGCAGACCAACGAGCCGGCGCGGTGCGCCGCGCTGTACCCCCTGCTCGCCTCACTGCCGCAGCCGCTGGCGCTGCTGGAGGCCGGGGCGTCGGCCGGGCTGTGCCTGCTCCCCGACCGCTACGGGTACGACTACGACGGCACCCTGGCCGGCGCGGTGGACAGCCCGTTGCGGGTGCGGTGCCAGGTCGAGGGCGAGCCGCCCCTGCCCGGACCGGGAGCGGTCACCGTCGCGTGGCGGGCCGGCATCGACCTGAACCCGCTCGACGTCACCGACCCCGACGACGTCCGATGGCTGCGGACGCTGGTCTGGCCCGAACACCACGAACGGTTGCGGCGCCTGGACGCCGCGATCGAGCTGGCCCGGCAGGACCCTCCCCGCGTGGTGCGGGGAGATCTCAACGCGCGCCTCGGCGAGGTGGCGGCCCAGGCGCCCCCGTCGGCCACGCTCGTCGTCTTCCACACCGCGGTGCTCTACTACGTGCCCGAAGCCGGCCGGGCAACGTTCGTGGACCGGGTGCGGCGGCTCGACGGGCACTGGATCTCCCAGGAAGATGCCGAGATCCTGCCGGACGTCGCCGCTCGCCTCGGGCGGCGGCCCCCGGCGGACACCCTCACCTACACCGTCGCGCTCGACGGGCGCCCCGTCGCGTTCTCCGCCATCCACGGCGGCCACCTGCGCTGGCTCAACGACGGCCACGATCTGGGCGAGGCACCGTGAGGGAGATCAGCTCCTCCATGTAGGTGTCCCTCGACGGTTCCCTCCATCACCCGATCGTGCCGGACGGTGTTCGGATGCAGCTGGTCGTGGGGGTGTTGTCGGCGCCGCTGGTGGTGGTCGCCTGGAAGCCGAACGTGGTGGAGCCGTTGGGGGGCAGCGCTCCGTTGAAGCTCAAATTCGTGATCGTGTACGGGTTGGCGGTGTTGCTCATGGCGGCATTCCAGGTCCGCGTGATCTGCTGGCCGCCGGAGAAGGTGAGGGTGACCGTCCAGCCGGTGGTCGCGGTGGTGCCGGTGTTGGTCACGACCACTTTCCCCTGGAACGCGCCGGGCCAGTCACCGGCCGGGCTGTACACGGCCGTACAGCCCCTGGTCGGGCAGGCCGGGACGTAGACGGTGACCGGTGAGGTGAAGGCGGAGTAGTTGCCCGTCGCGTCACGCGCCCGCACCTGGAAACGGTAGACCCCCACACCGGACTGGGTGAACGACGTGGTCGTCGTGGTGCCGACCAGGGCGAACGTGCCGCCGGTGGCGCCGGGCGCACGCCAGATCTCGTATCCGATGACGCCCACGTTGTCCGTCGAGGCGGTCCAGGTCAGCGTCACCGAGCCGCAGGTGACGGTCGCGGTCGGCGTACCCGGCGTCGTGGGCGGCTGCGGGTCCGGCGGCATCGTCGGGCAGGGGGGCGGCACGACCCGCACCGGCTCGGTGAAGGCGGAGGTGTTGCCGGCCGCGTCGCGTGCCCGCACCTCGTACTGGTACAGCCCGTTGATGGGCTGGGTGAACGAGGTCGCCGTGGTCGTCCCGACCGGGACGAACGTGCCACCGCTGTAGGGCGCGCCGTACACGTCGTAGCCGGTGACCCCCACGTTGTCGGTGGAGGCGGTCCAGGTCAGCGTCACCGACAGCGGATTGCATCTGACCGTGGTGCTCAGCCCGGCCGGAACCGTCGGCGGGGTGGTGTCGGCGAGCGCCGTGACCCGCACGCGAGCCGTCGCCGAGAACGCGGGCGCGGTCACCCCGAGCCCGGCCAGTGCGGTGAGCGCCGCGAGAACGATGGAGATGACTCGCCGTTGCATGGTGACTCCCTGGCGGCCAGGAGGTGGGGGCGGTGGCCTGCCGGCCCCGCCAATACCGATCGACGCGCTACGCCGACGGTAGGACCGCGTGTCGCAGCATGTCGACACCGCGGCCAGGCGGGTCCGCGAAGTCACAGGTCGCGGATGGAAATTTCAGCCCGCCGAACCTGGTCGGCGCCGAGGAGCGCGGCCGACGTCACCGGTTCGGCCGCCTGCGCTTCCGTATATTTCGGCGGATAGCCGAAACTTTCATCACGCCTCATCCACGGAAACCCGCCGTGCGCCGCCCGTGAGCAGTTTGAACGCGTCATCCGTAAAGGTGAGGCAGTCGCAATCTTTCGGCATCTGATTGACACTTTCAGGAAACCGGGCGAACACTGGCGGCCATCGGCAGGCATGAAGCTGTCGATCCAGGTCACCAGCCGCGACCTGGTCCTCCGGCCGTCCACCGGAAGACGGCCGGACACCTCCGCCGCGTCGCACGACGCCGGCGTGCCGTGGCCCTCACCCGGTCACCGGCAAGCGCCCCGCCGGATCGTGCCACGCCGCCTGGCACCGCCAGCTTTCACGAGGAGGAAGCGCGCACATGAACGACGTCCCCATCCTTCCGAAGATCCGCAGACCTGGCCGTCCTTGGGCGCTCATCGGCCGCGCCTGGGTCATAGCCCTGGTCGCGATCATCACGATGCTCCCCGGCACCGCCCACGCGGCCATCACCAGCAACCAGACCGGCACCGACGGCGGTTACTTCTACTCCTTCTGGAGTGACGGCGGTGGATCGTCGTCCATGACCCTGGGCGGCGGCGGGAACTACAGCACCTCCTGGAGCAACGTCGGCAACTTCGTCGCCGGCAAGGGCTGGAGGAACGGCGGCCGCATGTCGGTGAACTACTCCGGCAGCTTCAACCCCTCCGGCAACGCCTACCTGGCGCTGTACGGCTGGACCAGGAACCCGCTGGTGGAGTACTACATCCTGGACAACTGGGGCACCTACCGGCCCACCGGGACCTACAAGGGCACCGTCACCAGCGACGGCGGCACCTATGACATCTACATGACCACCCGGTACAACGCCCCCTCCATCGAGGGCAACAGCAGCACCTTCAACCAGTACTGGAGCGTCCGCCAGTCCAAGAAGACCGGCGGCACCATCACCACCGGCAACCACTTCGACGCCTGGGCCCGCTACGGCATGAACCTCGGCTCCCACGACTACATGATCCTGGCCACCGAGGGCTACCAGAGCAGCGGCAACTCCAACATCACCCTGGGCGGCTCCGGCGGCGGTGGTGGCGGTGGCGGTGGCGGTGGCGGTGGCGGCGGTGGCGGCGGCAGCGGTTGCACCGCGACCCTGTCGGCCGGCCAGTCGTGGAGCGACCGCTACAACCTCAACGTCGCGGTCTCCGGCTCCAGCAACTGGACCGTCACGATGAACGTGCCCTCGCCCGCCAAGATCCTCTCCACCTGGAACATCAGCGCGAGCTACCCCAGCGCCCAGGTGCTGACCGCCAAGCCCAACGGCAGCGGCAACAACTTCGGCGTCACCATCCAGCACAACGGCAACTACAACTGGCCCTCGGTCTCCTGCAGCGCAGGCTGACCGGCGTAGGAACCCGAACGACGCACCGCGTGGCGCGGCGGCCCCCGGCCGCCGCGCCACACCACCGTGGGGCCTCAGTCCTCGCTCGCGGCCGGTTCGCGACCGCTGTACAGCACCTCCCGCTCCCACCGGTCGCGTGGCTGGGTGTGCAGCCGCCAGTAGTGCTCGGCGATCTCGTCGGGGTCGAAGGCGGTGCCCGGCCCGACGACCCCGCCCACGGTGACGCCGGCCACGTGCACGCCGGAGGACCCGTACTCCTGGTCCAGCAGCGCGATCAGCGTGCGCACACCGGTCTTGCCGAGCGAGAGGCTGGCGTACCGCCGCTCCGGCTCGGGCATCCCCCCGGTGATGACGAACGTGCCGGCGCCGCGCTCGGCCATCGCGGGCAGGACGTGCATGGCGGCGGTGAACGCTCCGGCCACGTTGACCGCCCAGGTGTCCAGGAGGGTCTTCGCCGTCAGCTCTCCCAGCCGGTCGGCCCTGACCAGAGCCGCGTTGTAGACCACGACGTCGGGCGGGCCGAGCCGGTCGGCCGCCGCGTCGAGGGCGTCCCGCAATGCGTCCTCGTCGGTGGCGTCGGCCACCAGGCCCTCGACCGGCACCCCGCTGAACGCCAGAGAGTCGACCGCCTCCCGCACCGTCGCCTCCCCTCGCGCGATGACGGCGATGGGCAGCCCCTCGCGCGCGAACCGGCGCGCGACCGCCTGCCCGATGCCGGGGCCGACTCCGATGATCACAGCTCCGGACACCTGCGCCTCCTTCGGCCTCGCTCGACGAACGGCGAGACGCCGCCGCGACGGGAGACCCGGACGCCCGGAGGGGCGTCGCCCAGGTGAGCACACTGTCGCCGCCGGGAGATCTGGCGGGCTATCTCTACCTATGTAGAGTTCCAGTATGCCAGGTGGTCCCCGGATGACGACGCAGGTGCAGGGGGTGCTCCGGGCGCTTCTCGACGAGCCCGGCACACAGCGCTACGGGCTGGAGGTGTGCGAGGCGACCGGCCTGCCGAGCGGCACGGTCTACCCCATACTGGCCCGGCTGGAGCAGATCGGCTGGGTGGAGAGCCGGTGGGAGGATCCCGCCGCGCATGTCAGCGAGGGCCGTCCGCGGCGCCGCTACTACACGATCACGGCGGACGGCGCGGCCCTCGGCCGCGACGCCATCGCACGGGCCTACCGCTCCCGTCGGCAGCCCGTCCCGGCCTGGCTCGCCGGCCCCGGGACGACGGGATGGGCGTCGTGACCCGGCGCGCGCCCGCCGAAGGCGCCCGCGGCGCCGGCGCGGTGCTGCGCGCGTTCCGCGAGGCTCCCACCGGCGAACACGCCGAGCTGGTCGAGCGCGCGTACGCGGTGGCCGCGTACTGGCATCGTGATCAGAGACGCCGCAGCGGCGACCCCTACATCACCCATCCTGTGGCGGTCGCCGTCATCCTCGCCGAGGCGGGCATGGATCACGAGGTGGTGTGCGCGGCGTTGCTGCACGACGTGCTGGAGGACACCGGCTGCTCCGAGGCCGAGCTTGCCGGGGAGTTCGGCGCCGGCGTCACCGGCCTGCTCGCGGTCCTGCGGCGCCTGGAGGACCCCGCGGGACCGCCTGACGGCTGGCCGACCTCCACCGACACGCGCGTGCTCATGCTCAAGCTCGCCGACCGGCTGCACAACCTGCGGACGCTGCGGTTCCTCAGCCCCGCCAAGCAGCGCCTGAAGTCGCGGCAGTCCCTGGAGGTGTTCGTGCCCGTCGCCCGGCGGCTGGGCATGGCGGACATCGAAAGAGAGATCGAGGAGCTGGCGACCGCCACGATCGCCGCCCAGACCGCCCAGACCGGCCACGGCGAGGCCGTCCCGGGGGCGCGACCTTCCGCGGACGACCAGAGCGGGATGCGCATGTCCTTCGGGGCGATCTCGCTGGGCGCGGCCCTGCTTCCCGCTTCGGCCCGTGCCCGCTGGCTGGTGGAGTGGCGCGGCGAGCTGCACGCGCTGCCCGGCGGGCGGGCCCGTGCCCGTTTCACCGCGCAGCTTCTCGCGGGCATGCCGCGGATGGCGCTCGCGCTCCGGCGGACGACGCCCGTCCCGGTCCGGCGGCTGCTGGAACGCGGCGCCCGCGTCGTCCGCTGGGCCATCGCGAGCGACGTCCGCGCGTGGACGCTGCTCGCGCCGCCGGTGGGGTGGGTGGTCGTCAAGACGGCGGCGACCGGCCTCGGCGACGCCCTGGCCATGCTGCTGTCCCTTCCTCCGGTGCTGCAGGCGGGGGTGCGCACGCTGCGCTCGCGGCTCGGCGTGCCCCATCCCCGCCCCTCCAAGGACCGCTGCTGACGACGGGAGACCTCGCCCGAAGCCGCCTACGCTGGGAACGCACCCGCCGAAGCCGAGCCCCCGGAGACAGAGTGAGCAGCATCGAGATCGTGGTCGACGACCTCTCCGGTCCGCCGATCGCCGAGTTCCTCCGGGCGCACCTCGCGGAGATGCGGTCCATCACCCCTCCCGAGAGCGTGCACGCCCTCGACCTCGACGCCCTCCGCAAGCCCGACGTCACCTTCTGGTCGGTCATGGACGGCGGCATCCTGGTGGGCTGCGGCGCGATCAAGAGGCTGGACGCCGAGCACGCCGAGGTGAAGTCCATGCGCACGGCGCCGCGGCGCAAGCGGAGCGGCGTCGCCACCCTGCTGCTGGAGCACATCATCGGCGAGGCCAGGCGCGAGGGGTTCACCCGGCTGAGCCTGGAGACCGGGTCGCAGGAGTTCTTCCTGCCCGCCAGGAGGCTGTACGAGAAGCTCGGCTTCGCCTACTGCGAGCCGTTCGCGGACTACGGGCACGACCCCAACAGCGTCTACATGACCCGGACGCTCTGAACCCTTTTCCTGCGCGAACTTTCCTCCCCGGCCGGCGCTCTAACCAGTGCGAAGGGAGAAGTCATGAGAATACGCACACTGGCCGCGCTGGTCCTCGGGGGGCTCATGGTCGCCGCACCGGCGTCGGCCGCCGCCGCGCCCGGCCACGGCGGCCCGGCCACCGCCGCGGGCCTCGGCGCGGCCACCACCATGGCCGCCGCCGGCCCCCGGAGCGCCGCCGGGACGGGCACGACCGGACGGGGGATGTCCGGGCACGAGCACGCGGGAGACACCGGAGACGCGGTGCGCTATGCCGCGCTGAGGACGTGCACGAACAACAAGAAGGAGGACAGGCCCTGCGGGCCCTGGCGGCTCATGCTGCACAGCGGCAAGGTCAGGGAACTGCCCGACGCGCGGGTGTTCCCCCGCGACGGGCATCGCAAGGTGCACAAGGACTCGCCGGCCCCGATCGCGGTCAGCGGGAACGGCGGGCACATCGCGTACGTGCGCGAACGCGACGACCGCCTGGTGGTACGGGAGCTCACCGGGAAGGTCCGCGTCATGCCGGCGGCCGCGCTGCCCGCGAAGACGAACATGATGGGCCTCGACCTGGCCCTGTCGCTCGACGGGAGCACGCTGGCGGTACACGACGGCGCGAACGAGAAGTTCCTGTGGCTCTACGACGTGGCGTCCGGCCGGCGGCTCGGCTCCCTGCCGGCGGGGGACGAACTGCTGGGGTTCAGCGGCGACGAGGACCAGGTGCTCACCAGGAGGCGGACCGACGAGAACACCACGGAGATCATCACCTATGACCTGAGCGGCGCGGAGGCGACGCGGCAGGTGCCGCCGCAGATCGCGGCGCAGGACGTGCCGATGGCGCTGCACGCGGACGGCGACCTGGTCGCCTTCTACTCGGAGGGCTCCCGGGCTCTGAAGCTGTTCGACCTGCGCTCCAACGCCGTGGTGAACAGCGTGCGGGTGAAGCTCCCCGGGGGCGGGGCGCCGGACATGGTCGACTGGACCGGCGCCCGCCAGGTCACCCTGCACGTCCTCACCGGCGATGCCGGCAACGGCACGATGCACATTCTCCAGGTGGACCCAGGGACCGGCGCCGTCCGGGTCCGCGACACCTACCGGGTCAGGAACACCTTCGTCTTCGCCGCCTGCGGCGGCTGACGCCGGCGGCCAGGTGAGCCGGCCCGGGCTCCGGTGCGCGGGGCCCGGGCCGGCTCGGCCGTCGCCGGTCAGCCGGCCTGGTCGCCGGGGGGCATGTAGGGGCTTTCCTCGTCCACGGGCCCCGAGGGGCCGACGCCGGTGCCGTGTTCGGGGGTGGAGACGCCGTACGGGCGGCGGGCCCGGTGCTCGACGCCGGCCTTCCTGCGCCCGGGCTCCTCCTTGCGGTGCGCGATGCGCTCGGCGCGGGCGGTGCTGCTCGTGCCCACTCCCAGCGGTGAACTGGCCTGGCTGTCGATCGGGGACACGCCGTGCCGTTCCACCTCGGTCATCACCCGCGGCGGACGGACGCCGCCGCGCGGCGGGCTGTCGAACGCGCGGTCGCCGGCCATGGCGACGTCCCGGTGGACCTGCCGGCGGATCTCCTCGATGTCAGGCATGCTCCCGGCGGCACCGCCAGGCCCTCGTGGCTCAGTCATGATCTCCACCCCCGTTCGGCCGGCGACGTCATCGCACATGCGCCGCCGTCCATGTACATACCCACCCACCTGGGCATCGCCCGGATCCGCCGCCGCCGCGGCGGTGTTCCGGCGCGGTCAGAGGTCCACCAGCCTGGCCCGGGCCTGGCCGCCCGCGCCGGTCGCCTGTCGCCAGACGGGACTGTCGACGAAGTGGTTGTCGAAGCGTTCCTGGGTCTGGAAGATCTCCCCCGGGCCGGCCTCGCCCCGGCGGACGCGGTCGGCCAGCCGGAAGTAGTCGAACCGGTCGTCGCCCGGCGCCTTGATGATCAGCACGTCGGCGCCCACGCCGTCCGGCGTGCCCCACGCGTGCGTCATCAGCGGGGGCACCAGCAGGAAGTCGCCCTTCTCGATCGTGACGACGCGCTCGCCGGTCAGGACGCGCAGCGCGCCGTCCAGCATGAAGAACAGCTCGGGCGCCCGCTTGTGGAAGTGCGGCGGCGGGCCGTCGGTGCCCGGGCCCAAGGTGGTGCGGACGGCGTTCATGACGCCGCCCGTATCGCCGGCGTCGGCCAGCAGCCAGGTGCCGTTGGGCGACCCGCCGAGGTGCTCGGCCTCACCCGCACGCGTCAGGACCGGCTCGGTCGCGCGGCCATCGGTAGAGGACATCGTTCATCCTTCGCTCGCTGATAGTTATGATCCGAATAGTACGAAGGCTAACTATCTTGCGTCAAATATGCTGCCGCCATGAGCGAGCAGGATGAGCACGACCTGACCGACGTGATCCTCGGGCAGTGGCGGCGCGAGCGTCCCGACCTGGACCTGTCGGCCATGGGCACGCTCGGCCGGCTCTGGCTGCTGGCCGAGGTGCTGCGGCCGCTCGTGGAGGAGGTCTTCACCCGGCACGGGCTGCGGCGCGGCGAGTTCGACGTGCTCGCGGCGCTCAGGCGCGCCGGCGAGCCCTACACACTCATCCCGTCCGAGCTGGCCGACATGCTGATGATGTCGCGCGCGGGCATGACCAACCGGCTGGACCGGCTGGAGGAGGCCGGTCTGGTGGAACGCCGGCTCGACCCGGCCGACCGCCGTAGTTTCCTGGTCGCGCTCACTCCCCGGGGACGCGAGGTGATCGACGCGACGATGACCGACCACGCCGCCAACCTGCGGCGGCTCGTCTCCTCCCTCCCGCCCGGCGAGGCCGGCACCCTCGACCGAGCCCTGCGGACCCTTCTCCACACGCTCGGCTGACGGCGCGGAAACCGACCGGCCTGCTTCTCACCGGCGTCCTGACCGGCGAGGCCCCGGGTCATGATGTCCACCCCGTCGATCAGCAGATGCGGGGCAGCGGGTCGCCGACGAGGAGGTCGACGATGCGGGTGCCGCCGAAGCCGGTCTTGAGCAGGACCAGGCCAGGCGGGTCCTCCCCGATGCGGCCCACGACGGCGGCGCCCTCCCCCAGCGGATGCCCGCGCAGGGCCGCGAGGGCCGCGTCGGCGCGGTCGCCGGCGACCACGGCGACCATGCGGCCCTCGCAGGCGACGTACAGCGGGTCGATGCCGAGCAGTTCGCACGCGCCGCGCACGGACGGGCGCACCGGGACCGCCTCCTCCTCCACGACCACGGCCACCTCCGCCGTCTGCGCCACCTCGTTGAGCACGGTGGCCACCCCGCCCCGGGTGGCGTCCCTCAGGCACCGCACCTGCCGGCCGGGGCAGGCGTCGAGCAGACGGGCGGTCAGGCCGTTGAGCGGCGCGGTGTCGGAGACCAGGTCGTCGGCCTCGATGTCCAGCCCGCCGCGCGCGAGCATCACCGTGACGCCGTGCTCGCCGATGGGCCCGGAGACGATGACCGCGTCCCCCGGCCGGACCTCGGACGCGCCGAGCCGCACCCCCGGCGCCACGGTGCCGACGCCGGCCGTGGTGATGTAGCAGCCGTCGGCCTTGCCGCGCTGCACGACCTTGGTGTCCCCGGTGACGATCGTCACCCCGGCCGCCCGCGCCGCCTCGGCCATCGTGGCGGCGATCCTGCGCAGGTCGGCGATCGGGAACCCCTCCTCAAGGATGAACGCCGCCGACAGGTGCTCCGGCCGCGCCCCGCACATGGCCAGGTCGTTGACGGTGCCGTTGACGGCGAGGTCCCCGATGTCGCCGCCGGGGAAGAACAGCGGGGTCACCACGTAGGAGTCGGTGGTGAAGGCCAGCGCCGGGGCGCTCGCCGCCTGGTCGACCCGCCCATCGGCGGACCGCTCGACCGGCCGTTCGGCGTCCGGCCGTTCGCGGGACGTCCCGGGCGCGAGGATGGCGCCGTCGGCCAGCGGCTCCAGCAGGGGGTTGCGGAAGGCCTCGAGGAAGACCGCCTCGACCAGGGTGCGGCCGGCCTTGCCGCCCGCGCCGTGGGCGAGGGTGACCAGTTCCTCGCGCAGCCGCGGCCGGGCGCGGCGCGCCCGCTCGATGCGCGCGAGGACGAGCCGCTCGCGGTCCCGGGCTTCGGGCGGAGCCGGGTTCAGCACCTGCTCGTCGCGGTTCATGCGCGCGTCGCCTCCTTGACCCGGTCGCGCGAGAAGCGGCCGAAGTTGTAGTACGCCGCGCAGGCCCCCTCCGAGGACACCATGCAGGTGCCGATCGGGGTCTCGGGCGTGCAGGCGGTGCCGAACACCTTGCACTCCCACGGCTTGAGCACGCCCTTGAGCACCTCGCCGCACTGGCAGGCCTTCGGGTCGGCCACCCGGAAGCCGGGGACGTGGAAGACGCGCTCGGCGTCGAACTCGGCGTACCGCTCGCGCACGCACAGCGCGGAGTCGGAGATGAAGCCCAGGCCCCGCCATTCGAAGGTGGGACGCAGCTCCATCACCTCGTTGATCACCGCGAGGGCCTTGGGGTTGCCGTTCCAGGGCACCACGCGGCCGTACTGGTTCTCGATCTCCACCCGTCCCTCGGCGAGCTGGACGAGGTTGCGGTGGACCGCCTGCAGCACGTCCAGCGGCTCGAACCCGGCGACCACGAGCGGCTTGCCGTAGTCGTGGGCGATGAACGCGTACGGCCTGCAGCCGATCACCGTCGAGACGTGACCGGGGCCGATGAAGCCGTCGAGCCGCAGATCGGGCGAGTCCAGGATCGCCTTGATGGCCGGGATGATCGTCACGTGGTTGCAGAAGACCGAGAAGTTGCCGATGCGCTCGGCCGCGGCGCGCATGACGGTCATCGCGGTGGACGGGGCGGTGGTCTCGAACCCGATGGCCAGGAAGACCACGCGCCTGTCCGGATTGTCGCGCGCGATCTTGAGGGCGTCCAGCGGTGAGTACACCATGCGGATGTCCGCGCCGCGCGCCTTGGCGTCCAGGAAGGAGCCGTTGCCGCCCGGGACGCGCATCATGTCGCCGAACGACGTCATGATCACATCCGGCTGCTCGGCGATGGCGATCGCGTCGTCCACCCGTCCCATCGGGATGACGCAGACCGGGCATCCCGGGCCGTGGACCAGCGAGACGCACGCGGGCAGGTAGTCCTCCAGCCCGTGCTTGTAGATGGTGTGGGTGTGCCCGCCGCACACCTCCATGAACTTGTACGCCCGGCCGGGCTCGCACAGCGCGGCGATGCGCGCCGCCAGGGCCCGGGCCTTGCCGGCGTCGCGGTACTCGTCGACGAACCGCATCGGCCTCACCCCTGCTCGATCACGGAGTCGCGCAGGGCGGCCATCTCGTCCTCGTACGCCTGGCCGATGCTCTCCAGGAAGTCGAGCGCCGCCCGCGCCTCCACCTGGTCGATCTTGGACAGGGCGAAGCCGACGTGGATGAGGATCCAGTCGCCCGGCGCGAGCGCCTCGCCCTCAAGCAGGCCGATGTTGACGGCCCGCCGCACGCCGCTGACGTCCACCTTGGCCAGGTCAGGACGATCCGACAGGATTTCCACGATCTCCCCGGGGATCCCCAGGCACATGAGTCGCCTCCGCGAGCTGGATGGATTCGAGGACGAGATCGTCGCCGCCCTCGGTGTCGACGTCGGTGGTCCCGCAGGCGGGGCACACCGCATAGGGGTCCACCGAGGTGGTGGCGTTCCCGCAGTCACGGCAGGTGAGCCGTACCGGGAGCGTGACCAGGTCCAGGCGCGCGCCCTCGGCCAGCGTCCCCTCGGTGACCAGGCTCCACGCGTCGTTGATCGACGGCTCGGCGACGCGCAGCAACGCGCCCACCTGCACCCGGGCCCGGCGCACCCGACGGCCGTCCGCCCGTCCCTCCACCGCGGCGAGGATCGACTCCGCGATCCCGTATTCGTGCACGGTCCACCTCATCTCTCAGATCTGGAAGGTCGGTGTCCGACTTCCTGTGCGGGCACCGGCCGGCCGGTCGCGGGCGACCTCGCCCGCCGGCGCGCGGGTCACATCTGGCGGATCTTCATGTACCGCTTGAGGTCCGGAATCGACCGGTACACCATGACGCCGACCGCCACCACGGCCGTCAGCATGATCAGTCGCTTCGTCATCGGTCTCCCTTCTGTGGTCCTCGACGATCTCGAGGACGAGGTCCGCCGCCCGGCCGACGGCGCCGGCGACCGGCGGGCTCAGTTCCATGCCGGGCGACAGGTCCGCCGGCCGGCATCCCACGAGCAGGACGGGGACGAGGTCCCCGCCGAGTGTCCCGGCCAGCGCCAGGACCGCCTCGGGGGTCATGTCGTGGGCGTCCACGAACGTGCCGGGCACCTGCTCCGACGCGGGACGCAGGACGTACAGGGTGCCGGGCGGATCGTCCCGGGCGACGGTGTCGACCAGGATCGCCAGGTCGTACCCGCCGCCGGTGAGCTCGTAGGCCAGGTGGACGCCACGGATGCCGAAGTCGGACACCACGACGCCCTCCGGCACGCCGGCCGAGGCCAGGTGCCGGGCCACGGCGACGCCGAAGCCGTCGTCGCCGAGGAAGACGTTGCCCACGCCCGCGACCAGCGTCCTCACGTCCCCGCCTCCCCGTCCGGGACGACCGGCCCCACCCCGTCCGCGACGACCGGCTCCACCTCGTCGGGGGCGAAGTACAGGAAGCGGCCGTGGGAGCGGTGCAGGTCGGCGCCGGGGTCGTCGTCCAGCGTGACGGCGAGGTAGCGGGTGCCGTCCACGTCGCGGAGCACCGCCTCCACCTGGGCGGTCCTGCCCGTCAGGAACATGTCGTGCGCGTCCGCGCGCCGGGCGCCGGGAGTGAGCCGGACGCGCGCGCCCCGGCCGATCTCCACCCCGGCCACGGTCACCCTCCCGTCCTCCTCCGCCTCGGACGGTCTGGAAGGTCCGGAAGGTCCGGACGACGATCCCCGCCGGCGGGGTCCGGGCGACGGCCCTGACGAGGACGGCCGCGACGCCGACCAGGACGGTGGCGATGGCGACGAGGACGGAGGCGTGGCGGGCGGGCCGAGGCGGCGGATCGCGCCGTGGAGGCGTTCCAGCAGTTCGGGCGGCAGGTCGCCGGCCCGGTCGATGATCTCCGCCGCCCGCGGGTCGGTGGCCCGCGCCTCGCGCTTCTCCTCCTCGGTCAGCGTGAGCGTCCGCAGGTGGAGGATCTCGTCGATCTCGGTCGCGTCGAACAGGTCGCCGGGGCTCTCGGGCGCGATGCCGGGATGGTCGTCCAGGATGATCGGGGAGGACAGCACGACGTCGCGCCGCCCCGGCTCGCCGACCAGGACCGGCCAGGTGTTGACGTTGCGGCAGCCCCGGGCGGCCGGGCGTGCCCACTCCGGCGGGTCGGTCAGCGACAGGAACGCGCCGGAGGTGACCGCGAGCAGCAGGTGGGCGGCGACCAGCGAGTGCCGCAACGCCTCCTCGCGGGTGGCGGCGGGCGGCGCCTCGGCCGCGTTCTCCACCCTGACCCGCACCTTCAGCAGCCCGTACGGGCCGTCCTGCCGCTCGGCCGCGATCCGCAGCACCGCCCGCACCGGCCGGTGCGCGGTGACCACGCGGCCCAGCACCTCGCCGGACGCCGCCGTGATGGGCCGCTCGGCGCGGTCGCCGGGCAGGCGCACGCGGACCGCCCGCTCGGCGCCGACCAGTCCGGGCATCGGCACGACGGCCTCGACCTCGCGGGCGGTGGCCTCGTCGAAGGTCAGATGGGTGACGCCGTCGCAGTCCAGCTCGGCGACCGGCACGAACCGGCCCCGCCGGAGGCGTTCGACCCTGCGCTCCTTGACGTGCAGGAACCGCAGGCGAAGACGCAGCAGGGCGTGCGCGGCGCCGTCCGCCAGGCATTCGGTCACGCTCGCGGACGGCTCGGCGGTGGCGGTGTACGCGGGGGGCACGAGCACGCCGAACTGCCAGCGCAGCCGGTTCTTGGCGGCGGAGGCCCGGTAGGGGTAGAGCAGGTAGCCCTCGTACAGCACGGCGTCGGCCACCTTGCGGGCGACGTCCATCGGCGCGCTCATCGGCGGGCCTCCTTGAGCAGGGCCTCCATGGCCTCGTCCCATGTGGGCAGGGCGCGCTCGGACTTGTACCGCTGCAGCGCCCGCAGCGTGTCGGTGGACAGGCGCAGCCAGCCGCCGCCGGGGAAGTAGCGGTCGATCATCTCCCGCCACGTCGAGACCGGCAGCCCTTGGCGGGCCTCGCGGTCCCACGGCACCTGCCGGACGGTGAACCCCTCCCCCACCCTGGCGAAGACCGTGCCGCTGAACAGCAGCAGCAGCGGCACCTCGCCGTCGTCCAGCGAGGCGAAGTACTTGCCCGCGGCGACCTCCAGGTCGTAGCCGCACGGCACCGGCAGGTCGATCTCGGTGGCGCCGGTGAACCTCGGGACCATGACCGACACGTTGGCGAACTGCAACGGGCGCACCGTCTCGTCCCACCGGGAGGGGTCGCCGAACAGGTCCGCGAGCAGTTCGCTCTCGGCGGCGCCGTAGGTCCGCCGCCGCGGCTCGACGCGGATCTGGCAGCGCAGCGCGATGGCGTGGACGGCGCCGTCGTCCGGCGCGGTGATGCCGAGCCGGAACAGCAGGGTCGGGAAGACCCCGTACGGGTCGGGGCGCACGCCCAGGCACCGGAACCCGATCTCAGCCATGCCCGCGTCCCTCCTCCCGCGCCGCCGCCACCGGCCCGCCACCGCAGCCGGCGCCCGACGGCGGGTCCACCGAAGCCGCGTCCACCGGAGCTGCCTCCACCGGGGCTGCCTCCGCCGGGTCGTCCGCCGGGTCATCGGCCGGGGCCGCATCCCCCTGGACGTCCGCCGGGATCGTCTCGGCGCGGCGGCGGAGCCCGTCGAAGAAGGCGGCGATGGCCTCCTGCGCCTCCTGTCCGCCGTGGAAGCCCTTCCAGTGCACCCGGACCAGGCCGACCAGCTCGTAGCAGGCGTCGATCGGGACGAGGTGGCAGGCGAAGCCGTCTGGGCGGCGGTCGATCAGATACGCCTCGACGTCCGGCTCGGCCGGAGGCAGCTCCGGGTTGGCGGCCAGGACGCGCTCCCAGGTGGACAGGTCGAGCAGCGACTCCGTCGCCCCGCCGGGGCTCGGGTAGAACGCCGCGAACCGGCCGAGCGCGGAGTTGTGGAACAGGAACGCGGTGCGCACCGGGATCTGCAGCTCCTCCCAGTCGGCCGCCGACAGCCGCATCCGCGGCAGGTACAGGTAGCGTTCGGGCACCGCCTGGTAGCGGCCCCGGGCGACGGTGCCGCCGCGCGAGAGCAGCAGGCGGCAGGCCGCGCAGACGCACAGCAGCGCGCGGGTGCCGGTGTCGACCGCGTGGCCGTGCCGGTCGCCCAGCGGCTCGGCGCACATCTCGCACACCTCCGCCACGGGCCCCCGTGACTCGACGGGCTCCCGGAACCGGCGCAGCCCCACGCCGCCCCGGCCGTGACCCGCGACCGCCGCCGGCGCGGACGGCACACCGGCACCGGCCACCGCTTCCGGCGTCGACGGCGCACCCGCACCGGCCACCGCTCCGGACCCGCGGGCTCCACCGGGGCAGGGCGGCACCGGGGAGCCGGACGCGGTCATGGCGCGGCCTCCTCGGGGACCGGGCACGGGCCGGGCGGGCGGCGCCCGATCTGCATGAGCGGCGGGGCGTCCTGCGTCATCCCGTCCACCTCCAGCCGGGTCACCTCGGGGGCCGCACCGAGCACGGCCCGCTCGATGGCCTGGGTCACGGTGACCCGCGAGGAGGCGCACCCGTGGCAGTTGCCGGACAGCCGCAGCCGCACCACCCCCGCCTCGTCGACGCCGAGCAGTTCCACCCCTCCCTCGTGCAGGCCGAGGGAGGGGCGCACGGCGTCCAGTGCGGCGCGGACGCGCTCCTCGGTGCCGAGCGGGTGCAGGTCGTGCAGGACGAGCAGCCCGGAGACCAGCTCGTCGCCGGCCAGCCGCCGCAGCACCTCGGCGGCCTCGCTCTCGACCACGATGGCCATGACCCGCTCCAGCCCGGCTCCGTAGAGGCCGACCAGGGTGCGGACGAGCTCCTCGGCGCGGGCGCGGGCGGCGGGGTCGGCGAGCGCGCCGAGCTGGTCGATCAGCGTCTCGACGCGCTCCCCGGCGGCCCGCACGTCCCGCGCCGGGCGCGTCCGCTCAGGTGCCGGCATTGAAGGCGTGGGGGCTGTGCAGCTTGCGGAGCTCCTGGCCCCCGCCGAGGTACATGTGCACCCCGCACGGCAGGCACGGGTCGAAGCTGCGGACGGTCCGCATGATGTCGATGCCCTTGAACCTCTCCGGCGGGTTCTCCTCGAAGATGGGCGTGTTCTGCACGGCGTCCTCGTACGGGCCGGGCGTTCCGTAACTGTCGCGGACGCTGGCGTTCCAGGGCGTCGGCGGGTACGGGTGGTAGTTGGCGATCTTGCCGTTCCTGATCACCATGTGGTGGGACAGCAGGCCGCGCACCGCCTCGGTGAAGCCGCAGCTGATCGCCTCCTCCGGCACCTCGAACGGCTCCCAGGTCTGGGTGCGCCCCCGCCGCACCTCGTCCAGCCCCCTCTCGGCGAAGTACAGGGCGCAGGCGGCGGAGTACGCCTGGAAGTAGGTGCGCGCCCGGTTGCGTTCGATCGCGTTGGACAGCAGCTCTCCGTCGCGTTCGGGGATCTTCCACTCGAACGTGGTCTCGGGCTTGGTGGCGGTCTTCGGCAGCCGGATGATCACGCTGTGCCCGGTGGCCTCGACGCCGCCGATGTCCACCCGGCCGGACAGCGCCGTCGACCAGAGCCGGGCGATGGGCCCGCCGCCGGTGTCCAGCGGGAGCATGTCCGTGCCGTCGTACCAGCGGGGCGACATGACCCAGCTGTACTTGTCGGCGAAGTCGCGTTTCTGCGGCCGCGGGATGGTGTGCTGGTTCCACGGGTGCCGCATGTCGACGGGGTTGCCGAGCGGGTCGTGGGTGACGAACGGCTCCTGGTCGGCCCAGTCCTCGTAGTAGGAGCTGCCGAGCAGGATGCGCATGCCGAGGTTGATGTCCACCAGATCGTTGGTGATCAGCTCGCCGTCGACGATGACGCCGGGCGTCACGAACATCTCCCGGCCCCAGGAGCTCATGTTCTCGTAGGTGAAGTCGCAGTGCTCGGGGTTGTTCAGGCTTCCCCAGCAGCCGAGCATCACCCGCCGCCGCCCGACCTGCTCGTACCCGGGCAGCGCCTCGTAGAAGAAGTCGAACAGGTCGTCGTGCATCGGCACGACCTTCTTCATGAACTCGACGTACCTCATGAGGCGGGTCAGGTAGTCGGTGAAGAGCTGAACGGTGGCGACCGTGCCGACCCCGCCGGGGTACAGGGTGGAGGGGTGGACGTGCCGGCCCTCCATGAGGCAGAACATCTCGCGCGTGACGCGGCTCATGACCAGCGCTTCACGGTAGAACTCGCCTTCCAGCGGGTTCAGCGAGCGCATGATGTCGGCGATGGTGCGAAAGCCGTGCGCGCCGGCGTTGGGGCACTCGGTGCGCTCGGCGAGGTCGAGCACGCCGGGGTTGGTCTCGCGCACCATCTTCTCGCAGTAGTCGACCCCCACCAGGTTCTCCTGGTAGATGTTGTGGTCGAACATGTACTCGGCCGCCTCGCCCAGGTTGATGATCCATTCGGCGAGCGCGGGCGGGCGCACGCCGTAGGCCATGTTCTGGTTGTAGACCGAGCAGGTGGCGTGGTTGTCGCCGCAGATCCCGCAGATGCGGCTGGTGATGAAGTGCGCGTCCCGCGGGTCCTTGCCCTTCATGAACACGCTGTAGCCGCGGAAGATCGACGAGGTGCTGTGGCACTCGACGACCTCGCGGGCCTTGAAGTCGATCTTGGCGTAGATGCCCAGGCTGCCCACGATGCGGGTGATCGGGTCCCAGGCCATCTCGACCAGGTCGCGGTTCTCGTCCTTGGCGGTGGTCATGTCAGCTCCCAGGGCGCCGTGCGGTTCGGGCGGTCATGTGTCAGCTCCACGGCGCCCGGTACCCGGTGAGCAGGGCGCGGCCCTTGGCCCGCCACTTCGGCTCCTTGTCGACCGTGTGCAGCGTGATCCCGCGCAGTCTGCGCACGACCCCGCCGTACACCGTGCTGATCGAGGAGGACACCATCGCCCCGGGCGGCTCGTCCATGAACGGCATGAACTTGTCGGGGAAGCCGGGCATCGTGCAGGCGATGCAGATGCCGCCGACGTTCGGGCAGCCGCCGAGGCCGGCCATCCAGCCCCGCTTCGGCACGTTGCACTTCACGACCGGCCCCCAGCAGCCGATCTTCACCAGGCACTTCGGCGAGCCGTACTCGACGGCGAACTGCCCCTGCTCGTAGTACCCGGCCCGGTCGCAGCCCTCGTGGACGGTCTGGCCGAACAGCCACGTGGGGCGCAGCGCCTCGTCCAGCGGGATCATCGGCGCCTGCCCGTTGAGCTGGTAGAGCAGGTACAGGAGCGTCTCCGACATGTTGTCGGGCTGCACCGGGCAGCCGGGGACGTTCACGATCGGGACGCCGGCCTTGGACCGCCACTCCCAGCCGAGATAGTCGGCCAGCCCCATGCACCCGGTCGGGTTGCCGGCCATGGCGTGGATGCCGCCGTAGGTGGCGCAGGTGCCGGTCGCGACGACGGCGGTCGCCTTGGGGGCCAGGATGTCCAGCCATTCGGGCAGGGTCATCGGCTGGCCGGTCTCGGGGTTGTTGCCGAACCCCGACCAGTAGCCCTCCTGCTTGATCGACTCGTTGGGGATCGAGCCCTCGACGACCAGGACGAACGGCTCCAGCGCGCCGCGCGCCGCGAGGAAGTACCACTCGATCATGGCGTCGGCGCCCTGCATCGGCCCGCTGTGGAAGTCGATCAGCGGCCAGTGGACCTCCACGGCCGGCAGGCCCGGAAGGCCGCCCAGCACGATGTCCTCGATGCTCGGCTGCGTCGCCGCGGTGAGCGAGACCGAGTCGCCGTCGCAGCTCATGCCGGCGTTGATCCAGAGGATGTGGACGACGGGTTCCTTCTGCTCCCGTGCCCTGTCCTGCGCGGACTCTGTCATGGTGCCCATACCGCCTCCATTACTCCTGGCACTCCTGGCCGGTGTCGGTGAGCGTCGGGACGCGCCCCCGCCCGTCGCCGCGGCCGGTGGGCGCGTCTTGCAGCAGGTGCCGGGTGACCTCCCAGAGCACGTGGTAGAGCGTCGTCTGCGCCTCCTGGATGCGGTGCACGGACGTGGACGGGATGACGAACAGGTGGTCCAGGACGTCCAGCTCCGCCAGCTCGGCGAGCCGTCCGCCCTGGTAGCCGGCCAGGCCCACGGTGAGCAGCCCGCGCCCCCACGCCTCCTCGAAGGCCTGGACGAGGTTGGCGGAGCCGCCGCTGGTGGACAGGCCGAGGGCGATGTCGCCGGGACGGGCCAGGGCCGCGATCTGCCGGGCGAAGACGACGTCGAACCCGACGTCGTTGGACAGGGCCGTGACGACGGCGACGTCGGAGGTCAGGCACAGGGCGGGCAGCGGCGGTCCGTGCCGGGGCCGCAGGTGGAGGGTGGCGACCTCCTGGGCGTCGGTGCTGCTGCCGCCGTTGCCGAAGGTGAACAGCCGCCCGCCCGCGGCGAACCGGTCCGCCATGTCCTGCGCGCACACGGCGAGCCGCTCGGCGTGCAGCTCGCCCACCTGCGCGCGCAGCCGCAGGATCTCCTCCGCCTTGGCCGCGGTCGAGCGGACGGCGTGCTCCTCCAGCTCGCCGCGCCGGCCGTGCTCGCCGCCGGGCCCGTGGCCGCGTCCGCGTCCGCGTCCGCGTCCGCGCAGGAAGGGGTACAGGCCGTCCGTCCCCTCCGCGGCCGCCTCGTCACCGGCGCCCATCGGCGCTCCTCCCCGCGCGCGCGGCGGCGCGGCGGACGGGCGCGGGCGTGCCCTCGCGAGGGGTCATCGGGCCATGTCCGGGCGGGTGCGGGCGTGGAAGACGTGGACCAGCTCCCACAGGACGTGGTACATCGTGACGTGGATCTCCTTGACCACCGCGGGGTCCTCGGCGCCGGCGATGAGCGCGTGGTCCACCGCCGCGCTGCGGGCGATCGCGCCGCCGTCGCCGCCGAGCAGGGCCATCGTGAACAGGCCCTGTTCGCGGGCGGCCTCCAGCCCCTTCAGGACGTTGGCGCACCACCCGTCGGGCGAGACGCCGAGGGCCATGTCGGCCGGAGCGCCCCAGTGGCGCACCTGGTGGGCGAAGACCTCGGCCAGGCCGTCGCGGGCGCCGACCGCGGAGACGGTGGCGGCGTCGTTGCCGAGCGCCATCGCGGGCAGGGCCCGCTTGCCGACGACGACGGGGTGCATGAACTCGACGGCGATGTGGGAGGCGTCGGTGCCCGCGCCGCCGTTGCCGAAGACGATCAGCTTGCCGCCGCGGTGGAACCGCACGGCCATGGCACGGCACGCGCGCGTGATGCGCTCGGAGTCCTCGGTGAGCCGGCGCCCCGCGGACTCCCGCCGGGAGAAGGCTTCGCTGACCGCCTCGCGCGTGGTCGACGTCACAGGCATGTTCACGCTCCGTTATGTACCGTAGTCGTCAGGCTACGATGCGTACACACGGTGCCGACACCCCAAGGCGGACAACCCGGAGTAAAGGCTTGATCTCCTACCTTGGGGGCCCTGAGCGCCGCTCAGGAAAGGGGTACGCGCCGCCGGGGTGCGCGCCGCTCAGGTGGCGGACGAACCACTCTCCGGCCAGGCGGGCCACCTCGTCGAGCGTGCCGGGCTCCTCGAACAGGTGGGTGGCGCCGGGGATGACCGCGAACCCGGTCGGGCCGGGCATCCGCTCCATGGCCTCCCGGTTCAGCACGATCACCATCGGGTCGTCGCCGCCCACGATGAGCAGGGTCGGCTGACGCACCTCGCGCAGGTGGTCGCCGGCCAGGTCCGGCCGCCCGCCGCGCGACACGACCGCCCGCACCGTGTCCGGACGCCGGGCCGCGGCCACCAGGGCCGCCGCCGCGCCCGTGCTGGCGCCGAAGATCCCGATGCCGAGGGCCGACAGCCGCTCCTGCCGCGCCACCCAGTCGGTGACCGCGACCACCCGCTCGGCGAGCAGGCCGATGTCGAAGCGGAGGGCGCCGGTGAAGGCGTCCATCTCCTCCTCTTCGCGGGTCAGCAGGTCCATCAGCACGGTGGCCAGCCCGGCCTCGTTCAGCTCGGCGGCGACGTGCCGGTTGCGGGGGCTGTGCCGCCCGCTGCCGCTGCCGTGGGCGAACACCACCACACCCCGGGCGTCCGGCGGCACGGCCACGTCCGCCCCGAGCGAGACGTCCCCCGCCGGAACGGCCAGGCTCCGCGGTTCGGCCATCACCTCCTCCTTCCTGGTCGGTGGGAAACGGCCGGTGTCCTCCGGCCCTGCCCGGCCGGCGCGGCCCACGGCGTCGTGAGGACCGCGCCGGCGATCACCCCCCGGGGGGACAGGCACGGGGAAGCCGGTCGTGATCCCATTCGGGCGTCCGGTCGAGCGGCTCCACCGCGCGGGTCTCGTCCATGTGCAGGACGGCGTCGAACTCGTCGCTCAGGCGGGCGCGGAAGTAGTGGCACCGGCGCTCGGACCTGGCGCGGTACACCGCCGAGATCATGCGCTGCAGACGGGCCGAGCGCAGCACGTCGGCGCTGCGGGGCGCCGCCGCGAACCAGGTGAGGAACTGCTTCTCCCCGACCTCGTGGAACAGTTCCTCGGCGCTGTCGGACAGGGCGGGGCGCAGCCACTTGCGTTCGGGCCGCGTGCCCCACTGGTCGGCGGCGGTGACCGTGCCGGTGTAGGTGGTCATTCCGATGCTGCGGCAGGCGTCCCCGTGCCGTTCGCGCACGAGCATGCCGAGGTTGATCTCGCCCCGGCACGCCGCCTCCGTCGCCCGAGCGTCCCCCACATGGGCGTCGTGCGCCCATACGACGATCTTGGCGGGGCCGCCGCGCCGCCGGGCGAGGTGCTCCGACAGCGCGTCCAGCGTGTCGGCCATGTGGCGGTCGCGATGGTTCCAGGCGCAGATGCGGCCGCCGAGCATGGACCGGTAGTGCTCGTCGGCGTTCCGCGTGGCCGCGGCGTTGAGCTCGGCGTAGAACAGTTCGTCCTCGGGCAGCAGGCCCTCCTCGCGGGCGGAGCTCATCGCCTCGCGCCGCAGGGCGACGAGCCGGGCGATCATCGCCTCCTCGCTGCTCTCGCCGGCGCCGCAGGCCGGGCTCAGCCCGTACGGCCGGTCCTCGGGACCGAGGTGGTCGAAGCAGGCGTACCGGTCGCGGGCGCGGGCGGCGGCGACCGGGTCGGTCTCCTGGAGGAAGTCGACGACCCGCCGCATCGTCCGGTGCGCGCCGTAGACGTCGAGCCCGTAGAAGCCGGCCTGGCCGCAGAGCCCGGCGAGGACGCCGTCGTTGTGGTCGCGCAGCCAGGTGACGAAGTCCAGCACGACCGCGTTGCGCCACATCCACGACGGGAACCGCTCGAAGCCGCCCAGCGCCTGCTCGGCGGCGGCGTCGTGGCCGCGGCCGTGGACGTACAGGTTCACCCGGTAGGCGTCGGGCCAGTCGGCCTGCACGGCTACGGCGCGGAAGTCGCGCTCCTCGATGAGGCGCCGGGTCATGGCGGCGCGCGCCGCGTAGAACTCGTGGGTGCCGTGGGAAGCGCCGCCGATGAGCACGAACCTGGCCTCACCTACCAGGTCGAACAGCACGTCCGGCGACGGCACGCCGTTGTCGAGCGGAATCGCCTCCGCACGCAGGCCCGCGACGGCCCCGGGCCCTTGTCCGGCCGCCCTGGCCTGCGCCGAGGTGGCCGAGGCCCGCAGCAGGTCGCGCACGTCCTCCAGGGTCACCTCCACGAAGTCCCAGTAAGAGGGGTCGACGACGAAGTACGGCGAGGGCGTGGTGGCGACGACGACCTCGTCCGCCGTCATCCGCAGTTCCTCGTAGGTGGCGGCCGAGCAGGCGGGCAGGGCGACGACGACGCGCGCGGGGCGCTGCCGCCGCAGGGCTTTCAGCGCGGCGGTCATGGCGGCGCCGGTGGCCAGGCCGTCGTCCACGACGATCACCTCCCGGCCCTCGACCGGCTGCGCGGGACGACACTGGCGGAAGTGCCGCTCCCAGCGGGTGATCTCCCGTCCTTCCAGGCCGGCGACGTGCTCGACCACTCCGGGAGGGATGGCCAGTCCCCTGACCACGTCGTCGCTGAGGGCGATGACGCCGTCGCCCGCGATGGCGCCCATCGCCAGGTCCTCCTGGCCGGGCACGCCGAGGCTGCGGGTGACGAAGACGTCCAGGTCCGCGCCGAGGGCCCGCGCCACCTCGTACCCCACCGGGGCGCCACCGCGCGGCAGCGCCAGCACCAGCAGGTCCGGCCGCCCCCGATGGTGGTCGAGGAGACCGGCGAGCGCGCGCCCGGCATCCCTGCGGTCCGAGAAGAGGCGGTCGGGCATCGAGGCCCCCTATCGTGCTCGGCGGCGGGCCACCCGGCCGCACGACGCGCCGGCCGAGCCGGCGGCACGGGCCTCGGACGGGTGGTCCTGGGCCATATCGCCGAGCCTACGCCTTCTCCCGCGGCGGCCTTCGGGCACGGGTGACGCAGCCGCCGGCGGGCCGGCGATCGGGCGGGCGATCGGGCGGGCGCGAGCTCGAGCGCCCGGCCCGCGGCGGACATCCGATGAAGACCACCAAACCCGCCAAACCACATTCAATTAATAAACGCGGCACTTTATGAAATATCGACCAGCACGTCTTCTCGCCAGTGATATCCGGTTCACCCCACGGGCAATGGCCAGGGAAAACGGTAATTGACACACCGAAGATCAAGGCTCCATAATCATTGCGTCCGAGCAGGCCGCGGAAAGCGACACGTGGCCAGAGCCCCCCGTTCCCGACTCAGCGACGATCCCCCGACCACGGCGAAGAGCGCACCATCGCGCATTCGACCGGCACCATGAAAGACGAACGGCATCACAGCGCTTCGCCCCGCGTTCCCGGCGTTTCCGCCTCCGCCCCGGAAATCACCGGACCCCCGGCCGCCAGGGCCGGCGCGGGTTTCCACGGTTATTCCTTCAAATACACCTGGCGAACACCCGATCACTGCGCACCGTACGACCCGGAGTCATCCGGGAAGACCTCGCTCCTGTTTCAGCGTCTCCTCCGTTCGATGCGATAGGGATTGGTGGTGTGGTCGTGACCGAGACGACCAGCGAGATGACAGGCACGGAAAACGGCAGGCCGCAGCAGAGCCTGGCCACCACGGCGGCACGCAACCTGGCCACGACCACCAAGTCGCAGCCACAGATGCAGAACATCACCTCACGATGGCTGCTGCGCATGCTGCCCTGGGTCAACACGCCCGGCGGCGCCTACCGCGTCAACCGCCGCCTCACCTACGCCGTCGGCGACGGGCGGCTGAGCTTCACCAACCAGGGCAACGACGTGCGCGTCGTCCCGCCCGAGCTGCGCGAGCTTCCGCTGCTGCGCCACTTCGGCGACGACGGCGTGCTGGAGGCGCTGGCGAGCCGCTTCACCCAGCACCAGCACGAGCCCGGCAGCACCATCGCGCAGATCGGCGACCCGGCCGACCGGCTCATCCTCATCGCGCACGGCAAGGTCAACAAGATCGGCGCCGGCGAGTACGGCGACCAGACCACCCTGGCCGTCCTGGCCGACGGCGAGTACTACGGCGACCGTTCCCTGTCCGCGGCCACCCCGGCCACGTGGGAGCACACGATCAAGGCGGTCACCCCGACCACCGTCCTCACCCTCTCCCG
The DNA here is from genome assembly GCF_042665155.1 of Sphaerisporangium rhizosphaerae. NCBI lineage: Bacteria > Bacillati > Actinomycetota > Actinomycetes > Streptosporangiales > Streptosporangiaceae > Sphaerisporangium > Sphaerisporangium rhizosphaerae. Next base: position 69,209 of record NZ_JBHTCG010000017.1, on the reverse strand, counting down.
CCACGCGTTCCAGGAGCTGCTCGACCAGTCGCCGGCGCTGCGCGACCACGTGGAGGAGCACGAACGGCACCCTCGGCCCCCGCACAACAAGCACGGCGAGGCCGCCATCGACATCACCTCCGGCCACTCCGGCGAGCCGTCGCTGTCGACCACCTTCGTCGACTACGAGGCCAGCCCCCGCGAGTACGAGCTCAGCGTCGCGCAGACCATCCTGCGCATCCACACCCGCGTCGCCGACCTGTACAACCAGCCGATGAACCAGACGCACGAGCAGTTGCGCCTCACCATCGAGGCCCTGCGCGAGCGCCAGGAGCACGAGCTGATCAACAATTCCGAGTTCGGGCTGCTGCCCAACGCCGACCTGCGGCAGCGCGTCCAGACCCGCACCGGCCCGCCCACCCCCGACGACCTCGACGAGCTGCTGTGCAGGCGCCGCAAGTCCCACTTCTTCCTGGCCCACCCGCAGACGATCGCGGCGTTCGGCAGGGAGTGCAGCCGCCGCGGCCTGTACCCCGACACCGTGCAGCTGTTCGACCACGCCGTGCCGGCCTGGCGGGGCGTACCGCTGCTGCCCTGCAACAAGATCCCGATCACCAAGACCCGCACCAGCTCGATCCTGGTGCTGCGCACCGGCGAGGACGACCAGGGCGTCATCGGCCTGCACCAGACCGGCCTGCCCGACGAGTACGAGCCGAGCCTGTCGGTGCGCTTCATGGGCATCGACGAGCAGGCCATCATCTCCTACCTGGTCAGCGCCTACTACTCCGCCGCGGTCCTGGTGCCGGACGCACTGGGCGTGCTCGAACACGTCGAGATCGGTCACTGAAACCGCGGTCGGACACGCCGTTCGGGGAACAAACCAACGGGCGGCCGACCACCGTCGGGGTCACTGACGGACCGGCGGCCGGCGCACCACCCGGGGAACGAACCGGGTGACGCCAGGGCCGCGCGAACGACCCCGGCCGCGCCCGGCGGTCGTCGCACGTCCCGCGCGCCCACCGGCCGGGCGCCGGGACGCCCCGAGGGCCGGTGAAAGGGCGTGACGCGCATGGCCGGCACGATGAGCGAGCGGGAAGGAGCCGTGCTCATGGCGAAGACGGTGACCACCGGGCGGCCGCCCGGGGAGGTGCTCGCGTGGAGCCGCGAGCTGACCGGGCCGCCGCTGCGGTCCGCGGTGGAGTCGCTGCCGCCCTCCATGCGGCGCATCGCCGCCTACCACTTCGGCTGGCTGGACGAGCAGGGCCGTCCCGCGTCGGGCAACGCGGGCAAGGCCGTGCGACCCGCGCTGGTCCTGCTGGCCGCCGAGGCGGCCGGGGGCTCGGCGGCCTCGGCCGTGCCCGCGGCGGTGGCGGTGGAACTGGTGCACAACTTCTCGCTCCTGCACGACGACGTCATGGACGGCGACGCGACCCGGCGCCACCGTCCGACCGCCTGGAGCGTGTTCGGGGTCAGCGGGGCGATCCTCGCCGGGGACGCCCTGCTGACGCTCGCGTTCGAGGTCCTGCGGGCCGGCGGCGGCCCGGTCGCCGACGAGGCGACGCGGGTCCTCGGCGCGGCGGTGCTCGACCTGGTGGAGGGCCAGAGCGCCGACACCTCCTTCGAGACCCGCGACGAGGTCACTCTGGCCGAGTGCGTGAGCATGGCCGAGGGGAAGACCGCGGCCCTGCTCGCCGCCTCCTGCGCCCTCGGCGCCCTGTCCGGCGACGGCGGTCCCGAGGTCATCGAAGCCCTGCGCGCGTTCGGCTCGCGTCTCGGGCTCGCCTTCCAGATGGTCGACGACCTGCTCGGCATCTGGGGCGACCCGTCGGTGACCGGCAAACCGGTCTTCTCCGACCTGCGCAACCGCAAGAAGTCCCTCCCCGTCGTCGCCGCCCTCACCTCCGCCACCCCACCCGGCAAGCAACTGACCGCCTTCTACCGCCACCCCCACCCCCCCACCTCACCGGCACGGCCATCCACCCCCGCCGGATCCGAGCACGCCGCAGCCGCACCGGGGATCTCCCCGGCGGGTCAACCGCCCGCCTCGTCCGCCTCGTCCGTTCTCGCCCCCGCCGAACAGGCGCCCGGGACGCCCGAACTGGCGCGCATGGCCTCGCTCATCGAGGCCGCCGGCGGCCGCGCCTGGACCCAGGCCCGGGCGGACGACCTATTGGCCGAGGCGCTCGCCCACCTCGCCTCCGCCGACCCCGCCCCCCGCCCCGCCGCCGAACTCCACGCCCTGGCCCACCTCCTCGCCAAGCGCGACCACTGACCCACCGGCCTGCCCGCTCCATGTCCGAGCCGGCGGCGAGGCACGGTCTCGGCGAGACGCGTGTATCAATTCCTCCCCCTCCACCCCCTGGAGGCGGAGGAATCGATACACGCCGCAACCGGGTCGGCCTCTGTCACCAGGGAAGACGTGCGCGGCCGGGTCTGGACGGCCGAAGGTGGTGGTGGCGGTCGGGGAGGATGGCGGGATGGCTCACATCGCTCTGTTCCATTCCGTTTACGGGCTGCGCGACGTCGAACGCGCCGCCGCCGACCGCTTCCGCGCCGCCGGGCACGAGGTCGTCACGCCCGACCTGTACGCAGGTGAGAGCGCGACGACGATCGACACGGGTTCGTCCTGCAGAAACGGATCGGCTGGGAGGTCATCGTCGAACGGGCGCGCGACGCGGTACGGAAGATGCCCGCCGGCACGGTCCTCGCCGGCGTCTCGATGGGCGCCGGGGTCATCGGCGACCTGCTGGCGGATCGGCGCGACACGGCCGGTGTGCTGCTCGTGCACGGCATAGCCGAGATCCCCGCCTCGGCTCGGGCCGGCCTGCCCGTGCAACTGCACGTCGCCGACCCGGACGCGTTCGCGCCTCCCGCCGCCGTCGCCGCATGGGAAAGCGCCGCGACGGACGCCGGCGCCGTCGTACAGGTCTTCACCTATCCGGGAGTAGGGCACTTCTACACGGACGCGACTCTGCACGAACACGATGAGGAGGCCACCGCCCTCACCTGGCACCGCAGCATGGACTTCCTCCGCCACCTCTGACCCGCCGATGGGGGAACGCCGGCGCCGAGGCGGGAGGAGAGGACGAATGGACCATCGGATGCGCTCGATGTGAAGCCGACCTGGCTCTGCGCTGTAGCCGGGTCGCTCTCCTCGTACGCCCACAGACCATGTCCGGGGTCCGGTCCGGGGACACGGGGGACATCGAGGTGCGGTCGAGGTGGGACATTGCGGTCCGCTGGCCTGATGCGGACACGGGACGGTTGGCGATTGCCGGGGCGACGTGCCCGGCTTACGCTGCACAAGCCACCTCTTCCGCTGAGCACCGCGCCTGTTCGGCGTGCTCGCACCAGGTTCAGCGTTCCTCTCCCGAAAGAGGCCCACCATGTTTCCCGCTCAACCGTCCCCCGACAGCGGCATGCGCGAGGACCGTTCCAAGACGAACTCCGATCCCGGCGCGGTGGCTCCGACCGCCTTCCCGTTGCTGCTGACGCGCCTGGAGGACCACGTCAAGGAGGCCGGGATCACCCAGAACGCGGTGTGCGACGGCGCGGTCCGAAGCTATCTCGCGGCGATCCAGGACCCGGGGATCGACACCCTCGCCATGCCCGCGCTGGGCATTCTGAGCAATCACATCGACGCGGCGATGCACGCGTGCTCGCTGATGGCCCCCGGAGCCTCGGTCTCCTCCTACGCGTCCATGGTCACCTCCAAGGCGACCAACACCTACGCGTCGGCCACCAACGTCGCCGCCGACGAGCACCTGGTCGCGCAGGTGGGCCTGGCGGTTCGCGCGCGCTTCGACCCGTACGTGGTCGCCTGTGAGCGGCAGCTGTACCTCAACCACGCGGACGTCCCCGCCGACCTGAAGGTCCTCATCCAGAACCACGCCATGGGCTCGGTCAAGGATCCCCTGGTGGAGGCCGCCGAGCAGATCCTGCAGGCGGCGCACACGCCCGCCGATCCCACCAACGCCGAGAAGGCCGCGCTGGTCCAGGCCCTGGAGGCCCTCCCGGTGGTCCAGGCCATGTACAACGGCAAGCTCGCCGTCGGCGCCGGGGCCGAGGGCGGTTCTCTGCCCACCATCGTGGTGACCGCCGCCTGCAAGGCCCAGAAGCACTTCGGCAAGTACGCCGACCAGTTCTTCAAGAACGCGCCGACCGGCATGGTGATCTATGCCGCACTCGTGCAGCCGTCGCGCAGGCCTCCCGCGAGGCACGTGTCGAACATCGAGGTCACCGAGGACACCGTCGAGCCCGGCCGGTTCTGGCTCGGCACCCGCGTGACGCAGTACCGGGCGAACGCCGCGCGCGTGGGCAACAAGGTGCGTCTGTCGGTGATGGACGACGTCTCCACGGTCGTGCACGAGATCGGGCACCAGGTCGAGTTCTACCTTCCCGCGGTCGAATGGATGCGCCTGCACCAGATCATCAGAATGCGCATGGTGGGCGCTCAGCTCGTCAACATCTATCCCAAGTCGGAGAAGGCCGAACCGGCCTTCGACGTCAGCGCCATGCCGGCGTTCGAGGCGTACTACACCAACCCGGATGCGCAGAGAAGCGGCAAGTACTATCCCGCCAAGCTGTACGTCTCCGGCGACACCGAACTGCTGTCCATGACCGTGCAGTTCTTCAGCCGGCCCGACACCGCCACCCTCATGATCCAGCGCGACCCGGTACTCGCGGCGACCGTCCTGCGCGCCATCCGCCCGGACGACTTCACCAACTTCCCCGCCAACCTGCTGGCCCTGCTCCCCACCTGAGCCCCCTCCCCACACGAACGCCCCAACCCGCGAAACGGCGAGACGACCAGCAGCCAGGGGCGCCAAGAGAAAAGGCGCACCATCTCCAGGCGCCCCTCAAGCACCACACGACGGTCGAGGGTCGCGACGGGTGCTTGGCTTGAGCAGGGTTCTCACGGTACGGCTTCTGGAAACCGGATCAGATTCATTTCGCGGAGAGCTGGGCGTATGCCGCTGCGGGTATGGAGTCCGCAGCGGACACGGCACGCGAGGCGGTGCTCACGTTCGCCCCGGAGTACCAGTACCGAACCAACGTCCATCTGCACGGAGCGCTGTGTACGGTCGTTCAGGGCGACGTCGGCAAAGGTCTGCGCCAGGCGACGGCGACGATCGAATCGCTCCCACTCACCTACCGCAGTGGGAACATCATCGAAACCGGTCGCATGGTCCTGCGCGCCGTGCCACATGACCGGCAGGCTCTGCCGTCGGTGGCCGATTTCCGCGTGCTCTTGGCCGATACCCCGATTTCAAGGTCCTGACCTCTGCAATCTCGATCCCGGGGCGCATCGCGTCCCCGGTCGTCGAACAACCCTGTGCCTGCGGGACGGTGGGATGTCCGCCAGGCAGGGACGCCTGGTGAAGGACGGGCGCCGAAGGCGCACGATTTCCAGGGCGGCTGTAGCGGAGCATGTGTCAGCGGGTGAGGGTGGCGATGATGCGGTCGAGGGTGGCGAGGTCGGCGGGGTCGAGGGCGAGGATGGCGGGCGGGGGCTCGTCGAGGATGCCCTCGGCGCGGGCGGCGGCCTTCTCGCCTTCGGGGGTGACGGTCACGATCTTCTGCCGGCGGTCGTCGGGGTGGACGTCGCGCACCACCAGGCCGCGGCGGACCAGGTCGTCCACGACCAGGGTGGTGTAGGGCGCGTCTATGGAGAGCTCGGTGGCGAGCTGGCGCATGGTCATCGGTGACCCCGCGAGGTGGCGCAGGGCCTTGACGCGGATGAAGCTCATGTCCAGGGCGGCGGTGACCTCCTTGCGGCGGTCGTACCGGTCGAGGATGAGCGTGCGCATGCCGTGCCAGGCTCGGGCGGCCATCTGGGGGTCGTGGCTCATGACGTGACGGGAATCCTCGTGTCCTCGACGGAGAGGTGCGCCGCGGTCCGCTCCGCGGTGCCCTTCGCCCATCTGCCCGTGGTGATGATACCCAGAGCGAGCACGACAGTCCCGTACGCGACGGTGATCCACCAGCCGGCCCGCCCGGCGGAGGCGAAGCCGTCGCGGAGCGATCCGGACAGGCCGGTGGCGAGCACCGAGCCGGCGATGGCGACGCCGAGCGACTGGCCGACCTGGCGGCTGGTCGAGGCGACGGCCGCGGCGACCCCGGCCTGCGAGATCGGCATGCCCGAGACGGCGGTGTTGGTGATCGGGGCGTTGACGATGCCGGAGCCCAGGCCGAAGACGGTGTAGGCGGCCAGGATCCAGAGCAGGGGCGTGTCGGCGCTCAGCCGGGTGAGCATGAGCCCGCTCACGGTGAAGGCGACACCGGCGATGACCAGGGACGGCCGGGGTCCGCGCTCGCCGACCAGCCGTCCGGACAGCGGGCCGCAGAGCAGGGTCATCGCGGCGATCGGCAGCGTGCACAGGCCCGCGTGGAACGGGGACAGGTGGCGGACGTCCTGCAGGTAGAGGGTGTTGAGGAACAGGAATCCGCCGAAGGCGGCGAACGCGCTCATCGCGATGACCGAGGCGCCGGAGAAGGGGACGCTGCGGAAGAAGCGCAGGTCGATGAGGGGTTCGCGGCGGCGCGGCTCGTAGATGAGCAGGCCGGCGAGCCCGGCGACCGCGAGGAGGGAGAACCCGATGATGAGCGGCGACCCCCAGCCGTGCCCCGGCGCCTCGATGATCGCGTAGGTGAGCGCGGCCAGTGTCACGATGACCAGCACCTGCCCGACGGGGTCGATGCGGCGGGCGCGCGAGGCCCGCGACTCGGGGACGAAGACGGCGGTGAGCACCAGGGCGGCCGCGGCGACCGGCACGTTGATCCAGAAGATGGCGCGCCAGCCGATCGAGTCGATGAGCGCGCCGCCGACGACCGGGCCGAGGCCGATGCTGATGCCGACCACGCCTCCCCACACGCCGATGGCGCGGGCGCGTTCGCGGGGGTCGGTGAAGATGTTGGTGACGATCGACATGGCGACGGGGTTGAGCATCGAGCCGCCGATGGCCTGCACGACGCGGAAGGCCACCAGCCAGCCGAGGCTCGGCGCGAGCCCGCACAGCAGGGAGCCGAGCGCGAAGACCACCAGGCCGGTCTGGAACGTGCGCCGCCGTCCGACGCGGTCGCCGGTCGAGCCGGCCAGCAGCAGGAGGCTGGCCAGCACGAGGGTGTAGGCGTCGATGGTCCACTGCATGCCCGAGACGGGGGCGTGCAGGTCGCGCTCGATCGCCGGGAGGGCGACGTTCACGATGGTGTTGTCGAGCCCGACGATGAACAGGCTCATGCAGCAGATGACCAGGATGAGCATTCGCCTGCGGCGGCTGAGCTCCGGCACGACGCCCCCATGTTTGTAGGCCTACAATGGTTTTAATAGTACAACCAATGCCGCGATAGCCGGATTTATGCCCATGAGCTGCGGATACATGGCGAACGCCGGGGAAGGACGACTTCGTGGGGGCGTGCGACGGCCGGCCTCCTGAGCCGGACTCCGTCCACGGACGTCCGCCGGGGGCCGCGCAGCGCGTTCGGGCCGGGCTCCGCCGTCGCCGCGCTCTGGGGGACAGCGGCCTGCCGCGACTCGCCGCGGCCGATCTCGTCCGGCCGCGACGATGGCGCGGTCACGTGGCTGTCCCCCACCCGTCCCCGATCGCGCCCTCGGGTGAGGTCCGGCGCAGCGTCCAACGGCGAAGGGTGGTTATCGTGCGTCGCGTATCCGGAGGATGTACGCCGCGGTGAGCGCGACGGCGCGGTCTTCGTCCTGTGACAGGTCCGCGAGGGCTCGTGAGGCGGTGATTCCCGGGATCTCCGCGAGCGCCTGGGTCACCCGTAGACGGGCGGACGCTTCGACGGTGCCGAGGGCGAGACGACCGACGAGCCTGGCGGCGATCTCCTCCGCGGAAGCCGGACGACTCGCCAGCGCGCTCAGCGTGTCGGCCGCGTCGACGTCGTTCACGCCCTCCACGACCATGTCGACGAGCGTCGGAACCGCGTCGGCCACGCCACGTGTCCCCAATGCCAGCGCCGCGTACCTGCGGACCACGACGTCGGGGCTCGCGAGGGCGTCGCGCAGCAGCGTGGTCGCTCCGCCGTCCGGGATCTCGGCGATCGACCGGACGGCGCGGACGCGCACCTCGGCCGCCGGTGAGCCGAGGCCCTGCGCCAGCGGCGCCAGCGCGTCATCACCCGACTGCGCCAGAGCCCATCGAAGGGCTCCGGCGACGTTCGGGTCCGCCTCGCTCAGCGCCGCCTCGACCAGCGCTTCCACCGGCACCGGGACCTCACCGGCCGAGGACAGGGCCGCGCGCTGGCGCCTGCCGGCGCTCGTGGCCCCCAGGTCCCGCAGGAGTGCGACGATCTGCAGGACGTCCTCCCAGCCCGCGGGTTCCGCCGCGCCGATCCGGCGGAGCCGGGTAAGCAGCTCCGTCTCGGCGGCGATGCGTTCCTGCGTCTGGCGGATGAGGTCGTCGACGAGCTCCGAGGGCGTGAAGTCACGGTCATCCAGCGCGCGCCCGATCTCACGCAGCGACAGCCCCAACGACCGCAGGCTCTCGATATGGAAGATCCGCCGGATGTCCTCGCCGGAGTACTCGCGATAGCCGGCCCGGGTACGGCCCGTCGGCCGCACCAGGCCGAGCGCGTCGTAGTGCCTGAGCATGCGGGCGCTGACCCCGGACCGCCGGGCCACATCACCGATCAACACTGCCCATCACTCCTCCTTGCCGGAGCCGCCGAGGGCGACGACGCGCTTCGCCTCCTCGATCGCGAACTCGAATCCGGCATCCGGATCGCGTGACAGCCGCTCCGTGGCGATCGCGTGCTGACGCACACGGGGGTCGGGATGCGTCATGGCGGCGCGCAGGGCGGGCGTGATCACACTATCGAGCGCGACCAGCGCCCGGCTGAGGCTCAGCTGTGTCGCACGTTCGCCGCGTCCGAGCTGTGTGGCCAGCACTCCGGCCAGCTCGGGTCGCTCACCTTCGGGCACGAGCACGACCGCCGCCCGCCAGGCGCTCCGCGCGACCTCGTCGTCGGCGTCGGTCAGCAGCGCCCTGGTGATCGCCGGCCACGCCCGCCGATCGCCGATCTTGGACAGCGTGTGCAACGCCTGGCTTCGTGCCTGCGCGCGCTCCGAGCGGAGCTCGTCGATGAGCCTGGGAACCGTCATCGCCGCCGCGTGGCGGGTGAGCGCCCACGTGAGCATGTCGCGTACGTAGAATTCCGGCTCTACCGCACACCGTTCGACGAGCGCGTCGACGAACCGCGGGCCGGGGCTCGTGCCCACCGCCAGCGCCGCCCGCAGCCGCACTGACGGGTCGCCGTTCTCCAGCCCCTGGATGGCTCGGATCGTCTCGGTGTCCTGGTCCGGCATGGTCATCGGGACCACCTCCTCGGCCACAGTGAAGTCCTTGTCACCGTGTCAAGGTCAAGCGGGATCACGCCGTGAGGTCGCCAGGAGAGCTCAGGCCCGCGCCCGCCCCGAGCGCGGGGGACACAGCGGTGGACGCAGCGGTGGACGCAGCGGTGGACGCAAAAGAGCGTGGTCCCGCTCCGGAAGGACCCCTGTCCGGAGTGGGACCACGCTGGGTGGTGGTGGCGGGCCCCGCCACGGCCGTGTCAGCCGGGGCGAGGTCCGCAGTCCGCGATTGTCAGTTGATGGGCGGGTAGGCGTTGGCGAGGAGCTGGCGGAACTGCGCCGAGAACCACGCACCGGCGATCGGGGAGTCCGCCAGGGCGCCGGTCGGGTTGTTGCCGTTGCGCTCGTTACCGCCGTAGGTCGGGTCGCACATCCGGTCGAAGCCCTTGCCCTCGTTGTTGTCGATCGCCTTGCTGGAGCCGTCGGACTCACCCGGAGGCTTGATCCAGACGTAGGCGTCGATACCGGTGGCGGGAGCCGCCTTGGGCCGCTCGCCGATGCCGGCGCCGCTCTGGTTGCACCAGTTGCCGGCGTGGACGCGCCGGTCGACCTTGGAGGCGTTCACGAAGGTGTCGACGTTGGTCGAGGTGCTGGGCCCGGAGGGCCGGGCCGAGCCGCCCCAGCCGTTGCGCGAGGTGTCGATCAGCATTCCGATGCCGGAGTTGAACCCCTGGGAGACCAGCTCCTGGCGGAACGCCTGCGCGTAGGTCAGCTCGTCGACGTAGAAGTTCCAGTCGACCCACTTGGACTGACGCACCGACTGGCCGCCCACCGTGGTGTTGATGGTGAAGTACGGCTCGGTCAGGGCCGAGTAGTTGGCGGTGTTGGTGATGAAGCCGTCGACGCTGGCGAAGCCGGCGGTGGTGCCGCGCACGGTGTCGGCGAACAGCTGGGCGGAGGGACGGAAGTTGCTGTCCCAGCCGAGCCAGCCGTGGTGCCCGGCGTCGATGTAGGTGTAGACGTTCTTGATGGCGTGCAGCTTGTTCAGCGCGTACTGAATACCCTGAACGTAGGCGCCGCTGGACTTGGCCTCGGCGCACGCCGCGATGCTGGTGTTGGTGACCAGGTTCGGCAGCGAGTCGATCTCGATGACCGTCACGATGCGCAGGTTCGAGTACTTCGAGTCGCTCAGGATGGCGGCGATCGGGTCGATGAACTCGCTCTTGTAGCGGCTGAGGCCGTTCTCCGAGACCTTGAGCTCACCGTTGGAGGCAAGCGCCGAGCAGTCACGGTTGGGCAGGTCGTAGACGACGAACTGGATCGTCAGCGGGGTGCTGCCGTTGGCGGCGTCCTGCTGGACGGCCGCGTCGAGGTGCGCCCGCACGCCCTTGACGCTGGAGCTGCCCTCGATGGCGGCGATGCGGTCCAGCCACACGCCGGTCGAGAGGTTGGCGACGGCGGAGCCGCCCGGCTCGGCCGCGGCCTTGGAGGACCAGTCGGAGTTCACGTAACCGGTCGCGCCCGAGTACGGGTTGTCGACGTGCGTCGGGGTGGTGCCGCCGTCGTTGTCGGACTCGGTGGCGGTCACCGACACCGAGGACAGCCCGGAGGAGGCCACGCTGAAGGCACGCGAGCCGCTGGTGGTGTCACTGTCCTCGGCGGCCGCCAGGGTGACGTTCTGCGCGGTGTTCCAGTTCGACGTGGTGAAGGTCAGGCTGGAACCGCTGCTGATGGTGAGGTCGGAGTCGCCGCTGCCGGCGGTCGAGGTCACCGTCACGCTGGAGCTGGGCTGCCGCGCCAGGCGCACACCGTAGGTGGCGGTGCTGCCCTCGGGGACGGTCACCGACGTCGGGCTGACCACCAGCGACTGGACGCCCGGAGTCGGGGTCGGGGTCGGAGTCGGAGTGGGGGTCGGCGTGGGAGTCGGCGTCGGGGTGGGCGTCGGCGTGCGCGTCGGCGTGGGAGTCGGCTGCGGACCGCCGTTGCACGTCGTGCCGTTGATGGCGAAGCTCGTCGGGTTGCTGTTGCTGCCGCTGAAGCTGCCGTTGAACCCGAGCGTCCACGAGGCGCCGCTGGCCTGGCTGCCGTTGTAGGACTCGTTCCGCGCGGTCACGTTGGCGCCCGACTGCGACCACTGGGCGCTCCACCCGTTGGTCACCCGCTGGTTGCCGGGGAAGGTGAACGTCAGCGTCCAGTTGGACAGCGCGTCGCCGAGGTTCTTGATGACGAGGTTGCCACCGAACCCGCCACCGCCCTCCCACGACTTGGTATACGTGACATCACAGGCGACCGCGGCGTGGGCCGTGGTCGGGGCCGCGGCGAGCCCGATGCCGGTGAGCACTAGCGCTGTCACCGCCGTCAAGCCTCGTCGCCAGGATCTCTGGTGGGGTCCCATTGTCTGTTTGTCTCCCTCATGAAACTGATGGGGTTCGCCGCCTTCTTGAGACGGCCAAGCAGCACCCAGCTCGACATCGCCTGTGGGAGCGCTCCCATCGTCGGAGTGTTTCGAGAGGATGTACAGCAGATTGCGCACCGCCCCCGCACGGCCGCGACCGCCGCCGTCCCGCGTGGCCCACCGGACCCGCGATGGCCTTGGCAAACGCGGGTCGCAGCACAGTGGATCACCGGGCAGCCCGATGAAACATTCATCTGGAACCGCGTTCTGGGCGCTTTCGCGCCGGTCACGGACCGGTGGTCCGGAGCTCGCCCCGCCCACCGCCGTCCCACGCTCCGCTGAAAGCAATTGATACCCGTCGTTTAACCGGCTTCCGCCGGTGCAGGAACCGGGGACGGAACCCCACGTCCCAGGAGGCGGAATGTCGGACAGGCCCAGCATGTCGCTGTCGGGCATCGTGCTCGACGCCCCCGACGCCCGGGAACTGGCGGCGTTCTACCGCCGGCTCCTGGGCTGGACGGTGTCGCAGGACGAGCCGGACTGGGTGAAGCTCGCCGCCCCGGACGGCGGGCCGGGCCTGTCGTTCCAGACCGAGACCGCGTACACCCGGCCGACCTGGCCCGCCGGCCCCGGCGACCAGCGGATGATGGTCCACCTCGACATCAAGGTGGAGGACCTGGAGGTCGCCGGCGCGCACGCCGCGGCTTCGGGCGCGGTCCTGGCCGACTTCCAGCCACAGGACGACGTCCGCGTCTACCTCGACCCGGCCGGCCACCCCTTCTGCCTGTTCACCACCGAGTAGCCCGCGACCTCCCGTCGTTGACCGCGCTCTGACCAGGCCGCTGACCGCCCGGGTCGTACGCGACGTCGCAAGCCGATCGCCCTTCCGCCGATCCGGGTTGTTCACGCGCGGTTCAGCCGCTCTTGCCAATCTGCCTGACGTAGCCGGAGCAAGATCTCTCCGGCGGGATGGAAGGGCAAGAAATGGGCCACGGGCACGACCACCCTCACGAGCACTCGCACGCTCACCCCCACGACCACTCCCACGGCGCCGGGCACGCCGGCCAGGGCGACCTCGCACCGGTCGTGGACCTGTCGGTTCCCGACGCCGAGCTCTCCCCCGGCGAACTCTCGCGCCGCCAGATGTTCCGCCGCGCGGGCCTGCTGGGCGCGGGCCTGACCGCCGCCGGCGTGCTGGGCACGCAGGGCGCCGCGGCCGCCGCCACGCAGCGCACCCGCACGAGCACCGAGCCCCGTGACGGCTACCTGTGGCTGGCCGGCGACCACCACATCCACACCCAGCACAGCAGCGACGGCATGTACAAGGTGAGCGACCAGGTCAGGCACGGCAACGCCTACGGCCTGGACTGGATGGTCATCACCGACCACGGCAGCGTCGCGCACGCCAAGATCGGCGTGGACAAGGTCAACCCGGACATCGTCGCCACGCGCAAGGCCGTCAAGGACACCCTGGTCTTCCAGGGGCTCGAGTGGAACATCCCGGCCGCCGAGCACGGCACCGTCTTCGTGGCGCCGGGCCGCAACGAGGTCGCCACGCTGAAGGAGTTCGAGAACTCCTTCGACGGCTCGGTCAAGGGCGCGACCGCCGGCACCCCGCAGAACGAGGCGCTGGCCATCGCGGGCCTGAACTTCCTGGCCGACGCCGTGCGCCGGCGCCGCGTCGAGGACGCGCTGTTCCTCGCCAACCACCCCGCGCGCAAGGGCCTGGACACCCCGCACGAGATCCGCGGCTGGCGGGACGCGCAGCCGTCCATCGCCGTCGGCATGGAGGGCGCGCCCGGCCACCAGGCCGCGGGCATCGCCAAGCCCAACGGCGCCGGCAGCGGGCGCGGCTTCTACGACAACAGCCCGAGCGCCGACTCCTTCGCCGCCTACCCGCCCGAGAGCTACAAGACCTTCGGCGGGTTCGACTGGATGACCGCCACCGTCGGCGGCCTGTGGGACAGCCTCCTGGCCGAGGGCAAGAGCTGGTGGATCACCGCCAACTCCGACTCCCACACGGTGTACCTCGACACCAGCGACCGCGGGCCGGGCGGGAACTTCGACACCGACGGCCGGTACAACGACCCGGTCTACAAGGGCGTGCCGAACACCTCCAACGGCGACTTCTGGCCGGGCTACTACAGCAAGACCCACGTCGGGTCGCGCGAGTTCTCCTACACCGCCGTCATGGACGGCATCCGCCAGGGCCGCGTCTGGGTGGACCACGGCGGCCTGATCACCGCCCTGGTCGTCCGCGCCCGCCAGACGGGCACCGGCCAGCGCGGGGTGACGCTCGGCGACACCCTCCACGTCCGCAAGGGCGCCAAGGTGGAGATCGCCATCGAGATCACCCTGGCGAACCAGCCCAACTGGGCGCAGTTCATCCCGGCCCTGGCCCGCGTGGACGTCATCCAGGGCGAGGTGACCGGCCCGGTGTCCGACAAGGACGTCTTCACCACCCCGGCGACCAAGGTCGTGAAGTCCTTCGAGGTGAAGAAGAACACCGGCACGGTCACCTTCACCTACCAGGTCGGCGCCGTCGACCGGCCGGTGTACGTGCGCCTGCGCGGCACCGACGGCAACCGCGGCGCCGTGGGCCTGCTGGGCGCGTCGGTGGACCCGGCCGGCCCGGCGATCGACGTCTTCGGCGACGCCGACCCGTGGAAGGACCTGTGGTTCTACAGCAACCCGATCTGGATCGCGCCGCGCGGATGATCCTCGGCCTGGACGCGGGCTCGCGGACGGTCGCGGAGGCCGAGCACCTTCTCCACGAGATGGCGGAGTCGCTCGGCCTCCCGGCCGGGACCGTGGGCTGCACGCACTTCGTCCGCACCACGGGCCTGGCACACGTGGCCTGCTCCCTGTCCATCCCCGCCGCGACAGGCAAAGAAGCGGGCGCGGCCCCGGCAGGCGGCGTGGATCTCGGCGCGCTGCCGGCCCATCTGGGGGCAGCGCTCGGCGACGCCCGCACCGGGCCCGGCGACCTCGCGGAGGGCGCCGCGCTCGCGGCGGCCGCGCACGCCGCGGGGTCCAGCGGCCGTCTGGTGCTGTTCCCGGGCAGGGACGCGCTCACCGGCACCCTGACCACGGCCGAGGTGCTCGCCCGTTCGGCGGTCGAGCGGGTCGTGGTGCTCGGCCGGACCGAGGACCCCGCGCCGGACGCGCCCTTGGCCACCAACGACTTCGTCCGGCCGCAGTGGCGCGACGGGCGGATCGTCCTGCTCGCCATGCCGGCGGCGGGCGGGATGCTCATGCCGGCCGAGGTGCCGAACCCCACCCCGTGCTGCGCCGACCATGGCTGACCGCTGAGGCGGGGCCGCGGGCCGACACCGGCGGCCCCGAACCTCGGGCGGGACGACCCGCGCGTCTGGCACGACGGCCCGCGCCACAGGCACGACTGCGGCGCCACAGGCACGACGGCCCGCGCCACAGGCACGACGGCCCGCGCCACAGGCTGTGACGGCCCGCGCGTCAGGCGCGGGCCGTCGCGGTCTCGGCGAGGAGCCGGTCCCAGTCGGCGAGGAAGCGGTCCAGCCCGTAGCGGGCGCAGGCGGCGGCCCGGGCCGCCTTGCCCGCCTGGGCCGCCGCCGCCGGGTCGGCGGTGAACGACCGCAGGGCGGCGGTCAGCGTCGCGAGCCGGGTCGAGATCACCCCGGCCTCCGGCGGCACGGCCTCGACGGCCTCGGTGGTCGCGAGCGCGACCACCGGCATGCCCAGCATCATGGCCTCGATCAGCGACAGGCCCAGCGACGTCCACCGGTAGGGGTGCAGGTAGACGCGGCGCCGGGCCAGCTCGGCGTGCATCTCGCGCTGCGGCAGGTCCTCGAAGACGCCGTACGGCAGGCCGGTGACCTTCATGCCGAACACGTCCAGCGGCGCGGCGGCGGCGAACGCCGGCAGCAGGTCGGTCCCGGCGACCCGGGTGCGGCGCACCGGCTCGTTGACCACGACGCCGGCCCGGGCGAGCTCGCCGGTGTAGCGGTGGCCGGGGTCGACGACGCCGTGCTCGATGACCCGGGTGGGCGCCCGCCCCGCGTCCCAGAACAGCTCGTTGAAGTGCGTGACGTGCACCAGCGGGATGTCGTCTCGGCCGGCCAGCGGGTGGCGGGTGGCCGGGACGTCCCCGGCAGGGGTGTTGTGCTCGACGTAGACGGCGGGCACGTCCCTTCCGGGACGGCGGCCGAGCCAGCGCTCGGCCAGGTCCAGCTCGTGCGGCCGCTGGAGCACGACCACGTCGACGTCCTCCTCGCGCAGGCGGTCCCACGGGACCTCGCGGACGGAGGCGGGCCAGGTGTAGGTGCGCGCCCTTCCGCGCCCGTCGGGGCCACGGTCGGCGGTGAGCGGCACCATGTAGTCGTGGCCGCCCTGGACGAACGCGGTCGTCCAGGACCCGTGCACATGCCACAGCAGCACCCTCATGGCCTCGCCTCTCTCATGTCATCACCCGCTCGACGGCGTCGGCGAGATCGCGGGCGACCTCCGGGGCGGCGTCGACCTCGGCGGGGAGGGTCACCGGGGTCGGGACCAGGATGCCCCTGGCCCCGGCCGCGCGGGCGGCCTCCATGTCGCGGCCGATGTCGCCGATGACCACGCACTCGGCCGGGGCGACGCCGAGGGTCCGCGCGGCCCGCAGGACCAGGCCGGGCATGGGCTTGCGGCAGGCGCACCCGTCGCCGTCGTCGTGCGGGCACACCGCCCAGACCCCGAACGGGCCGAGCAGCTCCTCGACGCGGGCGTTGACCCTGCGCAGGGCGGCGGCGTCGAACAGGCCCTTGGCCACGCCGGCCTGGTTGGTGACCACACCGAGGGGCATTCCGGCCCCGCGCAGCCGGTCGAGGGCGGCCCGTGCGCCGGGCATGGGGCTGACCAGCCGCGGGTCGGCGTTGTAGGGGACGTCGTGGATGAGCGTGCCGTCGCGGTCGAACAGCACCGCGCGTGGACGGGGGTGGATCGGCACGGGGAGACCTCCAGCCTGCCGGATGCCCATGTTCGAATGGGACAAACGACTACTTTGGGTGACGACACGCAGCGCGCTCCTTCCTTATTGCCCGTTATGCCGCTGCTTACTGTTTGGGGAGCGCTTCTCTCGGTAGTCATCCCCCGCCGATGGAGGGAGAAGCGATGAGGTTCCTCGGCATCAACGCGATCTTCCACGACCCCGTCGCCACGCTCGTGGTCGACGGGCGTGTGGTCGCGGCCACGGAGGAGGAACGGTTCAGCCGCCGCGAACACGGCAAGCGTCCCGTGCCCTTCTCGGCCTGGGAGCTCCCCGAGCAGGCCGCCCTGGCTTGAGGTGGCCCGCACCCGGCCTCGCCCATCGACTACCTGCGCCGTCCGATCGAGACGCTCAAGGTGGGCAGCCTGGGCAGCGCCCCGACCGCGGCGCTCAGGCGCGCGGTCGCCGGCCGGTGGGCGCCTGTCAGGCGCGCGGTGCGAGCCGGCGGGCGCCGCCGCCGCGCCATTCGGCCAGCAGCACCGTGGCGTCGTCCTGCAACTCGCCGCTGTGGTAGTCGAGCACGTTGCGGATCAGGCGGCGCAGGGTCTCGGGGACGGCGAGGCCGGCGGCGTTGTGCCGGATGATGAAGTCGACGAAGTGGTGCAGCCCGAACTCCTGCCCGTGCCGGTTGCGGGCCTCGGTGATGCCGTCGGTGTAGAGCAGCAGCCGGTCGCCCGGCTCCAGTTGCTCCCGGCACAGGGTGACGGGAATGCCGAGGTCCAGGCCGAGAGGGTGGGACGGCGGGCACTCCAGGGTGGAGGTCCAGCGTCCGTCCCTGATCACCACGGGAGGGTGGTGCCCCCGGTTGACCCACGTCAGCAGGCCGGTCGTCAGGTCGAGATGCGCCATGATCGCGGTGACGAAGCGGACGCCCCTGCCGAACTCCTCGATCAGGACGCGCTCGACGTTCTCGCTGGTCTCGACGAGCCCCGCGCCCTGGCGGCGGTGGTTGCGGCAGGCGGCCACGGCAAGGTTGGCGGTGAGCCCGGCGGAGGTGTCATGGCCCATCGCGTCGAAGATGGCCAGGTGCACGACGTCGCCCGCGATGGCGTAGTCGAACGCGTCGCCGCCGATCTCGTACGCGGGCTCCAGGACGGCGCCGATCACCATGGTCTCGTTGGCGAAGGTCAGCGGCGGCGTGAGGTTCCACTGCATCTCGGCGGCCACGTTCATCGGCTTCCTCCGCACCAGCCGGGCGTAGGAGTCGCTGTAGGGCCGCTTGCTGATCACCAGGAGCGCGACCAGCGACGCCAGGGACTCGGCGGCCTCGCGGTAGGCGAACCCGGTCTCACGCGGGAGCTCCTCGGCGGCGGCGTCCGTGGCCTCGTCGCCGTGAGACGGGGCGTCCCGGGGATCGCGCGTGGCGGCCCTGATCACACCGAGACGCTCGACGCCGTCCAGCATGGGCACCCAGAGGATCGTGCCGCCGCCGGGCGCGGCGGACGACAGTATCCGCGTCTCCTGGAAGACCCGGCCCGCCAGCGTCCCCTCGACGCTCAGCTCGGTGACCTCCTCGGTGCCCGGCTCGCCGGCGAACATCTGCCCACCGGCCATCTCCTCGGTGCCGGCGGTGTCACCGGTATCGGCCTTGTCCTTGGCGGCGATCTCGCCGAGGGCGGTGAGCGGGCGCAGCACGTTCTGCTGCAGGTCGGCCAGGTAGACGCGCACGTCGTACAGGCCCGCGCGGGCCGCGTGCTCGGCCACCAGGGCCGGAATCTGTTCCAGGGCGGCGAAATGGGCGTCGTCGAGCAGGCGGACCAGCATCTCCGCCGTGCCTGGGCGCCGATCCATCACGCGACCGACCGTATCAGGGCGCCGGCGCGCCGCTCCGGTGAGCGCGTCATCTCGGCGGAGACCCCGTGGGGACGCGGAAGGCCGGCGGGACGCGGCCGGGACGTACCCGGCCGACTCGAAGGCGGCGAACCCGAAGCCGACCGCCGCGCCGAGGATCACAGGGTCGGCCTCTACCTCGGCCCTAAGGCGGCGACCACCGGTCCTCTGGCGATGAAACCGCAGGTGGAAGGGGCTGCGCAGTGTAGCCGCGCGTCCCGGGGGTAGGCAAAGAGGGGGTTCACGCGACGATTCCACGGCCCGCACCGCGCCCGCCCGGCACACAGGGTCCACGGCGGCGACGCCGGCAGTCGTCCCGGCCGGAACAGGGCCGGAGCCCGCCGTGGATGTACGGGGGACGACATGAGCACATCATCCGGCAAGGAGCGGTCCGGGCACCTCGAGCAGGAGGAGTCCGGCCACGTCGAGCGCGACACCGGCGGGGCGTCCGGCGCGCCGTCCACACCCGCCGCGGAAGGCTCTGCGGCGGCCGGCGGCGTCCCGCACGGGATGCCCTTCGGCTCTCGCGCGAGCGAGGGCGAGACGGAGATCAGCGACGCCGAACGGGAACGCCTCAAGGAACTCAACCCGGACGACTTCGAATGACCCAGCCCAGGGCGAGAAGGCACCGCCTTCTCCCCTAGTGCACCACGTCCGGTGCTCGTCCTGGTTCGGACCCGGGCCGGTGGGGGGTCACTCGGGCTCCACCCGCATCGCGGCCTCCTCGGCGGTGTAGCCGCCGCCGTCCGGGCCCACCTCCTCCGCGATCAACTCGGCCTCGGTGTCGCCTCGGACGCCCTCGTCCGGCTCGACCAGGCGGCCCGCGCGCCGCGGCTCGTCCCACACCGTCCCGGACGGCTCCTCGGGCCGGGCGGACCAGTCGTCGTCGAGGCCGTCATCGGGCTCGAAGCGGGTGTCGAGGTCGGAGCCGACCCCGAGGCCGTTCTCGGCGTCCTCATCGGACGGCGGGCCGTCGGGGATCTCCGGATCCAGGCCGCGCTCGTCCAGGCCGCGCTCGTCCAGACCGCGCTCGTCCACGTCTCGCGTGCCCGTCGCGGCCTCCTGCTCGCCGACGCCGAACACCGGCTCCTCCTCGGGGACCTCGCGCCGCAGCCGGCCCTCCAGGGACTCGCCCTGGCTCTGCTCCTCCATCGTGGTGCCGAAGTCGTCCACCCCGATCGGCCGGTCCCCCGGCAGCGGCGCCTCCTGGGGATCGACCGCCCACTGCTGCTGCGGGGTGCCTTCCTGCAGGTCGTGTATCCCCTCGTCCTCGAACCGTGAATGCGGGTCACGTGCGTTCACGACCGCGCCCCCTCTCCCCCTGGCCGGGTCACCTGCCGGCGATCATCATCTGCCGCATCCGGCCCTACCCGCCTCCGCGGCCCGAAACATGGCGACCCGGCCCCGTGGCCGGTGTCCAGGTCCAGCCAGACCGTCTTGCCGCGGCCGCTCGGCGAGTTGCCCCACGTCGTGGCGAGCCGCCCGACGATGATCAGGCCGCGGCCGTGCTCGGCGACCGCGTTGGTCTCCTCGGAGGCGGTGATCGGCGCGGGCACGGCGGGGTGGGGGTCGGTGTCGCGGACCTCCAGGTGGACCCGGTCGGGGTACTCGCGCAGCCGCACCTCCACGTCGCTGTCGGCGTGGATGAGCGCGTTGGTGACCATCTCCGAGGCCATCACCTCCAGGTCGTCGGACAGCTCGTCCAGGCCCCATTCGCGCAGGTGGCGCCGGACGAACCTGCGGGCGGCCCCGACGCCCTGCAGATCGTGCCGCTGGATGGCCATGCGGTCGATGCGGCGGCGCTCGCCGCACGGGTCGCCCTCGTAGCGGGCGAGCAGGACGGCGATGTCGTCGCGGCGCACCTCGTGGTCCGGCGCGACGGCGATGAGACGGTCGGCGAGCCGCTCCAGGGAGGCGTCACCGGGCTCCTCGACCGATGCGAGCAGGTCGCGGGCGCCGAGCACCGGATCGCCGGTGGCCGACTGCGCGAGGCCGTCGGTGTAGAGCATCAGCAGCGAGCCCTGGCGCAGGGGGATCTCGGCCGTGCGGTGCGCCCCGTCGAGCGGGACTCCCAGCGGCACGTTGGGGGGGACGTCGGGCACCGTGACCTCGCCGTCCGGCCCGCAGACCAGCGGCACGGGGTGGCCGGCGAGCGCCACCTCCGCGACTCCGGCCTCCGGGTCGATGCGCACGACGCAGCAGGTGGCCAGCAGGTCGGTGTCGAGGTCGGCGAGCAGGTCGCTGGATCTGGCGAGCACCCCGGCCGGGCTGTGCCCCTCGGCCGCGTAGGCGCGCAACGCGCTGCGCAGCTGGCCCATGATCACGGCGCTGTCGATGTTGTGCCCCTCCACGTCGCCCACGATCAGGGCGATGCGGCCGCCGGGCAGGCAGAAGGCGTCGTACCAGTCGCCGCCGACCCCGGCGGAGGTGGGGGCCGACAGGTAGCGGGCGGTCGTGACCACCTGCGGCAGCTCGGCCAGCGTGCGCGGCAGCAGCCTCTTCTGCAACCCCTGGGCGAGGGCCCGCTCGTTCTCGCCGAGCCGCGCCCGCTCCGCCGCCAGGCCGAGCTGGCTGGTCATCATCAGCAGGACGGCGCGCTCACCGGCCCCGAACCGCCGGGGCCGGTCGAAACCGAGGATGAAGGTGCCGACCGGCGCGGCGCTCGGGCCGATCGGCAGCACGGCCAGGGACTGCAGACCGCCGGCGGTCATGGACGGATAGTCGGAGTTCAGGACGTCGTCACCGGTGAAGAACAGCGGGTCGCGGTTGCGGATCACGTCGGTGTAAGGAGTGGACCGGGTGAGGGGGACGTCGTGGATCTCCTCCGTCAGATCCATCTGGCAGCCCGTCTGCCCGGCCAGCCGCAGCCGGCCCTCCGCGATCGTGGCCAGGGCGAAGCAGCAGGCGCCGAAGGGCGCCATCACCCGCTGCTCGGCCGCGTGGATGATCTCCGGCAGGCCGCTGGCCTCGTTCAGCATCGCCGAGAGCTTGTACACCTGGTACATCAGCGACATGCCGAACGAGCCGGGGATGCCGGGCAGGCCCCACTCCCGCTCCTGTGCGACGCCGTCGTACAGCGGCATGACCACCGGGGGGCGGTTGGCCCTGATGGACGCGCCCCGCTCGCCCAGGCGGGCCAGGTCGCGGCTCAGCGAGGCGCCCATGCCCCTCAGGCGGAGCATCTCGGCGTCGGGGAGCCGATGCCGGCGAGGAGGCACCCACGCCACGGTGAGCGTCCCGATCGGGCCCTCCTCGGCGATGAGCGGGACCGCGACCACCGAGTAGGCGAAGGGGACCAGCGGCAGCAGCCGCGCGGCGGGGAAGCTCGCGTCCGTGGCGCCCACGCTCACCGGCCGCCCGGTGCGGTAGGCCATCGCCGTGGCGTACGGCCCGTCCACCGACATCCGGTCGGGCATGGTGAAGATCGCGGGAGGGGCGCCGCAGATCACGGTCGCCGCCAGGTACCGCCCCTCGTCGTCGGGCAGGTAGACCGCCCCCGAGTAGGCGTCCATGTCACGCACCGCCCGGCTCAGGGCCGCGCCGATCAGCACGTCCCGCCCGGTGCCGGCCGTCGGCGGGACATGAGGGACGTGCCTGCGGTCTTCGAGCGTGGCCCGCTCCCTTGCTCTGCTGCGCGAGGACGCCCGCGCCTGGTCGGTGCTCTGGCGCGATCCGGTCCCGCGGGCGGTCGTGCCCCGGTTCCGCGTTCCCGCCGGGCGTACAAACCACACTCTATCGGCGCAGGTCAGACGGCCCACAGCGCACCTGCTGCGAAGGCGGCGAACCACGTCGCGATGTGACGCGTCCAACGCCCTGTACGGACGGCGAGAGGACACCATGGCGCAGGGGCTCGTGAACGGCGATCCGCAGAGGGTGGGCGGATACTGGCTGGCCGGCCGGCTCGGGGCGGGCGGGCAGGGCGTGGTGTACGAGGCCTACGACGCCGAGGGCTCCCGGGTCGCGATCAAGGTGCTGCACGGCCACTCCGCCGGCGACGCGGACTCGCGCGAGCGGATGCGCAGGGAGACGGCCGCGGCCCAGCGGGTCGCCTCGTTCTGCACCGCCCGCGTGCTGGCGGCCGACATCGCGGGCGAGCGGCCCTACATCGTCAGTGAGTACGTCGAGGGCCCCGACCTGCGCAGGGCCCTCGCCCGGGGCCGCCGGTTCGCCGGGGGCGACCTGCACCGGCTGGCCACCGCGATCGCCACGGCGCTGGCGGCGATCCACGAGGCGGGCGTCGTGCACCGCGACCTCAAGCCGGACAACGTGCTGCTCGGCCCGGACGGGCCCCGGGTCATCGACTTCGGCATCGCCCGCACCCTGGACATGTCGCTGACCGCCACCGGCCAGACCTCCGGCACCCCGACGTACATGGCGCCGGAGGTGTTCGGCGGGACGCGCGCCGGGATGCCGGCCGACGTGTTCGCCTGGGGGGCGATCGTGCTGTTCGCCGCGACCGGCGCCGATCCGTTCATGGCCGACAACATCGGCGCGGTCATGCACCGGATCCTGTCGATCCATCCCGACCTGGACGTGCTCCCCCCGTCGCTGCGCGGGCTGGTGGGCGCCGCCCTGGCCAAGGACCCCACCGCCCGGCCGACCGCGCCCGAGCTGCTGCTCGCGCTGGTCAGCGGGGACGGGAGGCTGGACATGGCGCGGCTGCTGGTGGAGGGCACGCGCACCGCCGGCGGCATGTCCCGGCGGCCTGCCGGGGACCCCTCGCTCGGCACCATCGCCGAGGAGACCTACGAGACGCTCAGCCCGGCCGACCGCGAGCTCGTCCCGGAGATCTTCCTGCGCCTGGTCACCGTCGGCGACGACGGCGAGCTCCTCGCGCGGCGGGTCCCGCGCGAGGAGATCATCGGCGGGCGTCCGGCTCCGGAGGCCGAGGCGGTCGAGCGCGTGCTGGGCGCGTTCTCCTATCTGGTGCGCGCGGGCGCCGAGGAGGTGGCCTTCACCCGTCCCGCCCTGCCGCACGCCTGGCCGCGCATGCGCGGCTGGGTCAGGGCCGACCGCGACGGCCTGCCCGCGCACCGTGAGATCGCCACGGCCGCGCGGCGGTGGCACCTGCAGGGGCGCAAGGAAGGCGAGCTGATGCAGGGCGGGTCCCTGGAGCGCGCGCTGGGCTGGGCGGCCACCGGTCGCCGCCACATCACCCTCACTCCCGTCGAACGCGACTTCCTGGACGCGGGGGCGGCGCTGACCCGGCGCAGGGCCCGGCGCGGCAGGGTCGTGACGGCCGTGATGGCCGTGCTGCTCGTCATCGCCCTGGCGGCGACCACGGTCGCGGTGTGGCAGATCAGAGTGGCCGCGGCCCAGCGCGACGAGGCCGAGGCACGCCGGATCGCCGTGGTCTCCGAAGGGCTGCGCGGCACCGATCCCGTGCAGGCGATGCTGCTCAGCGTGGCGGCCTGGAAGCTCAGCCCGGTGCCCGAGGCGAGGGCCGCGCTCACCGGCTCGCTCGCCCAGCGCGAGGTGCGGGTCTTCCAGGACCCGGCCGCGGACGCCGTCCGCCGCCTCAGCGACGACGGCCGGGTGCTGGTCAGCATCTCGCGCGGCGTGGCCCGGGCCTCGGACGTCCGCACCGGCGCTCCGGCCGGCGCGGTCGTCAAGATCGGCGAGGCGGGCGGGCGGATCATGGACGCCGCGGTCAGCCCGCGCGGCAGGGTGCTCGCGGTCGCCATCGAGGGACGCGACGTACGGCTGTGGGACCTGCGGACCGGGCGCGCGCTCCCCCGTACCTACCCGCTCGGCGCCGCGAGCACCCACCTGGGCGTCACCCTGACCTACGGCCGGTCCGAGCACCTGCTGGCCGTCTCGCTCGGCGAGGGCGAGACGGTGTGGAACACCGCCACCGGCCGCACGTCGGCGGGCGGGATGTGCTGCGGCGCGATCGCCACCCCCGACGGCACGGCCGTGATCAGCGCGGGCCCGCAGAGCACTCCCGTCGTTCGCACCACGGTGCCGGGCGGGCGGGACACCACCCTGATGGCCTCGTGCCCGGAGTGCTGGTACCGGCCGGCGCTCAGCGACGACGGCCGGACGCTCGCGATAGGGAACAACGGCGCCATCGGCCTTCACGACCCGGTGACGGGCGCGCAGCACGACCTGATCATGGAGGGCTGGAACGGAGGCGATCTGCGCTTCTCCCATGACGGGACGCTGCTCGCCTCGATCGCCCCGGCCGGCGTCCAGGTCTACCGGGTCGCGGACCGCGCCCTGGTCATGGAGCACGTGGTCGCGACGGACGGGGCCCGGCTCGCGTTCGATCCCGACGGGCGCACGCTGCGCTACCTGGACGGCGACACCGTCGTCAGCCTGGACCTGACCGGTCTGTCCGGCGCCACCGCCGGTCACTGGGCCGCGATGAGCTCCGACGCGCGGATGCTGGCCTACCGCGACTCGGCCACGGGAGAGTTCGGCCTCGCCCGGGCCGACACCGGCGGACCCGCCGGCCGGCGGCTGTTCTCGACGCGCCCCGGAGGGCTCTACACCCTCGGCACCGCCTTCAGCCGGGACGGGCGGCTGCTCGCGGTGGGCGGCGACGACCCCGACGATTCCGGGATCACCGTCTGGGACACCGCCACCCGGGCCCGCCGCGCCCGGCTGACCGGGCTGGCGTCCTACCCGGACGCGATGGCGTTCGCCCCCGACGGCCGCCACCTGGCCGCCCTGGTGCGTACCGGTGAGCCGCGGACCGGTGACCAGATCATGCTGTGGGACCTGCGCGACGGCCGACGGCTGTGGCGGCTGGACCGCCAGTCGGCGGCCGAGATCGGCTTCACGCCGGACGGCAGGGCCGTCGTGCTGCGCGCCGAGGACGCCCGCGCCGTCGACGTCGCGACCGGCCGCCAGGCGGGGCCCGTCACCCTGGGGGACGACGCCCGCCAGACGCGGCTCACCGGGGGCGGCGCCCTGTACGCGCTCGGCGACGCCGAGGGGCGGCTGACGCTGTGGACGCCCGGCTCCGGCGGCCCGGCGAAGCTGATCCTGCACGGGCCCACGCGCGATGTGACCGCCGTCGCGGCCGGCCCGGACGGTCGCCTGATCGCCACGGTGCAGGGGGGCCGGACGGGTTCGGTGGCCCTGTGGGACCGCGCGACCGGGGTGCTGCTCGGCCGCCCCGTCGTCGAGCGGATCAACGCCGTCAGGGAGGTCGCCTTCTCCGCCGACGGGCGCCGGCTGATGGTCCTGGACGACCAGGGCGGCTTCGCCGTCCATCCCATCGCGCCCGACGCGCTGGCGGCGGCCGCCTGCGCCCGCGCGGGCCGCGACCTGACGCCCGGAGAGTGGGCCGCCCAACTCCCTGGACTCCCTTACCGCCCCACCTGCCCGTCCGCCGCGTCCCCGCGTTGAGCCGGACCCCGCCGAGCGGGCGTGGTCAGTGGGGCGCTCGGCGGACCTGGTCGAGGTCGGCGAGGAGGGCGTCCAGCCGCCCGGGGTCGGCGATGTAGGCCAGGACCGCGTGGTCGAAGGCGGCGGCCATGGTCTGCGGCATGGAGTCGGAGGCGTCGAAGCGCACGGCGCCGGCGGCGGTGAGCGTCCCGGCGATCCGGCGGGAGAGGGCGTCGGGGTAGGCGTCGACCGGGACCGACCGGTTGAGCGAGATCGCGCCACTCGCCGGGCGCCGGATCCACGCCTCCTGGGCGGCTCGCGTCGTCAGATGGGCGAGGAACCTGCGGGCGGCGGGGGTGTCGCGGAACATGCCGAGCAGGTCCGCCGCCACCTCCTCCGCCCGTCCCTGCCCCGCACCGCTCCGCCCGCCGTCGCCCTGCCCATCCCCCTGCCCATCCCCCTGCCCGTCTCCGGGGGATCGGTCCTGCTCGTCAGCCGAGGGGAAGGGGATGAAGTCGAAGTCGGTCTCCGGACCCGGCGAGGCGTTCCCCCTGCCGAGGGCCTGGCCGTAGAACGCTGTGATGAACGACCCCTGGTGGTCGAGGAAGCATTCCGGGGGCGTGACGAACATCCGCGTCCCGGCCCGCCCGAAGTTGGTGAGCAGGATGCGTCCGCGATCGCCGGCCTGGGCCACGACCGACCCGAACGCCTGCCAAGCCTGCTTCACCGGCGCGGAGGTCCACGGCAGCGTCCCCGCGACCCACTGGTCGTACACCCCCGGCCCCGACCGGTGGAGCAGGAGGTCCTCGATCCAGTCGGTGCCCGGCCAGCCGGAGTTGGCGGTGTCCTCCATTCCCATGCACCAGGGCCGCCCGCCGGAGGATCCCAGGCCGGACGCGACCCGGGTCAGCTCCTTCCAGGTCAGGCCGGGCGCGGTCAGCCGGATACGGGCGTCCGCGGGCAGCTTCCCGGGGGCGTACCAGATGATGCTCTTCAGAGCCGCCTTGACGATGACCGCGTAGGAGTGCCGTTCGCCCGTCGGGCCGGGGACGACGGTGAGGTCGCCGACTCCGGCGCCGTACTGGGCGCGCAGATCGGACGCCTTCAGCGCGTCGTCGACAGGACGCAGCACCCCCGCCGCGGCGTAGTCGCGCAGCTCGCCGGGCGTCGCCAGCACGGCGAGGTCGGGGGGATTGCCGTTGTGGATCTCGCTGCCGAGGACGGACCTCGCGTCGCGCGTGCCGGTGTAGTCGACGTGGATCCCGGTGGCCTGCTCGAAGCCGGCGAACATGGCGCGGAACGCCTGCTCCTCCTGGCCGGTCCACGGGCCGAGCACCGAGATCGACTCGCCGCCGCCGGACCGGCCGCAGGAGAGGGCCGACAGGCAGCAGAGGAGCACCAGCGCCGGTCCTAATCGCCTGATCATCCCGGCCTCCTCAGCCTCGGAACTCGTTGAGCCGCAGCCGCAGCCCGGCGGTGGCGAGCACGGCGACGGCGACGGCGCCGATCGGCAGGCCCGCCGTCAGCCCGCCCGAGTCCAGCGCCCGCGCCATCAGTGTGTCGAGCCGCGCCCGGGCGGGCTCGGCGGCCGTCAGGTCCGGTTCGGCGGAGGCGACGCGGGAGGCGTTCGCCCGCAGGGCGGCCGTTCCGAGGTCCGCCCGCCGGATCTGGGTCTGCCAGACCTGGCTCAGCGCCGGCAGTGCCTGCCGTTCGGCGGACCTGAACGCCTGGTGGCCGCCGTTCAGGGCGAGGGTCGTCCAGATCGCCAGAACGCACAGGACCAGGGTGGCGGCCAGCAGCGGCGGGTTGATCGTCCGCCGGAACGCGCGGGACAGGAAGACCTGGACGCGGAGCAGGTGTCCCAGGAGCACGCCGGCCGCCAGCAGGGCCACCAGCGGCGTGCCGGGGTCCACCCACGGCGAGGTGTGGCTGCGCTCGATGGCGCGGCGGTTGAGCCGCGCCATGTCCTCGATGCGCGACAGCAGCCCGCCGGGGCCGTGCAGCAGGTTGGAGGAGTAGGTGAGATAGGCGTACCCGAGGTCGTCGGCGCCCTGCCGGTAACTGGCGTCGGCCTGCTCCACCAGGCCCTGGTAGGTCACCAGCTGGCCGTTGACCGCGAGAAGCGCCTGGCGGCCCGCCGTCCCGGTCGTGTCCAGCTCGGCGAGGCGGACGAGGTTCTCACCAGCGGTCGTGATGTCGTCCCGGTACCGCCGGCCGGGACCGGTGAGCTTGACCTCCCCGCCGCGGAAGCTCTGCCAGGCGGCGCGGTCGGTGTCGGACAGCGCGGCGTGGGCGGCCAGGGAGGCCAGCAGCGCGGGGTTGGCCTCCTCGGCGGCCGAGGCGATCGTCGCCCGGCTGCCGAGCAGCAGTGTCGTCGCCGCCAGCCAGACCGCGGCGGTGAGCACGAGGGTCAGCGTGACCATCCGCCGTAATCGCCGATAGGTGTCGCCCATCCCGACACCCTGCACCTGATCCACTTCGGCGCACAACCCGAACGCCGCGATGCGCGGCGGCCGCAAGCACGTAGATCATCCGGCGGGGTCATCCGGCGGGCTGGGCCCGGCTCTCCTCGGCGGCGAAGTACCGGGCGCACAGCCGCAGGCGGCGGGCGTGCCAGACCATGAAGGTGCCGAGGAAGAGCTGGACGACGCTGCGCCCCACGTCCTCCCAGCGGTCGCGCACCCGCATGGCGGCCATGAGGGCCGGGCGCGGCCGCGACGGTGACGCCGCCCGCGGGGTGACCAGGCAGGGACCGCGGTTCGGCAGCGACCGGGTGTGCCCGGCCGAGGTCGCGAACGCGTAGCGGCCGAGCAGCTCCCTGACCACGCCCTGCACGGTCAGCGGCGCCAGGTGCCACGCGGGGCAGGGGCGGTTCGCCGCCACCCCGAACGGGATGTAGGTCGGGCGTTCCTCCCGCCACGGATCGAAGGTGTCCGGGTCGTGGTACCCCGAGCGCTGGTAGCGCAGGTAGTCGAAGCACAGCACCGACCCCGCCGGGATCACCGGGATCGTGGGGTCGTCCAGCGTGATGTCGGCCGAGGTGACGCGGTGGGCGATCCCGAAGAGGGGGAAGATCCGGAAGGTCTCCTCGATGACGTGGGCCAGCAGCTTCTCGTCGGTCACCGCCTGTTCCTGGATCTCCTGGTGCCGGGCGAGCATCATCAGCACGTGCGCCGTCGCCTCCGAGCTCTGCACGACGGCGGTGGTGAAGAACGTCCCGTGCAGGTACAGCGCCCGCTCCCGGCGGGAGAACGGGCCGGGCAGCTCGTGCGGCACCTCGTCCAGCACGCTCTCGAGGTGGTCGGTCAGGCGGAGCCTGCGCCGCATGTGCCGCAGGCCGGAGCACTTGAGCGCGGTCACGACGTCGTCGGCGTTGGCCACGATCATGCGGCGGACCTGCTCCGGGCACTCCCGTCCGAAGATCACCCGGTAGTACAGATCCGCCCAGACGGGCATGACCAGGTCGCGCAGCCGCACCAGGCCGCTCTGGCCGGGGAGCGCCGCCTCCACACTCCGGACGGCCAGGTCGTCGGCCCTCCGGCTGGGCATCCGCAGGATGCGGCGCGTGCAGCGGGCGACCTCCTCGTAGCGCGGCCCGGGTTCCAGGTGCTCCTGGTGCAGCTCGGGCCCCGGGGACAGCCAGTACCAGAACAGGTCCGACAGCGCCGCGCCCTTGCTGCGGCCGTTCGCGGCGGGGTGGGAGTAGAGCTCCATGAACCGGGACGGGCCTAACCGGCCGCCGGGCACGGTGATCCCCTCGGCCCCGTTGACGCGGGCGAAGATCCAGACCCGCAGGGCGACCACCGCGCGGGGCAGCCAGTACGGCAGGCTCAGGAACACGACCAGGACCGAGATGGCGACGATCATGGGTCTCCTCATCTCCGGGACCAGTTATACGAAAACAACCGATTCGCGAGATTCGTTGAATCTTCACATTAATTGTGAATCTTGGCGAGCGCCGGGACTCGTATAACCGGCATGGACCATGTCGGGACCGGCGCCGTGACGCGCGAGACGCCGCCGGTGAACCTCCGCGAGTTCGAACCGGCCGCCCGCGCCCGGCTCGACCCGGCGCACTACGACTACTTCGCGGGCGGCGCCCAGGACGAGATCACGGTGGCCGCCAACGAGGCCGCCTTCCGCCGCCGCGCTCTGGTGCCGCGCGTCCTGCGCGGCCAGGGGCCGCCCCGGCTGGAGGTCACCGTGCTGGGCGAGACCGCGTCCATGCCCGTCCTGCTCGCGCCGACGGCCTTCCACCGGCTGGCCCACCCCGACGGCGAGTTCGCCACCGCCCGCGCCGCCGCCGAGGCCGGCGTCATCATGATCGCCGCGATGCTCTCCACGGTCACGATCGAGGAGATCGCCGCCTGCGGGCCGAAGCTGTGGTTCCAGCTGTACATCCAGCCGGACCTGGGCTTCACCACGTCGCTGGTCCGGCGGGCGGAGGACGCGGGCTGCCGCGCGCTCGTCGTGACCGCCGACTCCCCCGCCCTGGGGCGCAACGAGCGCGGCGACCGCAACGGCTTCCACGACCTGCCGCCCGGCATGTACTGCGCGAACATGGTCCAGAAGGGTCGGCAGGGCCGGGATGACGAGGTGCGGCAGGTCGCGCTGTCCCCGGACCTGTCCTTCCGGCACCTCGACTGGCTGCGCGAGACGACCTCGCTGCCGATCGTGCTCAAGGGCGTGCTCCACCCGGCGGACGCGCGTCTCGCCGTCGAGCACGGCGTGGACGCGATCGTCGTGTCCAACCACGGCGGCCGCCAGCTCGACACCGTCCCCGCCTCGCTCGACCGGCTCCCCCTGGTCGCCGACGCCGTACGGGGACAGGTGCCGCTGCTGCTGGACGGCGGCGTGCGGCGCGGCACCGACGTCGTCAAGGCGCTCGCGCTCGGCGCGGACGCCGTGGCGATCGGGC
Source organism: Sphaerisporangium rhizosphaerae (assembly GCF_042665155.1). Lineage (NCBI taxonomy): Bacteria > Bacillati > Actinomycetota > Actinomycetes > Streptosporangiales > Streptosporangiaceae > Sphaerisporangium > Sphaerisporangium rhizosphaerae. Next base: position 38,443 of record NZ_JBHTCG010000017.1, on the reverse strand, counting down.
GGCCCGCGCTGTGGGGGCTCGCGGTCGCGGGCCGGGCCGGCGTCGAACGGGTTCTCACCCTGCTGCGGAACGAGCTGGCCAACGCCCTGACCCTGTGCGGCGCGGCCTCCCCCGGCGACGTGACCGGCGACCTGCTCGACGGCATCGACCTGAAATGACGGGCGATCTTCTCGACGGCATCGACGTGAAGCGACCGGCGATCTTCTCGACGGCGTGCGGCGGAAGTGACCGGCGACCTGCTAGGCGGCGTGGAACGGAGGTGACCGGCGACCTGCTCGACCGCGTGGAACCGAAGTGACCGCGCTCATCCCGCCTCCGGCGGCGGGTTCTCGCCGGGAACCGCGAGGCTCCGGCGCAGCCGGGCCAGGCCGCGCCGGATGCGGGTCTTCGCCGTCCCCAGCGGTATCCCCTCGCGCTCGGCGATCTCCGCGGCCGTGAACCCGTAGCCCACCGCCAGCACGACCAGCCTGCTCTGCTCGGGCGGAAGCCCTTCCAGCTCCAGCGACAGCCGCTCGGCCCCTTCGCGGTCGGCCGCCTCGGCGGTCGCGGGGGGCCGGGCGGCGATGCCCCCCGGCTCGACCGGCAGGTCGCGGCGGTGCCGGACGGCGTCCACCGCCGCGTTCCTGGTGATCGTCAGCAGCCAGGTCGCCCCGTGCCCGCGCCGCGCGTCGTAGGTGGCCGCGTGCCGCCAGGCCCGCACGAAGGCGTCCTGCGCCACCTCCTCGGCGAGCCCCGGGTCGCCCACCACCCCGAGCGCCAGCCCGTACACCCGCGCGTGGAACCTCCGCACGAACACGGCCGTCGCGTCCTGGTCCCCCGACGCCATGCCCTCGATGAGCGACTCATCGGACATCTGCATGATCGCTCCGACGCGCCCGCGGCCACGCCGGTTCACCCCCATGCCGCCCGAGCGGCCCCGGCCCAGCAGGGCGAGGCTTTCGCGGTGAAAGGTTCACGTCCCAAACAGCACGGCGTCCAGAACAGCACGGCGCCGGAAATGACGATGGGCACCCCCGTCAAGTGAGAGTGCCCAGGCCACCGGCCATTGCCGTGGTGCGCCGCCAGGGACTCGAACCCCGGACCCGCTGATTAAGAGTCAGCTGCTCTAACCAACTGAGCTAGCGGCGCAGAACGCAGCTCAAGATTAGCGCACCTTGTGGACCGCTTCGTACCTGTGGGACCGGTTAGAGTAGAACAACATTCGGGTCGATGACGGGAGTGCCGATGACGTCGTGGTTCGCCTCACCCGCCGACGCCGGGGAACGGCTCGCCGCGGCGGACTACCTGGCCGGCGACGCGATCACGACGCCGGTCTTCCTCGCCGCCGCGCTGGGCAAGCCGCTGCTGGCCGAGGGCCCGGCCGGGGTCGGCAAGACGCAGCTCGCCAAGGCCGTCGCCCAGGCGGCCGGGGCCGAGCTGATCCGGCTGCAGTGCTACGAGGGCCTGGACGAGGCCCGGGCGCTGTACGAGTGGAACTACAAGAAGCAGCTCCTGCGCATCCAGGCCGCCGGCGGGCAGGCGTGGGAGGACACCCACGACGACATCTTCAGCGAGGAGTTCCTGCTGGAGCGGCCGCTGCTGAAGGCGATCAGGCGCACCGGACCGGCCGTTCTGCTCATCGACGAGATCGACAAGGCCGACGTCGAGGTCGAGGGCCTGCTGCTGGAGATCCTGTCCGACTACCAGGTGACGATCCCCGAGCTCGGGACGATCGCCGCGACCCGCAGGCCGTTCGTCGTGCTGACCTCCAACGCGACGCGGGAGCTGTCGGAGGCGCTGAAGCGGCGCTGCCTGTACCTGCACCTGGACTACCCCTCGCCCGATCGCGAGCGGGACATCGTGCTCGCGCAGGTGCCCGGCATCGCGGCCTCGCTGGCCGAGCAGCTCGCCCGCACGGTCGCCACGCTGCGCGCCCTGGAGCTGAAGAAGTCGCCGTCGATCGCCGAGACCATCGACTGGGCGCGGACGCTGCTCGCGCTCGGACGCGCGGACCTGGACGAGGCCACGACGGCCGCGACGCTGGGCGTGGTGCTCAAGCACGCCACCGACCAGACCCGCGCGGTGAAGGAACTGGGGCTCACCGAGTGACGCCGCTGCTGGACAGGCATGTGCGGTTCCTCGCGGCGCTGCGCGGGGCCGGCGTGCCGGTGTCCCCCGCCGAAGGACTGGACGCGGCCCGCGCCCTCCAGGTGATCGAGATGACCGATCGCGAGGCGCTGCGCGAGGCGTACGCGGCGACGCTGGTCAAGCGCCCGGCGTACCGTCCGGCCTTCGACACGCTGTTCGACCTGTGGTTCCCGCCGGTCACCGGCGCCCCGCGCCCCGCCGCCCGGACAGGCGGCGACGGTCCTGACCTGGAGCGGGCCGAGGTGCCCGAGCTGCGCGAGCGGCTGGCCGAGCTGCTGGCCGCCGACGCGGGCGCCACCGGCGACCCGGCCTTCGGGGAGTTCGTCCGGGCCATGGTGGAGCGGTTCGGGCGCCAGCAGGCCGCGCCTGGCCGGCAGAACTGGTTCTCCTACTCGGTGCTGCGCGCCCTGTCCCCCGGCACGCTGATGGCCGGGATGCTCGCCGGGCTGATGCGCGGGCAGGAACGGGGCGGCCTGGCCGAGAAGCTCGCCCGCCGGCGGCTGTCGGACGGCATCGCCGGCTTCGAGGAGGCCGTCGCTGCGGACGTGCGCCGCAGGATCGCCGAGGAGTCCGGCATCGACAGGATCGCCAGGTCCGCGGTGCGGCCGCCGGTGGACCAGATCGACTTCCTGCGGATCACCAAGGCCGACCTGGCCCGGCTGCGGCGCGAGGTGCACCCGCTGGCGCGGCGCCTGGCCACCCGTCTGACGATCAAGCACAGGCACGGCGACCGCGGCCGGCTGGACTTCCGGCGCACGGTGCGGGCGTCGCTGAGCACCGGCGGCGTGCCCGTCGTGACCCACATGCGGCCCCGGCGCCCGCACAAGCCGGAGCTGGTGGTGCTGTGCGACGCCAGCGACTCGGTGTCGGCCTTCTCGCACTTCACGCTGCTGCTGACCTACGCGCTGCGCGAGCAGTTCGCCAAGGTGCGCGCGTTCGCGTTCGTGGACACGGCCGACGAGATCACCCGCTTCTTCGCGCCCGGCGCCGACGTCGTGGAGGCGATCACGCGGATGACCCGGGAGGCGGACATCACCCGCTTCGGGCGCAGCGACTACGGGCGGGCGCTGGAGAGGTTCGCCGAACGGTACGCCGACGCCATCACCCCCAAGACGTCCCTGCTGATCCTGGGCGACGCGCGGTCGAACTACCAGTCTCCGGCGCTGCCGGTCCTGAAGGAGCTCGCGGGCGCCGCCCGGCACGCGTACTGGCTCAACCCCGAGCCGCGCGCGCAGTGGGACACCGGCGACTCGGTGGCGGGCGCCTACGGCGGCGTCGTGCCCATGCACGAGTGCCGCAACGTCGCCCAGCTCGCCGCCTTCATCGAGGAACTGGCCTGACCGCCGGCCCTCGCCGATCAGACGGCGCGGACCTCCGCACCGGACGTCGGTCCTGGTGGAAGTCCCCTGAACCGGCGCCTCGGTCGGAAGCCGCCTGGACCGGCGCCTCGGTCCGGAAGCCGCCTTCGGACACCGCGCCTCAGCCCGGAAGCCGCCTGAACCGCGCCTCGGTCCGGAAGCCGCCTTCGGACACCGCGCCTCGGTCGGGAAGCCGGCCGAGGCCGCGCCGCGTCAGGACATGCGCCGCAGGATGCGCGCGGCCGTGCGGGCGAGGACCTCGACCTGCTCCTGCGACAGGTCGACGTGCGCGTCGCCGAGGATCCACCGCGCCGCCTTGCGGGGCAGGAACAGCGTCAGTCCCTCGGCGCTCACGAACGGGGGCTTCACGTGCCCGCCGTGGACGGCCAGCAGGGGCGTCACCGCGATGGGAATGCCCGACTCGCGCGACAGCATCTCGGCCATGGTCGTGGCGGCGTCCACGAGTCCCTTGGCGACCGAGGTGCCCGACCGCTCACCGAAGAAGAGCTTGCCGCCGTAGGCGGCGATGTGGGTGTCGGGGGGCCACGCCTCGTTGTCGACGATCCACACCCCGCCCGGGCCGATCACCAGGTGGTCGATGGACGCCTTGCCCGGCACGGCGCGCCCGTCGAGCACGCGGTACCCGTGCTTGCCGAGCCCGCGCCGCAGCAGGCGGCCGGTGCGGACGGCGCCGCTGCGCTTGCCGCGCCAGACGGCGGTGGCCTCGAACATCCGCCAGGAGACGAAGGCGTCGACCACCCATACCGCGCCGCCGCCGAGCAGCCCGATGAGGAAGGGCAGCGGGAAGGAGCGGTAGAAGGCGAGAGCGGTGAACAGGATGAGGCCCGCTCCCGCCATGAAGTGGCGCCGGCGGCGGCGCTCCGACCTGGTCTCGCGCCACCGGAGCTCGTACATCACCGAAGGTGTGCCCCACTTGAACTTGTCGTCCTGCGGCACGTAGATGGACCCATTGGGCACCGGAAACCCCCACGATTTCGGGCTCAGTCGACTACGTTATGGAGTACCCAACCCGGGGCTCCAACTTTCCCAAGGTAACGGAATTAGCACACCCGCGACACAGCATGGACGCGGAAGTTATCCGGACCCGGGTAATCAGCACGCCAGAAGACGCCATGTCCCCCATCAGTTGACCGACCAGTCGGTACGCTGGGTGTCATCGCGATTCAGGGGAGGCGTGCGAGATGGCGCGCAACGGGGCCCGGCGACCGGCCACCACGACACAGGACAGGCCGCCGGGCGAGGGCGTCCGGCCGGACGAGCCCGTACGGCAGCGGCTGATCGCCGAGGCGACGCGGCTGTTCGCCGAGAAGGGGTTCGAGAGCACGTCGGTGCAGGAGGTCGTCGCCGCCGCCGGGGTCACCAAGGGGGCGATGTACCACTACTTCACCTCCAAGGATGACCTGCTCCAGGAGATCTACGCCCGCGTGCTGCGGCTGCAGATGGAACGGCTCGACAGGTTCGCGGACGCGCCCGGGCCGATCGCCGACCGCGTGCACGCCGCCGCGGCGGACGTGGTCGCCACCAGCATCGAGAACCTCGACGACTCCAAGATCTTCTTCCGGTCGATGCACCAGCTCGCGCCCGAGACCCAGAAGGCCGTGCGGGCGGAGCGGCGCCGCTACCACGAACGCTTCCGCGACCTGGTGGACCAGGGCAGGCGCGCCGGCGTGTTCCGCGCCGACGTGCCGGCCGACCTCGTGGTCGACTTCTTCTTCGGCTCGGTCCACCACCTCGGCACCTGGTACCACGCCGATGGCCCACTGTCGGCCGCCGAGGTCGGCGGCCACTTCGCCGACCTCCTCCTCGCCTCCCTGCGCCCTGACCCCCAACTACTCCCGCCCCATCCCTGACGCGGCGACCACGGCGCGGATCCCCATCCGACATGTGGCCGAGGTCGACGGCCACTCCGCCGACCTCCTCCCGGCCTCCCCGCGCCCCTGACCCCAAAAAACTCCCGCCCCCTCCCTGACGCGGCGACCACGGCGCGGATCCCCATCCGACATATGGCCGAGGTCGACGGCCACTCCGCCGACCTCCTCCCGGCCTCCCCGCGCCCCTGACCCCAAAAAACTCCCGCCCCCTCCCCGATGCGGCGACCACGGCGCGGATCCCCATCCGACATGTGGCCGAGGTCGACGGCCACTCCGCCGACCTCCTCCCGGCCTCCCCGCGCCCCTGACCCCAAAAAACTCCCGCCCCCTCCCCGATGCGGCGACCACGGCGCGGATCCCCATCCGACGTGTGCTGGATGTGATCGGCGCCGGGTCGGCGGGTCGTGGTACGGCGAGGACGGCGCCGCCCGTACGGCGCCCCGCCCGGCGACCGTCAACGGACGGCCCACCAGCCTTCGCGGCTTCAGGCGCCCTCCTCCTGAACGCTCAGACGGCGAGCGGGGCGGGGAGGTCGGCGAGGCCGGCGAGGGCGTCGCGGTGGTCGCCGGGAGTGCCGAGCGCGATCTGGTCCGCCTTGGCGCGCTTGAGGTACAGGTGCAGGGGATGCTCCCAGGTCATCCCGATGCCTCCGTGCAGTTGCAGGCACTCTTCGGCCGCGTGCACGGCCACCGGCCCGCACCACGCCTGCGCCACCGCGACCGCCATGGCCACCTCGGCGTCCACGGCCTCCCCGGTGTCCACGGCTTCCATGGCCTCGAAGGCCTGGTCGTTAGCCGGCCCGTCCTGCCCCGCGGCCTCCGCGGCGCCTGCCCGCGTCGCGAGCGCGTCGGCCGCGTTGCGGGCCGCGGCGCGTGCCTGCACGATCTCCATCCACAGGTCGGCCAGCCGGTGCTTCAGCGCCTGGAACGAGCCGACCGGCCGGGCGAACTGGTGCCGCTCCTTGACGTAGGCGAGGGTCGTGGCCAGGCACCACTCGGCCACCCCGAGCTGCTCGGAGGCCAGCAGCCCCGCGCCCAGCGCGAGGCCCGCGCGCAGCGGCGCGAGGCCGGCGGCGACCGGCCGGCCCGGCGCGCCGTCGAAGGTCACGGTGGCGACCGGCCGGGTGAGGTCGAGCGAGGTGACGGGCTCGACGACGGCGTCCGCCGCGTCGACCGCGTACAGCGCTCCGGAGGCGGGGACGACCAGCACGTCGGCGCCCTCGGCCCCCGCGACGGCGGTGACCCGTCCGGTCAGCCTCCCCCGCTCGGCCCGCACCCAGGCCGGGCCCGGCGGGTACGGCGAGGCGGCGAACGAGACGGCGAGCGCGGCCGTGCTCTCCCCCGTCGCGAGGGAGGCGAGCAGGTCGCGGGCCGCGCCAGGGCCGGAGGCCACCAGGGCGCCGGTCGCCATGACGGCGCTGGTCAGGAACGGCACCGGGGCCACCGCGCGGCCGAGCTCCTCCAGCACGACCGCCGCCTCGCGGGCGGAGGCGCCCGCGCCGCCGAGGTCCTCGGGGATGAGCAGCCCCGCGGCGCCGATGTCGCGGGCCAGCGCCTTCCACAGGTCGGCGTCGTGCCCCGGGGCGCTCTCGGCGCGGGCGAGCACCGCGGACGGCGGGCGCCGGTCGGCCAGCAGGGCGCGGACGGCCGCCCGCAGCTCCTCCTCGACCTCGGAGTACAGCAGTGTCATCGGGTAGCTCTCCACCTCTGGTTCGCCGGGCGTGCGGTCATCGCGGCAGGTCCTTCCAGGGCACGTTCTTGTCGGCGCGGGGCTCGGAGGGCAGGCCGAGGACGCGCTCGGCGATGATGTTGCGCAGGATCTCGGAGGTGCCGCCCTCGATGGAGTTGCCCTTGGCGCGCAGGTAGCGGTAGCCGGGCCCGCGGCCGAAGAAGTCCACCGTCTCCGAGCGCCGGAAACTCCAGTCGTCGTACAGCAGGCCCTCCTCGCGCAGCATCTCCACCTCAAGGCCCGACAGCGCCTGGTTGAGGCGGGCGAAGGCGAGCTTCATGCCCGACCCCTCCGGCCCGGGCGTCCCTACGGCGAGCTGTTCACGCAGCCGCACCCCGGCCAGCCGGGTGACCTCGGCCTCGACCCACAGGTGCAGCAGGCGCTGGTGCAGGTCGTGGGTGCGCAGCTCAGGACGCTCCCGCCAGGTGTCGGCGACGACTCCGACCACGCCTCCGCCGCGCCGCGCGGGCGAGCCGCCGATGGCGACGCGCTCGTTCATGAGGGTCGTCTGGGCCACCCGCCAACCGTCCCCGACCTCGCCGAGGCGCAGGTCGTCCGGCAGCCGGACGCCGGTGAGGAAGACCTCGTTGAACTCGGCCTCGCCGGTGATCTGCCGCAGCGGCCGCACCTCGACGCCGGGGGCGTGCATGTCGCACACGAAGTAGGTCATGCCCCGGTGCTTGGGCACGTCCGGGTCGGTGCGCGCGACCATGATGGCCCAGCGGGCGTGGTGGGCGCCGGAGGTCCAGACCTTCTGCCCGTCCACCACCCACTCGTCGCCCTCACGGACGGCCCGGGTCGCCAGGGTCGCCAGGTCGGAGCCGGCGCCGGGCTCGCTGAAGAGCTGGCACCAGATCTCCTCGCCGGTCCACAGGGGCCGCAGGAAGCGCTTCTTCTGCTCCTCGGTGCCGAAGGCGAGGATCGTGGGCGCCGCCATGCCGAGCCCGATGGCCATCTTGCCGACGTCGATCTGCGGGGTGCCCGCCAGCTCGGCCTCCACCACGGCCTGCAGTTCGCGGCGCGCCCCGACGCCGCCGAGGCCCTCGGGGAAGTGCACCCAGGCCAGCCCGGCGTCGAACCGCGCCCGCAGGAAGTCCGGCGGTGCGGTCGCGGCCGGGTCGTTCTGCGACAGGAACGCGCGCACCCGTTCCTTGATCGCCGCCTCGTCCACGGTCACTGAGACAGGTCCCTTCGTCGGTCGCCGAGCCATCGTCGGCTCGGCCGGTGGGTGGGTCGGTGGGTGGGTCGGTCGGTGGGTGGGTCGGTCGCCCAGCAGGTCTCGGAGCCGGTCGGTCGCCCAGCGGGTCAGTGAGCCGGCCACTCAGCGGGTCACTGAGAGGCGGGCGGGGTGTGCTTCTTGAGCTCGCGGCGGGCCAGGGAGCGCTTGTGCACCTCGTCGGGACCGTCGGCGAGCCGCAGCGTGCGGGCCGCCGCCCACAGGCCGGCCAGCGGGAAGTCCTGGCTGACGCCGCCCGCGCCGTGCACCTGGATGGCCTTGTCGAGGATCCACTCCACCTCGCGGGGCGTGGCGATCTTGATGGCCTGGATCTCGGTGTGCGCGCCCCGGTTGCCCACCGTGTCCATCAGCCAGGCGGTCTTCAGGACCAGCAGCCGCAGTTGCTCCACCTTGACCCGCGACTCGGCGATCCAGTCCTGGACGACGCCCTGCTGGGCGACCTGCTTGCCGAAGGCGACCCGCGACAGAGCGCGGCGGCACATCAGCTCGATCGCCCGCTCCGCCATGCCGATCAGGCGCATGCAGTGGTGGATGCGGCCCGGCCCGAGCCGCGCCTGGGCGATGGCGAACCCGCCGCCCTCCTCGCCGATCAGGTGGTCCACCGGCACGCGGACGTCCTCGAACAGCACCTCGGCGTGGCCGCCGTGGTCGCCGTCGGTGTAGCCGAAGACGTGCATGCCGCGCTTGACGGTGATGCCCGGGGTGTCGCGGGGCACGAGCACCATGCTCTGCCGCCGGTGCTCGGGCCCCTCCTCGGAGGTCTTGCCCATCACGATGAAGATGGCGCAGCCCGGGTTCATCGCCCCGGACGCGAACCACTTGCGGCCGTTGATGACGTACTCGTCACCGTCGCGCGCGATGGAGGTGGCGATGTTGGTGGCGTCGGAGGAGGCGACCTCGGGTTCGGTCATCGCGAACGCCGACCTGATCTCGCCGTTGAGCAGCGGCTCCAGCCAGGTCTTACGCTGCCATTCGCTGCCGAACATGGAGAGGACCTCCATGTTGCCGGTGTCGGGCGCGGCGCAGTTCGTGGCCGCCGGGGCGATGCGCGGGCTGCGTCCCATGATCTCGGCGAGCGGGGCGTACTGCAGGTTGGTCAGCCCGGCGCCGTGCGCCCCCGGCAGGAAGAGGTTCCACAGGCCCCGCTTGCGCGCCTCGTCCTTGAGGTCCTCCAGCATGGGCGGGGCGGTCCAGCCGCTCTCCGCCGCCTGCCACTCGAAGGCCTCCTCCGCCGGGTACACGCATTCGTCCATGAACGCCAGCAGCCGTTCGCGCAGGTCCTCGGTGGTGTCGTCGTAGGCGAAGTCCATCAGCCCTCCAGTGGCGTGAGCGCGTACGGGAAGTCCATCTGCGGCACGTGACCTCAGCCTTCCAGGGACGCGAGCGCGCGCAGCCCGTGGTCCACGAGCGGCGCGACGTAACCGCCGATCTCGCCGAAGCCCTCTCCGACGGTCAGCCCTTGGGTGTAGCGGAAGTGGATGCCCTCGGCGATCACCGCGAGCTTGAAGCAGGCCAGGGCCAGGTACCAGCCGAGCCGGGTGACGTCCAGGCCCGCGCCGGCCGCGTACCGCTCCGCGAGCGTGGGCGCGGCGGAGACCAGGGCCGTGCCCGCCTCCGGCCGGCCGCCGGTGTCGAGCGCGGCGAAGTCGCCGTACAGCAGGAACAGGGCCAGGTCGGTGAGCGGGTCGCCGAGGGTGGACATCTCCCAGTCGAGCACGGCCCGCACCCGGCCGCCGGCGATCAGCGTGTTGCCCAGCTTGAAGTCGCCGTGGACGATCGCGTGGCGCTGGGTGAGCGGCACAGCGCCCGCCAGGCGGTCGTACAGGTCGTCGATGCCGGGGATCTCGCGGCTGCGGGAGGCGTCGAGCTGCCGCTTCCACCGCTTGACCTGGCGCTCCAGGAAGCCCTCAGGACGGCCGAAGTCGGCGAGCCCGACGGCGGCCGGGTCGAGGGCGTGCAGCCGGGCCAGGATGTCGGTCAGCTCGGCCTCGATGGCCGGCGTCGCCGGGGGCTGGCCCCCCTCGACGTACTCCATGACGTAGAAGGGCGCCCCGATCACCTCGGGGTCCTCGCACAGGTGGTACGTGCGCGGCACGGGGACCCCGGTGTCGCGGAGCGCGGTCATCACGCGGTACTCCCGGCCCATGTCGTGCGCCGTGGCCAGGACGTGCCCGAGCGGCGGGCGGCGGACGACGAACCGGCGCCCGCCGTCGCGCACGAGATAGGTGAGGTTCGACCGGCCTCCGTGGATGACCTCGGCGGCCAGGCCGCCCTCGGCGAGCCCGTGCCGGCCGAGATGGTCTCGCAGGCGGCCGAGATCCAGACCCGGCGGGCCGGTGTCGATCTGTGCGGACATCGCGCTCCCCAGTCGTCCCAGTGCCTGGAGCGTACCGACCGGACGGTATGCCTGTCGACCGCTCGCCGGACCTCGCCGCGCGCGACCCTTGTCCCGCGTGCGGACGGCCGCGCCCCGCCGGTCCGGGCCTCCAGCCTAGAGTCGGACGCCCCGCCGCCAAGTGGTCTCCGGGAATCCGCCCCCGGTGGCCCTGTCGGCCAGGCCACTCCGGCGGCCACACTTCACAGCATGACCGCGAGAATGCCCGATCCCACCACCTTGACCGGCCGTTTCGTCCGCCTTGAGCCGCTCGGCCCCGAGCACGTCGCCGGCCTGCACGCCGCGGGCGGAGGCGACGACGACGTCTGGCGCTGGCTGCCGGTGGCGACGCCCCGCACCGAGCAGGACATGCTGCGGGTCGCGCAGTCCTTGATCGAGAACCCGGGCATCGTGCCGTTCGCCGTCATCCTGCGCCGGACCGGCGAGCCGATCGGCTCGACCACCCTGGGCGACGTGCCGGGATTCGACGACAGCCTGGAGATCGGCTGGACCTGGTACGGCAGAGCCTATTGGCGCACGGCCGTCAACACCGAGTGCAAGCTGCTGCTGCTCGGCCACGCCTTCGACAAGCTCGGCCACAACCGCGTCCTGCTCAAGACCGACGTCCTCAACACCCGTTCACAGCGGGCCATCGAGCGCATCGGCGGCGTGTACGAGGGCACGCTGCGCCGGCACCGGCGGCGCCCCGACGGCACCTGGCGCGACACGGTCCATTTCAGCATCCTCGACGACGAATGGCCCGCCCACCGGGAACGCCTCGAACAAGCCCTCGACCGCCCCTGAGGACCCGCCCGGGCCGTAACTCGCCGCCCCACACGGGGAACGACGGCACGCGAAGATCGACAGAGGCGCGAGCGCCCGCGGGGCCGACGTCGTGGCGGGGCTCAGGCTTACGGGTCCGTGGGCCGACGTCGTGGCGGGGCTCAGGCGTACGGGTCCGTGGGCCGACGTCGTGCCGAGGCTCAGGCGTACGGGTCCGTGGGCCGACGTCGTGCCGAGGCTCAGGCGTACGGGTCCGTGGGCCGACGTCGTGCCGGGCTCAGGCGAGCATGCCGCGGAGCAGCTCCCGCATCCCCGCGCGCAGATCGTCGGGCGTGGGGACGGCTCCGGCGCCCGCGATCGCGTCGAACAGCACGCCTTCCGCGAAGGCGACAAGCTGCCCGCCGTGCCGTACGGGGTCGCGGGAGCCGGCCGCGGCGAGCACGGCCGTGGCCACCTCGCGGAAACGGCGCCCCGCCGCGTCGTACACCTCGCGCAGTTCAGGACGGCGGGTGGCCTCCAGGGCGAGCTCGTAGCGGGCGAGCGACGTACGCCGCCCCTCGGCGAGCTGACGGTGGAGCAGGCCCGCCATCAGGTCGGCGAGCTCCTCCGGCGAGCTCATCACACCGGAATCCGAAGGCGCGCCGGCCGCCGGGGGGACGGCGGTGAAGTACCCCTCCTCCAGTTCGGTCAGCCGGGCGAGGGTGAGCGCGAGGAGCGCGGCGCGGGTGCGCGCGAGGTTGGACGTCGAGCCGAGCGGCAGACCCGCGGCCTCGTCCACGGCGCGGTGCGTCAGGCCGCGCATCCCCCGCTCCACCAGCAGCGTTATGGCCGCCTCCGCGATCAGTTCCTCCCTGCGCATGGGGCCAGACTACACGTGTAGTAACGTAACTACAGGTGTAGTTGAAGGAGGGGACATGTCCCACGCGGTAGTGATCGGCGGCGGGATCGGCGGCCTGAGCGCCGCCGTGGCGCTCGCCCGCAAGGGCTGGTCGGTCACGGTGTGCGAACGAGCGCCGTCGATCGAACCGGTCGGCTCGGGCCTCGCCATCGCGCCCAACGCGCTCAGGGCCCTGGACACGATCGGCGTGGGCGACGAAGTGCGCGCGCTGGCGGCGCTCCAGGGCGAGGCGGGCATCCGCACCCCCGACGGCCGGTGGCTGCTGCGCACCAGCGCCGAGGCCGCGCTGGCGCGGTTCGGCGAGCCGACGGTGATCCTGCTCCGCGCCACGCTGGTCGACCTGCTCGCGCGCCGGCTGCCGTCCGGCGCGCTGCGCCCGGGCACCGACGTCCACGGCGTCGACCCTGAGGACGGAAGGGTCTCCACCAGCGCCGGCGACCTGCGGGCCGACCTGGTGGTGGCGGCCGACGGCATCGACTCCGCCGTCCGCCGCTCACTGTTCCCCCGGCACCCCGGTGCTGTGCACGCCGGCGTGACGAGCTGGCGGCTCCTGGCCGACCGGCCGGAGGGCGAGTTCCGCGGCAGCGAGTCGTGGGGGCGCGGCCAGGTGTTCGGCATCACGCCGCTCGCCGGCGGCCGGGTGTACTCCTACGCCACCGCCCCCGTCCCGCCGAGCGGCACGAGCGCGAACCACCACGACAAGGGCGGCGGGGACGCCGGGACGCGCAAAGCCGAGCTGCTGAGGCTGTTCGGCGACTGGCACGACCCGATCCCCCGGCTGATCGAGGCGGCCCCCGAGGAGACGATTCTGCGGCACGACATCCGCTGCCTGGCCGCTCCCCTGCCCGCCTTCCACTCCGGCAGGGTGGCACTGCTCGGAGACGCGGCCCACGCGATGACCCCGAACCTCGGCCAGGGCGCCTGCCAGGCGATCGAGGACGCGGTGGTCCTGGCCCACCTCTCGGGCGACCTCCCCGCCTACACCGCGGCCCGGCTGCGCCGCACCAGCACCATCATGCGCAGGTCGCGCACCATCTGCCGCGTGACCCGGTGGTCCAACCCCCTGGCCGTCCGCGCCAGGAACGCCGCCATGGCCCTGACCGGACACCTCGGCGACGACCTCACCCTGCGCCAGTTCCAGGACGTCTTCACCTGGCGCCCACCCGCCTGACCCGCTCAGCCCGAGCGCCGGCGCACATCGGCAGGGTGGAGTTTCTAGCGGACGCCTGCGCGGGTGGAGATGGGGACGGGTAGTTCGGCGTGCGGAGGAGTGACGGCCTGGGTGGCCTCGGGCGTGAGACGGCTCAGCGTGATCGTTCCCGCGATCAGCACCGCGGCCGAGAGAATGGCCGGGATGACGTCGCCGACGCCGGTCGGCAGCGGCTCGCCGAGCAGCACCGCCCCCGCGATCACCGAGGTGATCGGGTCCACTACCTGCACGCCGGCGTAGGCGATGCCGAAGTACCCCACCGCGTACGACCTCTGCAGCAGCACGATGGCGCAGACGAGGAGCACGGGGATCGCGACCGTGAACCAGTGGACCAGGCGCGACAGGTCGCCGCCCAGCCCCCCGCCCACGACGCGGACGAACGTGGAGACCGAGGCGGTCACCGACCCCGCGCCGACCGACAGCAGCAGCGCCTTCGACGCGCCCTTGGCGCGCCGCGCCGCGAAGTTGCACACCGCCACCACCACGCCCACCACCGCCAGGAAGGCCAGCGCCGCCGGGGTGGAAAGCACCGGGCGGGTGTTGCTCTGCGGGATCAGCAGCATGAGCCCCAGCAGCCCGGCGGCCACCGCGATCGAGCCGAGGATCTCCGCCTTGTGCGGACGTCTGCCGTGCAGCACCGCCGCAAGGGGAACGGCGAACACCAGCGTCGCCACGCTGACCGGCTGGATCAGCACGAGCGGGGCGAAGCTCAGCGCCACGGCGTGCAGGCCGGCGCCGAGCAGGCCGATGACCCCGCCGATCAGCCAGCGGGGCCTGCGGACGAGCTTGAGGTTGGCCCCCCCGTGGACGGCCTCGTACTGCTGCAGGGCCGCGCCTCCCGCGTACCCAAGCGCGCCGACCAGCGCGATCGACACGCCGAGCCAGATCATGACACGGCCCCGGGCAGGACTCGGGCAGCGGGAAGCACATGTGGGGTCATCAGAGGGAGCACCCCGCCAGCTTAAGGACAAATGCCTGGAACGCGGTTGTCGATCGCCCCATTGCCCCATGAACAGGGGTGGCCCGGCCGCCGCCCGCACCGTCCCCGGCGCTCCGATGGTGCTTCTCGGACATGGCGACTACCGCTGCCCAAAGAAGGCCCCGGTAATCGGATCACCGCCGACGAGCGGGCGACCGGCCCGCCGCCCGTGAACCCGCGACCGGCCCGCCGCCCATGAACCCAGGACCGGCCCGCCGCCCGTGAACCCGCGACGGGCCGGCGAGCCGCGGCCTCAGGAGCGCTCGGGGCAGACGCAGAACAGGTGCCCCTCCGGGTCGGCCAGGACGACCCAGCCGTCACCGGGCTGGAAGTCCGGCTTGGTGGCGCCGAGTTCGAGGTACTCCTGGACGGCCTTGCCGACGTCCGGGACGCGGAAGTCCAGGTGGAACTGCTTGCCCGGCCCGGGCCAGGCGGCCGGCTCCCGCTCGGGGACCCGGCCGAAGTAGATGCTCGTCGTCCCGTCCCCGATGCCGGCGTACTCGTCCTCGGCGTACTGCACTTCGAAGCCGGTGATCGCGGAATAGAACTCGGCGAGCTTCTTCGGCTCGGCGCAGTCGATGGTCGTGGCGATGAGAGTCGCTTTCGTGGTCATGGGTCCATCGTGGACGGCATACCTGTCATCCAGCGTCAGGTACAGATGGCGAGTTCCGGCACCGCGACGCTCCCGTCCCACGGCCTCGGGCCACCGGCCCATGGCCTCAGGCCACCGGCCCACTTCCCCCGGCTTCGCTCTTGCGCCCCGGCACCCGCACCCGCACCCGCAGCGGCACCGGCACCGGCACCGGCACCGGCACCGGCACCGGCACCGGCCCACGATGGGCTACTCCCGGCGGGCGCCGTCGGGCCAGATGACGTGAACCTCGATGCCACGCCGGCGCGCCTCGGCGACCACATCGGCCGTGCCGCCGTAGCCGCGGGCCGGCTTGCCGTCCCAGACGGCGTACAGCTCCTCGGCCAGGTCGAGCATGAGCTTGCTGCCCTCCATGTGCGACTCGCCGGTGGACTCGACGTACCCCAGCCGGTGCACCTTCTCGGCGGCTCCCATGAGCGTGTCGTACTCGTCCAGAGAGTCCGGGGGCAGGTCCTCGCGATAGCGCTGCGAGCAGACGACCGCCTCCAGCGTCCCGCCGAGGTCCACGACCGCCCTCGCGAAGATCTGGTCGGCCCCGTCGGCCAGGCAGGACACCCCTCTGATCTCGGGCGCGTGCCGGGCGAGGATGCCGCGAATGGCCTTCTCGACGAGCGTGACGGTGAACGCCGGCAACCCCCGATGCCCGGAGATCGCGATGCGAACCGGCCTGGAACGATCACCTTCACCCACGTGAGCGCCGCCACAGCACGTGCTCACCGGCGACGAGCCGTCGTCCTCAGCTGCGTGACCCCCACCACAGCATATGTTCACGGGCGATGGCCTCCTCGGACTCGTCCACGAAATGCGCCCATTCGGACTCCGTCCGAGGCCATTCCACGCGCGACACGATATCCGCCAGTTCAAGGGCGGCGATCGAGTACGACGTGGCGAGTTGCTGGTGCTGCCGGGTCTGCAGCCAAGCGATGCCGGCGGCGGCGACGGCGCCGGCGATGCCGGGCAGATCGAGGTCGATGATTTGGTCGGCGTTCAGGATCGCGGCGATCAGGCCGGCGGCCTCCAGCGACGCCAGCGCGATCGACCACCGCGAGGCCCGGCACTCGTGGTAGGAGGCCTTCGCGCAGTACCAGGCGCGTTGCTCGTTGATCCGGCCGGTCATGTAGTGCTGCTTGCGTTCCTCCAGCGACAGCGCCCTGGTCTCCCGCATCATGACCGTGACCTGCGATTCCTCCTCCATCGGAGGCACAGGGGCGAATCCGCGGATACCGCGGATGATCTCTGAGAAGCGCTGGTGCAGGAGGAGATCCATATCGGCGTCGTCGTCCTCGGCGGTCCGCCCGAAGGGGGCCCCACCGACGAGGTAACGCCACGCGAGCGTTTTCGCCGACTCGGCGGCGGCCCTGGCCTCGTACCACTGGCGATCGGGCCGCACGGTGAGAAGGTAGACCTCGGTGACGAGTGCCGTGGCGAGCGCGGCGGCGGCGACGAGCGCGGCGGCGTCGACGCGCCCCGCGCTCAGCGTGAAGGAACCGAAGATCGCCGCGAACACCAATGCGGTGAGGCGCACCCCGGTCGCGGTCAGCAGTCTTCGCTGCCCCACGATGGCACCTCGGTCGGCGGCGCGATAAAGCGCCGGAAACCCCGTCTCCGGGTCACTGGCCACCACACCTTTACTGCAACCGCTGTCCCACCCCAATGTCAAGAGACGATTCTCATCGATCTCCGACCTGACGAGAAGGATGGGGCAGGGGCGCTATATCAACTTAGGTTCGTTCCATATCCAACTCCAGGGCGTTGGTCGCTGAGGTAAGGCAGGTGGAGTTCAGCCGGCCTTCGCGGTGAACGCGCCGATCGGGGCGTGATGCGTCCGGTTGATCCAGTCTTGACCGTGCGGACCGGCTTGATGATCTCAGACTTCGCCGGGCCGGATCTTCACAGCACGACCAGGACTGCGCGTGGGCTGCGGCTCTACCGGCGAGCCATCGCCCCCTCTTCCACACAGCGATCATCATTTCAGAGTCGATTCCAGCACATTACACTTGTACGCCATCATCACTGATGCCATACAACAAATCCATAACCATGCAATCTTCACATTCGGACATCGGCCATAAAAGGTCACAAGATGACACGATGGGTAGGAATTGCCTCTATTGCACCATCAGGGACATATCGCTCCACCACTTCTTTCGGCGACCGGGACCGCGACAGCAACAGACGGCGCCGTCACCCCACAGCAAGACCTGCGAGAAGGTTTTGCACCCCTAGGACTGGATCCCTGACCCCGCTGCGGTGTATTTTCACCCGATAACCCCTGAAGACAAGGAAATCTGCGCGCGGTTCGGTATAGCATTTACGGGTGGAGTCTGCAGGCAACCTTGTACGCTAAGTTACCTAGTATATACCTAGCGTTAGATACGCTACAGATCCGCGTCTAAACGGTTACAACTAGCACCTAAGTGGAGTAGATACGATGGGCAACGACGTCGCAGAGGACCTACGGTCTGAAGCTGTGGGCAACCTGACCGACGTGCGAGCCCTGCCGCTCGACACCATCGGCACGATGGTCGGGGCGGGTATCGTTGACGCCAAGCAGCTGCCACCGGCACTTTCCCGTGTCAGTGTCGCAGCGTTCGCCTCGTCCATCTGAGCAACCACCGCAGGTGGATCTTCCCGTCCTGCCGTTTCGGCAATTCGTGCTCAAGATCGCAAGCCGCTGTGATCTCGCTTGTGACCACTGCTACGTGTACGAACATGCCGACCAGAGCTGGCGAGGACGCCCGGCGTTCATGTCCGACGACACGCTGAACGTGGCCGCCCGCAGGATCGCGGAGCATGCGAAGCGGCATCGCCTGTCCAGCGTCGATGTGGTGCTGCACGGAGGGGAGCCCCTGCTCGTCGGCTATGAGCGTCTTAGCCGTTTCGCCGGCACCTTGACTGCGGCGCTCGCCGGTGTATGCGAGTCGCGACTCAAGATCCACACCAATGGTGTCCTCATTGACGCCAGGTTCTGCGAGTTGTTCACCGCGCACGGCATCGAAGTCGGCATCTCACTCGATGGAGACCGCGTCGCCAACGACCGCCATCGCAGGTACGCAAACGGTCGTAGCAGCTACGACAGGGTCATAAACGGTATCGCCCTACTGCGGGAGCACTGCCCGACCCTCTACTCCGGTCTCCTGTGCACAATCGATATCACCAACGATCCCATTACGGTTTATGAGGCTTTGGCCGACCTGGAACCTCCTCGTATCGATTTTCTGCTGCCCCACGCCACCTGGGATCAGGTTCCACCGGGCGACCCGGCGGCTTTCGGGGAATGGCTCGTCCAGATCTTCGATCGTTGGCTGGAAGATGGCAGGCCGATGAGCGTGCGCATGTTCGAATCGGTACTGCGCACGCTAGGCAACAAGAGCAGCACCACCGAATCGCTCGGGCTCGAGCCCAGCGATCTCGTGGTGATCGAAGCCGACGGGTCATACGAGCAGGCCGACTCGCTGAAGACCGCTTACGACGGCGCTCCCGCGACCGGTTTCGACGTCGAGCACCACGCATTGGACATCGTTGCCACCCACCCGGGCATCACCGGCCGCCAGAAGGGTTTGGACGATCTCAGTGAGGAGTGCCAGAAGTGTCCAGTCGTCGCCACATGCGGTGGCGGCCTCTACGCGCACCGCTTCCGAACCGGCTCGAGTTTCAGAAACCCTAGCGTCTACTGCGCCGACCTGCTGCGATTGATCACCCACATCCAGAGCAGGGTGCGAGCGATCGACCATGCCACCCATACCCTGTCTCCGGTCGACTTCGCCGAACTGGCTTCGGGGTACGGCGGCGTCCATGCCATCGACCGTCTCGACGCCGGCCAGCAGAGCCTGCGCCGCACCCTCCTGGCCGGCGTTGGCGGAGCCTCCACCAATCTGGACGCCTGGCGCCTGCTGACGCTGGTCGATCGGGAAGCACGGCCGGTCCTTGACTCCGTGCTGGCACATCCTTACGTCCGGGAATGGGCCGTCGGCTGTCTCAAGGGCAAGATCGATGACGGCCATCTCGCGGCGATCGCCGCCGTCGCCGCGATACGCGCCGGGATCTCGGCCGCCCTGCGGGTGCCCGTCCGGGACGGCGTCCTCCATCTGCCTTCCCTCGGCCGCCTCGCCGCCGATGGGGCCGCCGATGCCATGGTCGAGACCGGCGAAGGACACTTCCGCGCTCACACCGGCGACCGCGTGGTGACGATCGACCTCGGCTCTCCACGCGCCGCCACCGACTGGTGGCCGGTGCGCCGTTTGATCGCGGACGGTTGGAGCGTCGCCTTGGACGATGTCGACCTCTACCGCGACTGCCATCAATGGCCCGCTGCAGAACGCCTCAGCGACGAAGAGTTCGCCCGCTGGGCGACCGTGTTCGCCGAAGCGTGGGCGCTCATCCAGCGCGACCACGCGGCCTACGCCCCCGCTCTGGCCGCCGGTCTCAGCACCATCGTGCCCCTCGCGCCCCACCCCCACGGCTCGGGGATCAGCTCCACCGCCCGTGACGCCTTCGGCGCCGTCGCCGCCGCGCTCCCCGAGGACGAGGAAGCGGCTTCGCTCGCTCTATTACTCATCCACGAGTTCCAACACGTCAAATTGGGCGCCGTCCTGGATATACATCACTTGTACGACCCGAAGGACTCCGGCCTCTATTACGCACCCTGGCGCCCCGACCCTCGTCCCTTCGAGGGGCTCTTGCAGGGCACTTACGCACACCTGGCCGTCACCGACTTCTGGCGCGTGCGACGCTTGATCGATCAAGGCGATGCGGGTCATCGCGCAGCAGTGCAGTTCGCACGCTGGCGATCATTGACGGCCGAGGCGATCGAGACCCTGGCCGGTTCGGGGGCGCTCACCGCGAAAGGAACAGCTTTCGTCAAGGTCATGAGAGCGACCATCCGACGATGGATCTCCGAGTCCGTCTCAATGGGCGCCGAGAGGGAAGCCTCAGAGGCCGCCGCCGCGCACAGGGCGGCATGGGAGCACGCCGCCGCCGCACGCGAATCATCGTAGTCGTACCCCTGCACCACGGTGGCGGGCATGCCGGAACGAAACGCCCGGATGCACAGCACCAACGCACCACCGACCGGGCTGAGGCCTCCCGACCTGACCCTGGTGACGTTGCGTGCATGATTCATGACGGTCCAATATTCTACTTTGGACACCTCGCCGGCGATCGGCGGGGACTTTCGCCCTATCTGATTGCTCGCTCCTCATTGTCCCGCATAGTGTCCCACTCTATAGTCGGGATTCCCCACGGCATTTGGGCTGGAGGTGCGTCTGCACGTGTCAGATGCTACACAGGCTGGCCCCTACTTCTTTCTGAGCTATGCACATACACCGCGGTACGACGCTAATGATCGTTACGATCCCGATCAATGGGTAGCGAAGCTGTACACGGACCTCTGTCGGCACGTGGTGGTTCTGAGCGGCCTCGACCACGGCACGAAGCCCGGATTCATGGATCGCGAACTGCACTCCGGCAGCTACTGGCCGGACCGCCTGGCCAAGGGGCTCGCCACCTGCCGCGTCTTCGTCCCCCTCTACTCCAGGCGCTACTTCGAAAGCGAGCAGTGCGGGAAGGAGTGGACCGCCTTTTCGGAGCGGATTCTCCACCATCACGCACGCGGCCGAGAGAGGGCCGAAACGATCATCCCGGCCATTTGGGTCCCTGTGCCCCTTGAAGATCTGCCCGAGGTGGCGCGCTCAATCCAGTTCAACCATGCCGGCCTGGGGCCCAGGTACATCGAACATGGTTTCTATGGCATCATGAAACTCCGGCAGTACCGTAGCGCCTACGACATGGCCGTCTACAATCTCGCACGGCGCATCGTCGAAGTCGGTGAGTCCACTCGTCTCACGCCTACGGAACCAGCCGTCTACGAATCGCTTCGCAGCGCCTTCAGTCAATCCGACCCGGGTGGTCCTCAGAAGCATCTCATCCGGATCACCGTGGTAGCGCCCGACATACACAACCTCCCTCACGATCGAGGGCCTTACCACTACGGACTGAACGCTCAGGAGTGGAACCCTTATCGCCCCGCAATCGGAAGGCCTCTTGCGGAGCTGGCTGCGGACATAGTTACCAATATGGGATTTCAAGCCGATATTGGATCTCTTGATACACATTACGACCATCTATTCGGGGACGGGTCCCCCACGAGCACGGGACTGGTTCTGGTGGACCCCTGGGCGGCCATATCGGACAAGTTCCAAGAACCACTACGCCGCTTAGATCAGGCCGACAAGCCATGGATAAGTGTCGTGATCCCGATGAACAGCGATGATGCCCAGACAACCGCCATGGCGCGCCGTCTGAGAGAAGACCTACACCGTGCCCTGTCTCGCAAGCTCAACGAGGGGCTCCCGGCACACCGTTCCGCCGCCAACGACGTCGCCACGTTCGACCAGTTCCGCCGAGCCGTTCCGCCGGTCGCCCGGTGGGCGGTGAATCAGTATCGCAAACGCACTTCTGCTCCTTCGCCTGACATGTATTCGTCAATGGAGCTCCCGAGACTGCAAGGTCCCCAGTCCCCGTACAGCGGAAACGACGCGGAGGCTCAGCCATGAGTCACGCCCCCAAGGGCCACATCATCACGTTCTACTCGTACAAAGGGGGCACCGGCCGCACCATGGCCCTTGCCAATACCGCGTGGGTGTTGGCGAGCAACGGCAAACGGGTACTCATTCTCGACTGGGATCTCGAGTCTCCTGGGCTTCACAAGTTCTTCCATCCCTTCCTGGACGCCGACAGAGTTGGTGCCACCCCCGGCGTCCTCGACATGATCAACGAGTTCTCCCTGGCAGCGCTTCAGTACGCTTCGAGATCACATGACTGGCATGCGTATTACGCGAGGGTCCAGCGCCACGCGGTCTCCCTCGACTGGGATGACTTTCCCGGCGAGGGAACGTTGGATTTCGTCTCGGCCGGCCGCCAGAACCGCGACTATGCCTCACTAGTGGCCACCTTCGACTGGGACACCTTCTACAGCCGCCAAGGCGGTGGCCAGTTCCTGGACGCCTTGCGCGAGGACATGAAACGTCACTATGACTACATCCTCATCGACAGCCGCACCGGACTGAGCGACATCGCCGACATCTGCACCGTCCATTTCCCCGATACGCTCGTGGTCTGCTTCACACTGAGCGACCAGAGTATCGAGGGCGCCTCGGCCGTCGCCCAGCACATCAACAGTCGCTACCAGCACCGGAACATCCGCATACTTCCCGTCCCGATGCGCATCGACGACGGCGAGAAGGAGAAACTGGACGCTGGTCGCGACCTCGCTAGACGCAGGTTCGAGGGTTTCCCTCAAAATATGACATCCGATGACCTCCGCCCTTACTGGGGTGCCGTCGAGATCCCGTACAAACCCTTCTACGCCTATGAGGAGACTTTGGCCGCCTTCGGCGACGCGCCAGGATCACCCACGTCCTTGCTCGCGGCCTTTGAACGACTGACGAGCGTGATCACCCAGGGTGAGATCGTCGAGCTCCCCGCAGTGCGGGAAGATCTGCGCCTGAGCATCAGGGACGCCTTCGTGCGAAAGCCCGCCATTCTGTCCACTGAGATCCTGCTCAGTTACGTTCCTGAGGATCGTATGTGGGCGGACTGGATCGCCGCCGTGCTCGAAAGATTCAACTTCGAGGTGATACGGCACGATCAGGGAGCGACAACCGTCGACGCAGAGTCGCCGCAAGGCAAGACGACCTCCCCCACCCAGACCATCCTCGTCGTCTCGGCCGCTTACATGCGATCCACCGAGGCGCGTAGGTGGGCGAAGACTGCCGAGAGCCGTGGCACGCGTGCGAAGGCCATCTCGGTGCGTGTCGCCGATGTACGCATGGGACCGCCGTTCGGTGACCGCCCGACCATTGATCTGGCCCATCTGGACGAGTCGCAGGCCACCGACGCGATCTTACGCGTGCTGGGACAGCCATCACCGAGGGGTAGACGTGAGGACGCCGCGGTCGTCGGCCCCCGCTTCCCCGGCCTACGGCCACCGGTATGGAACGTCGCGAATCGGAACGCCGCGTTCACCGGCCGCAACGCCGTCCTTGAAAGGCTCCGCGACCAGATCGTCGGTAGCAGCAAGACAGTCGTGCTACCGCAAGCTCTGTTCGGACTCGGTGGCGTCGGCAAGACTCAAGTAGCGCTCGAGTACGCGCATCGATTCATGGCCGATTATGACGCCGTATGGTGGATCGCGGCCGAACACCTCGAATTGATCAACCCTGCTTTCGCCGAACTGGCGGAAAAGCTCGGCGTCCGAGTAGGCGACAGTGTCGCCGAGGCCGCCAAGGCAGCGCGTGAGGCACTGCGCATGGGGCGGCCGTACACACGGTGGCTTCTCGTCTTCGACAACGCGGACGATCCCCGGGAATTGGAACCGTTCCTGCCCGCCGGATCCGGACACATCCTCATCACCTCGCGCAACCCGGCTTGGTCACGCGTCGCTGACCCGCTCGAGGTGGATGTCTTCACGCGGGAAGAGAGCATCGAACACCTTCGCCGGCGCGCCCCCGGCATCGACCTGGCGGACGCCGACAAGGTGGCCAACGCACTCGGTGACCTGCCACTCGCCATCGAGCAGGCCAGCGCATGGCTGGAGCAGACCGGCATGCGTCCCGAGGAGTACGTCGAGGTGCTGGAAGAGCAACTCACCAAGATGCTGAAGCTGGGCGAACAACCCACCGATTATCCAGTGCCCGTCGCCGCCACATGGAACGTGTCGTTCGAGCAGCTGACACAACACTCACGGGCCTCGGCTCGCCTACTCGAACTCCTCGCCTTCTTCGGTCCCGAGTCCGTCTCTTTGGACATGCTCTACAGCGACGCGACGATCGACTGCCTGATCCCCTATGACGAGGCAATGCGAGAGAAGGTCATGCTGGGTCCGGCCATCCGCCAGTTGAGCCGGTACGCCTTGGCTCGGGTGGATCTCGCGGACAACTCCATACAGGTCCACCGGCTGATCCAGGCCGTCGTCCGCGACCGAATGAGCAGTGATCAGCGGGAGAACACCGTCCATGACGTCCATCGCATCCTGGTCGCTGCCCGACCGCGTGTCGGCGACGTCGACAATCCGGTCAACTGGTCGCGCTACGACGAGATCTGGCCGCATCTCGGCCCGTCCAAGGCCGCGGACTGCGATGACGAGGAGACTCGCCGGCTCCTCATCGACCGGGTGCGCTACCTGTGGCGGCGTGGAGAGTTCGAGTCGAGCCTGGAGATGGGCAACCGGCTTGAGCAGACCTGGAACGTCAAGCTGGGTAGGGGAGACCGCCAGACCGTGCACCTGCGCTTCCACCTGGCCAACACTCTGCGGTCGATGGGTCGCTACGCCCAAGCGCACATCGTCGACACCGAGGTTCTCACCCACCAGAGCCGTGAACTCGGCCCGGACCATCCCTACACACTTATGACCGCCGGTGGCCTCGCCGCCGACTTACGCGCCCTCGGCGAATTCAAGGAGGCTCTCGATCGCGACAATCAGACCTACGAGCGGGTCAAGGATCAGTTCGGCGAGGATCACGAACGTACCCTGATGGCGGCTCACAATCTCGGGGTCAGTCTGCGGCTGGCCGGCCACTACTCAAAGGCGCGAGAGATCGACCAGGAGACGGTCGATCGCAGCCGTAAGGGAGCGCTGCTCCCCAGAGCTCTGTACACGACCGCCAACCTGGCACGTGATCTGCGCGAATTAGGAGAGTTCACCAGTTCGCTGGAGATAACGCGGGCTACCTTGGAGCACTATGGCCAGGTGGTGGGCGAAGATCACATAGATACGTTACGAACTGCCACGAGCCTCGCCACCTCGTTGCGAAGGATGGGGACGGAGACAGAGGCGCAGCAACTCGTCAGGGAGACACATGAGCGCTACGTCCGGCACTACGGCGACTCTCACCCGGAAACACTGCTGTGCGGCTTGGAATACGCCTCATGCCTGGCCACAAGAGGCGAGACGGTGGCCGCTCACGAGCGCGCCATCGATGTCATGGAGCACCTGGTAGAGATCCTCAACGAGGAGCATCCCTACACCCTCGCCGCCGCCAACAACATCGCCTCATACCTTCGGGCGCTGGGCAATCTGGAGGAGGCCCACATCCGCGCCGTACAAGCCCGTGAAGGGCTGGCGAAAAGGGTCGGTACGAACCATCCGATGACGCTGCTGTCGTCGATCAACGTAGCGAACTGCCTTGCTGAGCTGGACCGACTGGACCGCGCGGAAATCACGGACAGACACACTCTCGACAGCCTGAGGGAGAGGCTGGGACCAGATCATCCCGACACACTTCTCTGCGGCGCCAATCTGGCCGTGACGCTCAACTCGCTCGGACGGACGGCCGAGGCGCGTCAGTGGCGGGAGCGAGTGCTGCACGCCATGCGTGACGTCCTTGGCGAAGACCATCCCCATGTAGCCGATCTCGCGGGATGGCGGAGAATCGCGCGTGATCTCGAACCGCAGCCGTGGTGATTTTCGACTCGCCGCCGCGGCGAAGGACCGGATCCCAGATGACCGGCCCTGAATTATGGGCAGTGGAGATCGACCGCAGGCTTGTGGCGCTCAGCAGGTCGTCGCCCCGTTCATCAGCCAAGGCAGAAGGTCAGGCAGCGCTGCCAGTGCCCCGAAGTGGGCGGCCTCCGATTCAACTCGCATGATCGCCTGGCGAATCCGCGCGGCCAACCATCGCGAATGACCGATCGGGACGAACCTGTCCTGCTCTCCGTGCCAGAAGAGCGTCGGAGCGACGATCGCCGAGGGGTCGAACCCCCAGGGGGAGCAGAAGGCGATCGCGTCGTCGATCCAGCCGTCTGCGGAGTGGCGCAGTGCTTCGGCGTAATTCTCCAGCAACATGGCCCGCACTCCGGGATTCGCGACCATGCGCCGGTCGACCTCGGGTAGCTCGGCGTACAGGCCGTTGATCAGACTTCCCGGATCGGTACGGATCTCCCGTGCCGTCGGGGCGAGCCAGTCGGCGAAGTGGCTGCGCCCGGCGAGGGCGACGGTGAACTCAGTGATGTTGGACTCCGTCATACCGCCGAACCAGTCGAGCCCCTCGGCGGCGTGCGGTGCGAGGCCGACCAGCACTGCGACTCGCATGACGCGGTCGGGCAGCAGGGCCGCACAGGCCAATGCGTGCGGCCCTCCTCCGGACCTGCCCACCACCGAGAACCGTTCAAGCCCTAGCGCATCAGCGATCGCCGCGACGTCGTCCGCGGCAGTGGCCACCGAGCGTCCGATCAGTCGGTCCGACCTCCCGTACCCGGGACGATCAAAGCAGATCAGGCGCACTCCGAGCCGGTAGAGGACCGAAGCCCGCGGGCATGGTCCCACTCTGCTCCCTGGCGTGCCATGGAGCAGGAACACCGGGTCCCCTTCAGGTTTTCCCTTCTCCTCCACTGCGAGTCGTCTGCCATCAGCCGTGCATACGACCTCTGTCAATGCCCGCCTCCCCTGGACGAGATGCCCGCACCAAACATCCTCCAAATCGGTACGCCAGGGAAGGGGCGCCCGGAGATTTACGGCCGGATGGGCGTTAAGGTGGCGCCATGCGTCGAGTTTTGATCGTTTCTCCGCCGCCCGCGTTCTAGCGGGCGGTTCTCTCTCCATTTGGCCGGGCCTGGAGGGCTCGGTGGGTGGCGGCTGCCCGCGTTCTGGGGCCTTTTCCGCTTTCACTCTTCTGGAGAGAGTTCATGACGCACGTCTCCGTACGGCGAGGCATGCTGTACGTCACCGTCGCGGCAGCCATCTGGGGCACGGGCGGCCCCGCGGCGGCCGTGTTGTACCGGGTCAGCGGGCTCGGCCCGGTGGCCGTGTCCTTCTGGCGCTTCGTCTTCGGCGCCCTGCTGCTGTTCGCCGCCGCCCGTCTGGCCAGGCTCGGCGACCGGCGGACCGGCATCACTCACCGGCCGGCCGAAGCTCACGTCACGCCGGCCAAGGCTCAGGTTGCGAGTGTCCAGGCGCATTCGCAGGACGCCGGGATCCGGGCTCGACGTCCACACATCGGGGGGCGGCAGCCCGCGGTCAGGGTCCGACGCCCCGAGGTCAGGGGGCAACGGCTCGAGGTCAGGGAACGGCGGTCTGGGTGGGCCGGGCTGGTGTTGGTGGGGGCTGGGCTGGCGGTGTCACAGGCGGCCTATTTCGGTGCGGTCGCGGCGAGCGGCGTGGCCGTGGCCACGGCGACCACGCTGGGCGCGAGCCCGGCGCTGGTGGCTCTCGGGGCGCGCCTGCTGCTGGCGGAGCGGCTCGGCCGCAGGGGCGCGATCAGCATGGGGCTGGCCCTCGCGGGCTTGGCGCTGCTGATGGGCGGTCCCTCGGGCGGTTCGGTCACCGGGATCGGCCTGGCGCTGCTGTCGGCCGTCGCCTATGCCGGGGTGACCCTGCTTTCCCGTCATTCCGGGCGTTCTGATCACTCCCGTACGGCCGGGACGGCCATGTGGGGGTTTGCGGTGGGCGGGGTGCTGCTGCTGCCGGTGGCGGCGGCCGAGGGCCTGTTGCCGAGCGGGGGTGCGATGGCCTCGGTGGCGCTGCTCGGCTACCTCGGGGCGATGCCGACCGCGCTGGCCTACAGCTTGTTCTTCGCCGGGCTCGCCTCGGTGCGGGCGACGACGGCCTCGGTGGTCGCGCTGCTGGAGCCGGCGGGCGCCACCGTCCTCGGCGTGCTCGTGCTCGGGGAGCGGCTGACGGCCACCTCCGCGGCGGGCGCGGCCGTCCTGCTGGCCTCGGTGGCGGTCCTGGCCACCGGCGAGCAGAGCGAAAGCCCCCGCCAGGACGGCTCCGGCTAGTCGAACCGTCCACGAACGAACGTGCACCGGGTCACCCGCCGCACGTCGGCGCCGGATTCGCCGTCTTCCTTCTCGCCGACCCGGCGCCGGAAAGGGGCCATGCGGGGCGAGGAGCGCATCGCGCCCGGCGTGGGGAAGTGGGCAGCGCGACAACGGCCGTGTCGCGCACGGCGGGCGGTCGAGGCGGCCGCCCGCCGAGCAGATCCGGAACCGAGACACGAGACCGGGAGAGCACGGAAACGGGAGAGCACGGGCACGGAGAGCCCACCGGACCTGGGAGACCACCGGGTCGAGAGGAACATCGGACCGGCGGATCGCGTGATTGGGAGGTAGATCGGGTCTGGGAGATCACGGGATGGGGGCATCCGGTGGGTGTGGGGGGTGCGAAGGTTTGACCGTGCGTAGGCTGGAAAGGCCTTGCAGCCTTATAGGAGAGGGGCGTGGATGAGCGCCGAGGCAGCCCCGCTGGGGCCCAGGCAGGTGCGCCTGGTCTTCGCGGGCCTCATGGTCGCCCTGCTCCTGGCGGCTCTGGACCAGACGATCGTGTCGACCGCCCTGCCGACGATCGTCGGCGACCTCAAGGGCCTGGAACACATCGGCTGGATCGTCACCGCCTACATCCTGGCCTCGACCATCGGCCTGCCCATCTACGGCAAGCTCGGCGACCTGATCGGCCGGAAGATCGTCTTTCAGGCCGCCATCGTGATCTTCCTGGTCGGGTCGGTGCTGTGCGGCATGGCGCGGAACATGCCGCAACTCATCGCCTTCCGCGCCCTCCAGGGGCTCGGCGGCGGCGGTCTGATGATCGGCGTGCAGGCGATCGTGGCCGATCTGGTCTCGCCGCGCGAGCGCGGCCGGTACGTGGGCGTGATCGGCGCGGTGTGGGGCCTGTCGTCGGTCATCGGCCCGCTGATCGGCGGCTTCTTCACCGACCACGCGAGCTGGCGGTGGTGCTTCTACGTGAAC
Source organism: Sphaerisporangium rhizosphaerae (assembly GCF_042665155.1). Taxonomy (NCBI): domain Bacteria; kingdom Bacillati; phylum Actinomycetota; class Actinomycetes; order Streptosporangiales; family Streptosporangiaceae; genus Sphaerisporangium; species Sphaerisporangium rhizosphaerae. Next base: position 9,465 of record NZ_JBHTCG010000017.1, on the reverse strand, counting down.
CTGCCGCTCGGGCTGGTCGCGCTGGGGGTCACCGCCGTCGTTCTGCGGCTGCCCAGGCCGAAGGCCCGCCCGAGGCTGGACATTCTGGGCACGGCGCTGCTGGCGGGCGCCTCCACGTGCATCGTGCTGGTGACGAGCTGGGGCGGCACGCAGTACGCGTGGGACTCGCCGGTGATCATCGCGCTCGGGGCCGGGGTGGTGGTGCTCGCGATCGGGTTCGTGCTGGCCGAGCGGGTGGCGGCCGAGCCGATCATTCCGCTGCGCCTGTTCCGCAACGACCTGTTCTCCCTGCCCGCCGCGATCTCGGTGTTCGTGGGCGTCGGCATGTTCGCCGCGATCGCCTATCTGCCCACGTTCCTGCAGATGGTGAACGGGGCCAGCGCGACGGGGTCCGGGCTGCTTATGCTGCCGATGGTGGCGGGCATGACGATCACCTCGATCGGCTCGGGGCGGGTCATCTCGGCGACCGGGCACTACCGCGCCTTCCCGATCGCCGGCATGGCGATCCTGGCGGCGGGCCTGGCGCTGCTGTCGCGGATGACCGCCGACTCCTCGATGGTCCTCAACGGCCTCTACATGTTCGTCACCGGGTTCGGGCTCGGCATGGTGATGCAGACGCTCGTGCTGATCGTGCAGAACTCCGTCGGCCACCGCGACGTGGGCGCGGCCACCTCTGCCGTGAACTACTTCCGTCAGACGGGCGCCTCGCTCGGCACGTCGCTGGTCGGCTCGATCTTCATCCACCGCCTGTCGGACGTGCTGGCCGCGAGCGGCGCCCGGCTTCCGGCGAGCGGGGTCAACGCGATGACCCCGCAGATGGTGCACAACCTGCCGCCGTCGGTGCGCCAGGTCATCGCCCGGGCGTACGCGCAGGCGCTGCCGCCGATCTTCCTGTACGTGGTGCCGCTGATCCTGGTGGGCCTGGTCCTGGCGTTCTTCGTCAAGGAGGTCCCGCTGTCGGAGCGCCCGGCGTCGGCCAAGCAGGACGTACCGGCGCACAGCGGCTGAGGCGGCGGCCGGAGGGCGGAATCGCGGTTACAGTTGGAGGCGTTGGAGGTGACGTGGCCTCGATACCGCGATTTATCAGAAATCTCCTGGATCGTCCGGGAAGCGCAAACATCGGCCCCTTTCAGCGTCTTGCGACACAGGCGGGCGGCCACGAAGAGCGGATCAAGGCGCTGGCCGATCTTCCCCGCCCCGACCCGGACGACCTGGCCGAATACTGCGCGATCGCCCGCGAGGCCGCGCGCCGCACGCTGGGCATGCGGCCGTTCGACGTCCAGTTGGTCGGCGCCCTCGCGCTGATGTCCGGGCAGGTCGCCGAGATGGCGACCGGTGAGGGCAAGACGCTCGCCGGCGCCATCGCCGCCGCCGGGTACGCCCTGCGGGGCAGGCGCGTCCATGTGATCTCGGTGAACGACTACCTGGCCCGCCGCGACGCCGAGTGGATGGGTCCGCTGTACGAGGCCCTCGGGGTGTCGGTGGGCTTCATCGAGCAGTCCTCCACGCGCGAGCAGCGCAGGGAGGCCTACGCCAAGGACGTCACCTACGCCCCGGTCAGCGAGATCGGCTTCGACGTGCTGCGCGACCGCGTCGCGACGTCGCCGGACGATCTGGTCGTCCCCGAGCCCTCCGTCGCGGTGATCGACGAGGCCGACTCGGTGCTGGTGGACGAGGCGCGCGTCCCGCTGGTGCTGGCCGGCGCGACCGACTCCGGGATGGACGCGCCCGAGACCGCCGAGCTGGTCCGCCGGCTGTCCCGCGGCTACCACTACGAGCTGGACGACCAGGAACGCAACGTGTTCCTGACCGCCAAGGGCACCGACGCCGTCGAGAAGGCCCTGGGCGGCATCAACCTGTACGAGACCCCCGACGTGCTGACGCGGGTGAACCTGGCCCTGCACGCCCATGCCCTGCTCACCCGCGATGTGGACTACCTGGTGCGCGACGGGCGCATCCACCTGGTCAGCCAGTCCCGCGGCCGGGTGGCGACGCTCCAGCGCTGGCCCGACGGCCTGCAGGCCGCCGTGGAGGCCAAGGAGGCACTGCCCGCCAGCGAGACCGGCGAGATCCTCGACTCGATCACCATCCAGGGCCTCATCCGCAGATATCCCCAAATATGCGGCATGACGGGTACGGCGGTGGCGGTCGAGGAGCAGCTCAGGGAGTTCTACGGGCTGAAGGTCGCGGTCATCCCCTCCAACAAGCCGTGCGTGCGCGTCGACGAACCCGACCGCGTCTACGGCACCGTCGCCGACAAGGAGCGCGCGCTGGCCGCGGAGATCGGCCGCGTCCACGCCACCGGGCGGCCGATCCTGGTCGGCACCCTGGACGTGTCGGAGTCCGAGCGCCTGGCCGCCGACCTGGCCGCCGACGGCCTCGACTGCGTCGTCCTCAACGCCAAGAACGACGCGCAGGAGGCCGCGATCATCGCGCGCGCCGGCGAGCGGGCGGCGATCACCGTGTCCACGCAGATGGCCGGCCGGGGCACCGACATCCGCCTCGGCGAGGGCGTCGCCGAGCTGGGCGGCCTGTACGTCATCGGCTCGGGCAGGCACGCGAGCAGCCGCCTGGACGACCAGCTGCGCGGGCGCGCCGGCCGCCAGGGCGACCCGGGCGGCTCGGTGTTCCTGGTCAGCCTCGAAGACCCCCTGATCACGCACTACGCCCCCGACGAGGCCCTGCCCAAAGCGGGGGACGACGGGGTCGTCCTGCACAAGCGGGCCGGGTACGTCGTCGGCCACGCCCAGCGGGTCGCCGAGGGCGCCCACCTGGAGATCCACCGCAACACCTGGCGCTACACCCGGCTCCTGGAGCAGCAGCGCGACCTGGTGCTGGAGCAGCGCGACAAGGTGCTGCACGGCGACTCCGCGGCCGACGCGCTCGCCAAGGCCGTCCCCGGCCGCTGGGAGGAGCTGTCCGGGAGCGTGAAGGAGCCCGTGCTGAAGGACGCGGCCCGCCAGATCCTCCTGTTCCACCTCGACCGCTGCTGGACCGAGTACCTGGGCTACATGTCCGACGTGCGAGAAGGCATCCATTTGCGGGCGCTCGGCCACAAGCTCAGGCCCCTGGAGGAGTTCCACCGCGAGGGCGTCTCCGCCTACCGCCACCTGATGGAGGAGATCGAGAGCCGCTCGGTCGAGACGTTCCGCACGGCGACCATCACCGCGGACGGTCTGGACGCGCCCGACAGCGGCCTTCGCCGTCCCACGGCCACCTGGACCTACCTCGTCCAGGAGAACCCCTTCGGCGACGTCTTCGACCGCGCGCTCAAGCGGCTCTCGCCCAGGGCCAAGCGGCGGCAGGATCTCGACTGAGGTCACCGGCCGGGGCCGAGCGGGTCCCGGCCATCCCCTCTCCCGCGGCGGCCGGGCGGCTGTGATTGGGTGCTGGTAACAGGAGCGCCGCACCGGGCACCTCCGCGACCGATGACGGTGACCGCATGAACCCTCATGACTTCCTCGACGTCGATGGTGAGCTGTCCGACGAGGAGCGCGCGATCCGCGACGCGGTGCGCGACTACGGCAGCGCCGAGCTCCTCCCCCATGTCGCCGACTGGTTCGATGCCGGTACGATCCCCGACCCGCGCGGCCTGGCCCGCAGCATGGGCAAGCTCGGCGTGTTCGGCATGCACCTGTCCGGGTACGGCTGCGCGGGCACCAACGCGGTGAGCTACGGGCTGGCCTGCCGCGAGCTGGAGGCCGTGGACAGCGGGCTGCGCAGCTTCGTCTCGGTGCAGGGGTCGCTGGCGATGACCGCGATCCACAAGTACGGGAGCGGTGAGCAGAAGCAGGAGTGGCTGCCGCGCATGGTGACCGGCGAGGCTCTGGGCTGTTTCGGGCTGACCGAGCCCGACTCCGGCAGCGACCCCGGCTCGATGCGCACCCGCGCCCGCCGCGACGGCGACGACTGGGTGCTCGACGGGACCAAGATGTGGATCACGAACGGCTCGGTGGCCGACGTCGCGATCGTGTGGGCCAGGACCGACGAGGGCATCCGCGGCTTCCTGGTCCCCACCTCCGCCCCGGGGTTCTCGGCCAACGTGATCCACAAGAAGATCTCGCTGCGCGCCTCGATCACCTCCGAGCTGGTGCTCGACGGGGTGCGGCTGCCCAAGGAGGCGCTGCTGCCGGGCGCCGAGGGCCTGAAGGCGCCGCTGTCGTGCCTGTCGGAGGCGCGGTTCGGCATCGTCTGGGGCGTCGCGGGAGCGGCCCGCACCTGCCTGCTGGCCTCGATCGACTACTCCAAGAGCCGGGTGCAGTTCGACCGGCCGATCGGCGGCTTCCAGCTCACCCAGCGCAAGCTCGCCGACATGCTCGTGGACGTCAACCACGCCATGATGACGGCGTTGCGCATCGGCCGGCTGAAGGACGCCGGCCTCGCCCACCACGCGCACGTCAGCTTCGGCAAGCTCGCCAACGTGCGGGCGGCCCAGCGGGTGGCGGCCACCGCGCGCGGCATCCACGGCGCCAACGGCATCACCCTGGAGTATCCGGTGATGCGCCACATGGTGAACCTGGAGACCGTCGCCACCTACGAGGGCACCGAGGAGGTCCACGCGCTCACCCTCGGCCGGGCGGTCACGGGCCTGGACGCCTTCCGCTGACCCCGCGCGCCGCCACGGCCGTCCTCACGGGGAGATAGGTTCCGGTACAGATTGGTACCGGTACGGCCTGCCCGAGGGCGGGCTCCTGCCCCTGAGGGCGGGCTCCGCCATCGGCGCAAGCCGTACCGGATCGCCGAAGCACGCACCGCCCGGTGATCACCGTGCCCCGGCGAGACCTCACAGACCCCCGAACCGCGAGGTCAGCTCACGGGTTCGCCACCGAGGCCCGCGACGAACCACACGATCTTGCCGCCGCCCTGGGCCTCGACGACGCCCCAGTCATCGGCGAGCGTGCCGACGATCAGCAGACCCCGCCCGCAGGTGGCGTCCAGGTCTTCCGAGCCCACGCAGGGCAGGCCGTCGCCCGCGTCGAAGACCTCGCCGTACACCCAGTTCCCGTCACTGCCGAGCCTGAGCGAGAACGCCGTGCCGCCGTGCTGGATGGCGTTGGTGACGAGCTCACTGATGATCAGCGTGCAGTCGTCGACCAGCCCTCCGGTGCCCCAGCTCCGCAGTTCCCTGCCCACCAGCGCACGTGCCGCGCGGACGCTCTCGGCTCTCGCGGACAGTATCCATTCGGCCGTCCGCAGGGGGAGGCCACTGAGCACGTCCGCTCCGGTCGTGCGATTCGCGGGGAAGGTGACGGACACCGGGAATCTCCTTAGTGGGAGCGCTCCCACACACATTACGGCAATAAGTCAGTGATGTGAATCACTCGCAACAAGATTGTTCCCCGATCTGGGGGGCACACGCGGCGGTGTTCTGTCGTGATCTGGGGGCGAATGCCGCCCAATGACGATGGAGAGGCCCATTTTCGGCATTTGGGAGGAGTGTCCATCGAGCCAGGTGGGAGCGCTCCCAAATAGTCGAAGGTTACCGTGGGTTCGTGCGCGTGACGGAGATCAACATCTATCCGGTCAAGTCCCTCGGCGGGGTGACGGTGGACACGGCCGCCGTGGAGCCCTGGGGCCTCGCCGGCGACCGTCGCTGGGCGGTCACGGCCGAGGACGGCCAGGTCCACACCGCGCGAGATCTGCACGCGATGCTCGGGATGACCGCCACGCCCGCCGCCGCCGGCGCGATCACGCTGGCCGCGCCCGGGCTCGCGCCGATCGAGGTGAGCCCGCCCGTCGGCGGTCCGCGCCGGCCGGCGCGCTTCGACCGCCTGGACGTGGCGGTAGGAGCGGACGAAGCTGCCGACCGGTGGATGTCGCGGGCGCTCGGCACGCCCGCCCGGCTGGTGTGGCTGGAGGACCCGCGGCGGCGCCCGGTCGGCCCGTCGCACGGCGGCCGGCCCGGCGACACCATGGTGCTCCAGGACGACGGACCGCTGCTGCTGACCTCCCTGGCGTCGCTGCGGTCACTGGACGACTGGATCGCCCAGGACGCCGTCGAGCGCGGCGAGGAGCCGCCCGCGGCGCTGCCGATGCACCGGTTCCGGCCGAACGTCGTCGTCGACGGCGGTGAGCCGTTCGCCGAGGACTCCTGGACGCGCGTGCGCATCGGCGAGGTCGGCTACCGCTTCGCCGAGCACTGCGACCGCTGCGTGCTCACCACCATCGACACCCGCACGCTCACGCCGGGCAGCGAACCGGTGCGCACCCTCTCGCGGCATCGCAAGTGGGACGGGAGGGTGTTCTTCGGCGTCCGCCTGATCCCCGAAGGCCCGGGCGAAGTGCGCCTGGGCGACCAGGTGACCCCGCTGCCCTAGACGTCCCGGCCCGACTGGATGGCCCCGCTGCCCTAGACGTCCCGCCCCGACTGGATCCCCGCTGCCCTGACGTCCCGGCCTAAGCGGATGACCCCGCCGCTCCGGGAGTCCCGGCCCGGCGAGGTGACCGTGCCGTCCTGGGAATCCCGGCCGACCGCATGACCCGCCGCCCCAGGAGGCCCGACCTGGCGAGGTGGCCCTGCTGTTCCAGAAGGGCCGGCCCGCGCTGAGGGCGGTCAGCCGCCGCTCTTGCGGCGGAACGAACGCTTGCCCGCGGCCGGTCCGTGGGTGCCGTGGATCTTGGAGCCGTCCTTGCCGCGACCGCCGCCGTTCGAGTCGGCCTGGGTGCGTCGCTTGCGCTCGAGGGCCTCGCGGAACTTCCGCTTCAGCTCGTCGTCGGGGGTCTCAGGGCCGGAAACGTCCGCCGCGGAGGCCTCGGTACCGGCGGTGTCCGGGTTGCCAGGGGTGTCTGGGGTGTCGGCGCTCCGCGCGTCGGTCGCGGGCGTTCCGGCGGCCCGGGTCTCGGTCGCCGGCTCGGGCGCGTCGGCAGTCATGCGGACCTCCTGGTGGTTGACGGGCGATCACTCGGCCTCGCGGCGACTCGCGCGTGACGGCCCGCCGGGCCCGCGGCGCCTGCGCCCCGCCCGTCGTCCACGTCACACCCGATCCGGCGAAGCACGCGCCCATCATCTCACGGGCGGCCCGGACGATCTCTCCCGGCATGCCGCGCCGTCCAGGGTCGCTCTCCGCCGCCGGAGGTCAGTCCCACCAGAAGGACCAGGTGTGCCGGCCGCGGAGCTGCTCGGCGTAGTCCTGGAGGGTGCCGGCGCCCTGGATGATGGCGTCCGGGCAGAACGCCCAGTGCTCGGCTGCGACGTGGACGGCGTGGTGCGCGGTGGTGGGCGGCGCCGCCACGCTGAGCTCCAGCGTGTTGAACCCCATGCAGACCAGCCGCGCGCCGAAGCGGTCCTCCCAGCTTCGCACCACGGCGGCGAGCGGGACGTTCCACTCGTTGTGGTGCAGCGCGCCCTGCCATCCCATGACGGCCAGGGCGTCGGCCCCGCGGTCGACCGCCGCCAGGCCCACGGGCATGCCCTGCTCGGCCAGCGTGGCGGCGTACCAGTCGGCCACCGCGCCGGGGTCGGGCCTCGTCCCGCCAGGTTCCACGAGCTCCGTGGGTTCCGCGGGGCCCGGGCAGAGGGGGCCGAAAGGGTCGAGGATCTCGATCTGGTCCTCCGACGCCCGCTGGACCCAGTCGGCCCACACCTCTTCCATGAAGGCGCCGACGTTGTAGTTGTCGATCTCCGCGGCGGCGTCGGGGGCGATCTGCCCGACCGACCACGGCTGCACCGACTCCTCCAGCAGCACCGGCCACAGCCCCGAACGGGAATGCTCGGCCCGCAGCCGCGCGTACAGGGAGCCGGTCGCGGGCGCCTCGCTCAGCCAGAAGGCCGGACGGCCGCGGACCGCCGAGGGGAAGCGGAGGTAGGTGGGGTCGGGCCACACGACCGACCCGGCGGGCAACTCAACCGAAAGCGTCCGCCCTTCGCCGCCGTCGCCGAACAACGGGCGCACGCCAGGGGGCAACCGCCGACGTTCACGACCGTCCATCTCCACCGTTCCGGTGCCGATCACACCAATAGGATCCCGGGCAGCCGAGATGGTAGTGCGAGGAGGTTCCGCCACGCTTCCCGTCGTACCGCACAATCGCCCGTCCTGTCCCGCGCCCCCGGCCACGATCTCTACGGTACGGAGGCTCCGGCAGATCGGCATCCTTCGCTACGGTGGTGATATGACGGATGCGATCGGAAACGTACGGGCGTCGGACGCCGACCGGGAGGCCGTGTCCGAACGTCTGCGCATCGCCGCCGGCGAGGGCCGGATCACTCTGGAAGAGCTGGAAGAGCGGCTCGACCGGACCTACGCGGCCAGGACCTACGCCGAGCTGGACGCGCTGATCGAGGACCTGCCGCGCGTGGGGCCCTCCACCGCCGTGATGGCCGCCGCCACCGAGCCGCTGGTGCTGCGCACCGGCTCGGGTTCCATCGCCCAGGCGGGCCAGTGGACGGTCCCCCGGCACATCGTCGCCGAGTGCACCTGGGGCAACATCAAGATCGACTTCACCGCGGCGACCTGCCCGCACCCCGAGGTGCTGCTGAACGTCACCTGCGGGCCGGGCAACATCATCGTCATCGTGCCCCGGGGCTGGGCGGTCATGGTCGAGAACGTGTCGACCGGCATGGGCAACGTCGTCAACAAGATCACCTCCGCGGCGGAGCCGGGCCTGCCGGTGCTCCGCGTCAGCGGCCGCGTCGGCATGGGCAATATCAAGCTCAAACACCCCCGCCGCTGAGCCCGGCGCCCTCGACGACCGGTCGCGCCCCCGGGTCAGGCCAGGGCGGCCAGGGGCTGGGGTGGCCGGATACATAACGCATTGATATAAGTGTCTTATGGACTTTCCGGTCATGGCGGACACGCGCCGCTTTCCGGCGACCGAGGTGACGACCGCCCTGGAACGGCTCACCCGCATGGTGTTGCGGCTGACCGCTCGCGGGGAGCTCTCGCTCACCTCGGCCGCGACGCTGGCCACGCTCGAGCGTTCGGGCCCCTGCCGTCTGACGGAGCTCGCCGCGCGCGAGGGCGTCACCCAGCCGGCGATGACCCAGCTCGTCTCCCGGCTGCAGGAGTCGGGCCTCGCCGAGCGGGGCGGCGATCCGGAGGACGGACGCGTCGTCCGGGTGCACATCACCGACGCCGGGCGCGCCGCCCTGGCCGCGCGGCGCAAGGTGCGCACCGACGCGCTCGCCCGGCTGCTGACCCAGCTCTCGGAAGACGAGCGGAACGCGCTGGTCGCCGCGCTCCCCGCCATCGATAGCCTGACGCGCCTGATCCCCGACGACCGGCCCGACGCCTCCCGCTGAATGTGATCGTGGAGGTCTCCCCGGAGCGGCCTGGCCCCGATGAACTCATGGCACCGACCGGCCCCCTCCGAGCCCTCGAATTGCCCCGAGATGGAGCATTGTTGACTACTCCCCGCCCTGAAGGACGGGGATTCCGGCCCTCGCGGGCTGGAGTTCCTGCTTCACCGGCGACTGCACCCGGGAGGACCCGGAGTGTCTGACGTCACCTCCACAGGCAGACACGGCAA